>CAZQAO010000010.1:0-21848 GCA_964591225.1 uncultured Muribaculaceae bacterium | reverse complement strand
GTTTCTCCAATTGGTCCAGTTGGCCCTGTAGGTCCAGTAGCACCGGTTGCTCCTGTAGCCCCAGTTACTCCTGTTAATCCGGTAAGTCCTATTGGTCCGGTAGGCCCTGTAGGTCCCGTAGATCCCGTTGGACCAGTAGCACCCGTTGGTCCACCTGCAGGTCCTGTTGGTCCCGTTGGTCCAGTTATGCCACCAGCAAATCTTCCACAACAACAACCACTAGATTTATAATTTTGTTCATATTGATTTACTAATTGTACAGCTCTTTGATAAGCTGGATTATTATTACAATTCATATTTACCTCCTTTATTAATAATGTATGAAAGTCATTATTTTTAGGACGTGTAAATATCTCGTATCTACTCATTTTCTCCTAATTGATTTTTTATTTCTTCTAATTCTTGAGTTATTTTTTGTACTGCATCAATTAAAAATTCTACTTCTGGACGTTGATTTTGATTACTTTTGTTGGTTTCATCGTAAGGACCATAACCACTTTTACTTTTTTTACTATTAATATTTATATTTTCATTTTGAATTCTTGATTCTATTAATTGTTGTTGGGCGGCATTAGTAGCTAAATATTGTCCTAAAAGTAGTAACCAGTTTCCTAATGAGTTTTGTTCATTAGCATTTAAATCATTAACTAAAAGAATACCTACTGCAATAGCTATTAAATTGTAAGTTGTAGGGTGGATATTAGGAGGAAAATTAGTATTCATATTTTTTCCCTCCTTCTTTTCTTTTTTTAGGCTTTAAACCAGTACCATCCTTATTTTTTTTCATATAATACCCTTAGAAAAGTGGGTGTTTTATATGACCTTATCGGAATTAAAATTAGATCAAAAATGTATTGTTAAAAAATTATATTCCAAAGGAGTCATTCATAGAAGATTTCAAGATTTAGGAATTGTGCCAGGAAGTGTATTAACCTGTGTATTAATAAGCCCCTTTGGTGATCCCAAAGCCTTTAAAGTCAATAGTATGGTTTTAGCTATCCGCAATGAAGATAGCAAGTTAATTGAGGTGGATGCAATTGAATAAAGTACGTGTTGGTTTAATTGGCAATCCTAATGTTGGTAAAAGTACAGTTTTTAATGCTTTAACTGGTTTAAAACAACATACTGGTAATTGGACAGGGAAGACAGTAGATTTAGCCACGGGTATTTGTCAATTTCAAAATTATAGAATAGAAATTACTGATTTACCGGGAACTTATTCTTTATTATCATCTTCTGAAGAAGAAATGGTAACCCAAAATTATATTGAACAAAAAAATTATGATTTAATTGTTATTGTTTGTGATTCCGTATGTTTAGAAAAAAGTTTAAATTTAGTTTTACAAACTTTAGAAATAACTAATCATGTAATTCTTTGTTTAAATTTAATTGATGAAGCTATGAAAAAGAAAATATTTATTCAAAGTAAAAAGTTAGCTAGTATTTTACAAGTTCCTGTAGTTTTAACAGATGCTAGAAATAAAAAAGGCTTAAAAGAATTAGTCGAAGAAATAATATCTTATCAAGAAAAAGAAAGTTATCAAGTAGTTTATAGTGACAAGATAGAATCAAAGTTATCTAAAGAAAATCGTTATCAAGATTTAAGAAAATTAGAAAAAAAAGATGATTTAGTAAAAGATGAAATCGTCAATACAATTATTGCTAAATCTAAAGATATTGCCAAAGAAGTAGTTGTTTATCAAGATGCTGATTATGATAAAAAAGATCGAGCTCTAGATAAAATTATTACGAGTAAAAAATTGGGGATACCAATTATGATTTTATTATTATTTTTAATTCTTTGGATTACTATTTCTTTATCTAATTATCCCTCGCAAATGTTATTTTCTTTCTTTCATTTTGGGGAAGAGAAATTATTATCATTATTTAATTTTTTAGCTATTCCTAAATTTATTACTGATTTAGTAGTATTTGGTATTTATAAAACTGTAACCTGGGTAATTGCGGTAATGCTACCCCCAATGGCTATCTTTTTTCCCTTATTTACGATCTTAGAAGATTATGGTTTTCTACCGAGAATTTCTTTTAATATGGATTATGCTTTTTCTAAATGTAATGCTTGTGGTAAACAATGTTTAACAATGTTAATGGGTTTTGGTTGTAATGCCGTAGGGGTTACTGGAACAAGAATTATTGATTCGAAAAGAGAAAAGATAATAGCGATTTTAACCAATGTTTTTGTTCCTTGTAATGGTAGGTTTCCTACAATTATTGCTATGATTAGTATGTTTTTAGTTCCTAAAAATGGGGGATTACTTTCTACGATTTTAAGTGCATTATTATTAACTATAGTTATTGTAATTGGCATTTTAGTAACTTTATTGGTATCAAAATTATTATCTAAAACTCTTTTAAAAGGTTATCCATCTAGTTTTGTTTTAGAATTACCCCCATATCGTCGTCCTAAGTTTTTAAGTGTTATTACTCGTTCTATTTTAGATCGGACTTTATTTGTTCTAGGAAGAGCTATTACTATAGCTATTCCAGCCGGGTGTCTATTATTTTTAGTGGCTAATGTTAAAATTAATGATGTAAGTATTTTAGCTTTTTTAGCAGAAAAATTAAATACTTTTGGTTCTTTACTTGGTTTAGATGGGATGATAATTATTGCCTTCTTACTAGGTTTTCCAGCTAATGAAATTGTTATTCCAGTTTTATTAATGGGTTATTTATCTGCCAATAGTTTAATGGCTTATGAAAGTTTAGCTGCTTTAAAAGAAATATTAGTTGATCATGGCTGGACAATTTTTACTGCAATTAATTTTATTTTTCTAACTTTATTTCATTTTCCTTGTTCAACGACATTATTAACTATTAAAAAAGAAACCGGAAGTTTAAAGTGGAGTATAATTGGTTTTATTTTACCAACAATTATAGGAATTAGTATCTGTTTTATTTTGCATCTTGTTTGGAGTCTATTTCTATAGTTGCTTTTTTTTTAATTTATGATATGATTTTATCATGCCGATTTAGTACAGTGGCAGTACAGATGCATGGTAAGCATCAGAGGACAGTTCAATTCTGTCAATCGGCACCATAATGCAATTAAAAAGCCAGTATTTACAAGGCTTTTTGTTTTTTTACTCCAAAAATTACTCCAGCTATTGCCATTCCTTTATTTTTCTTTCTAACTATCGAAATAATTCCTAATACTAAAGTCAATATACATAGTATTATACTTAAATCTTTAAAAATAGTTAAAGAAACCAACATTCCTATAATATCTAATATTAGTGATGCTATACTCATAATATTTCAAAATTTCCCTTATTTCCCTTTAAATTATTTGGAAGTAATCCCACATTAAAGCAACTTGAACAAAAAACAGCCAAAATGAAGCAAAATTAGAAAAGCCAGAAAAATCAGTTGTAAATTCGTAAAAAAGTAGTACAATACTATTAGAAGACCTTTGAGGTGTATCGAACCAAGCACATTATGTGCGAATGTTCTAATCGTATGTTAAGTACGGGATCCCTCAGGCAAGAAAAGTAACTCGAAAGGGTTACTTTTCTTTTAAATTTATGTTATAATAATAACGATGATTGATTCTTACAATGGTAGATAAAAGCTACGTCAATGGCACCATTAGAAAATTTGTCCAAGTTTTAATAAAAAGTACCAATTTCAAAGAAGTTGATACTTTTTTAGTGTTTAAATTAAGAAATATTTCATTTATTTTTTTGGCCCTTGCCAGTTTTCAAATTTATCTTTGTATTGTTCTAGTTCTTCATGATCAATAATAAATGTTTCGTCTTTTTCTTCGATATTTTTAATATCGATAGGATTACAACCATCTACTACGAGATTATCAAGATTTCGAATTAAAAAGGTATTGCCGCAATTTTGACATTGAATCTTGTCATCAACTTGAACAAAATAAGCATAAGGTGATCCCCCACAAGATTGACAAGTATTTATTACTACATGATTATTACCATCTTCATCTTTAACAGCGAGTAAACTAATAATAACATTTTCATATTCATAACTATAGTAACTTACTTCTGTCGTAATTTTATCTTTATCGATAACAATATTACCATCTTTATTTAACTTGGCTTGGTATATTTTGCCAGTTATTTCTCTTAAACCAGCGGGAGCAGGAGCTATACTATCTTGTTTGGTAGTACTTTCACAACCAGTTAAAGAAAATAAAAATAAACAAATAATAACTTTAATAACTATTTTCATTGGCCACCAACTTTCTTTAATCTTAAGGCATTAAATACTACACATAAACTTGATAACATCATGGCTGCACTGGCAATCATTGGATTTATTTTTAAACCTAAGTTTTCAAAGACGCCACATGCTATTGGTATCATTAATATGTTGTAAAAAAATGCCCAAAATAAATTTTGTTTAATATTTTTTAAAGTTCTTTTTCCCATTTGTAGAAATTTAATAATTTCTTCTAGACTATTAGTAGTAATAATTACATTGGCTGAATTAGTGGCAATATCGGTACTACCTTTAAAACTAATACCTATTAAAGCAGTTGCTAAAGATGGCGCATCATTAATACCATCTCCGACCATAGCTACTTTTTTACCTTCATTCTGTAAATTTTCAATATATTTAGTTTTATCAGTCGGTAGACATTCAGAAACAATATTTTTAATTCCTAATTCTTTGCCAATAATACTAGCTGTTAAAGCATTATCACCAGTCAGCATAATTATATTTATTCCTAATTTAGTTAAAGATTGAATAGTCTGTTTAGCTTCCGGTCTAATAGTATCTTTTATTCCGAGAAGACCAATTATTTTATTATCTTCTAAAATATAAATAATACTATTGCCGGCGTTAGCTAATTTTTCTTCTTCTTGCTGATAAGTATTTTTAATATTAGCTAAAATTTTTCTATTTCCTAAAGCGTATTTTTTATTATCGATTGTTGCAGTAATTCCTAAACCTGATTTTTCTTGATAATTTTCGATTAATAATTCTTTGGTTTGGTAGCTTTTAAAAGCGTTAGCTATAGGGTGAGAGGAATTATTTTCTATATTAGCAACAATATTTAAAAGTTCTTTATCAGAGTAGGGAGAATAATTATAAAATTTATTGATTTGTAATTTTCCATATGTTAATGTCCCAGTTTTATCAAATATTATCGTATCAATATGGGAAGCTATTTCTAAAGTTTCACTGGATTTAATTAAGATTCCTTCTTTAGCACAAGTACCGATTGAAACGACAATAGCAAGTGGCGTAGCAAGACCTAAAGCACAAGGACAAGCGACCACTAAAACGGTTACCATATGAATAAGAGCTTCGTTAAATGGACTTCCCATAATAAGATAGACTATAAAAGTAAGAATGGCAATTATCATAATGATAGGAACAAAGATTGAACTTACTTTATCAGCAATACGAGAGATGGGCATTTTCGAATTAGTAGCATTAATTACTAAATGAACCATTTCGGAGATAGTTGACTTCGGTCCAATTTTTTCGGCTTTATACAAAACATGACCATCATAATCAATACTTCCTGCCATAATTTTATCGCCTTTTTCTTTTTTCGCCGGTTTAGATTCTCCAGTGATAAATGATTCGTCAAAATGTGCTGAACCTTTGATAATACTTCCATCTACTGCTACTTTCATACCTGGTTTTACAATTAATGTATCTCCCGGTTTTACTTCATCAATAGTAATTATCTTTTCTGTATTTTTAGTTTTTAATAAAGCTTGTTCAGGTGTTACTTGCACTAATTCTTTAATAGCTTCTTTAGTTTTTTCTTTACTATTATAATCAATAATTCTACCTAATTTAATAAATAGAATAATCATACAAACTGATTCAAAATATAAATTTTCTACATAATTAGAGTGTCCCAATAAAATTAAAATTAAATTGATAAAACTATAGATAAAACTAACTAATACTCCTAAAGTTACTAACGTATCCATATTAGCAGATTTATGGATTAAATTTTTTAAACCATTCTTTAGAATATCTCTTCCATAAATAAGATAGGGGATAGTAAGTATACCTAAAGTTATGGCATAACCTGAAGGATTAGTCATCATATTTAAGAAAGAAATAATTGGTAGATGGAGCATATGAGCCATTGAGATATACATAATAATAACCATTAAAATAGCTAGTAAAATAAGATAAAGTATTTTATGATCTTTTTTATTTTCTTCGCGTTCGTTATAAATACCTCCATATTTGTAACCAGAATCATTAATATATTTACCAATGGTATCGATACTTATGTCATCTTCATAAAATACTAGGGCAGTCCCTAGAACGAGATTAACGGTAACATCAATAATTCCTGGTTGTTTATTTAAGTATTTTTGAACATGGTTAGAACAAGCCGAACAACTCATTCCTTCTATTTTTAAAATTACTTTTTGCATTTTTTCCTCCTACTTTTGATATTTAGCTAAGTTGGGAACAACTTTAATATTATTTTTAATCATATCCATATAACATGTATATTGGTATGTTCCTACTTTAGTGGGTGTAAAGGTAATAATATTATCACCAACTACTAATTCTTGTTCGATATTAAAATCTCTCATCATAATTTTATAATTACAACCAGTTAATTTATCTTCAGCAACATGAATAATAATTTTGACCGGTTTATTTTCTTCGACAATTATATCTTGATAATTATTATAATCTAAATCAAATTCTACTATTTGTTCGTTATTAGAAATTTGGGCGACTAGATAATCTTGCTCATTATAATTTTTAAATAGATCAATATTTAAAGCTCGTAAGCCCCGATTGAGCATGATAAGTGATAATAAAAATACCAGTACAGCAGCTATTTTATTAACAATAATTTTCCATTTTCCTTTTAAGATATTAAATAAGATACCAATAGCCATCATTAACGGGATTGTTCCTAAACAAAATAGAAACATTGCTAAAGCTCCTTTAAGAGCTGAACCAGTGGATAGGGCATATACTTGCATTGCTTGGAGGGGACCACAAGGCATAAGACCATTTAAAAGTCCTAATAAAAAAGCATTATCAGTTTTTATCTTTTTATTTTTTAGACACAAAGGTTTAAAGTCAATTATACCTAATAATTTCAAAGACATTAAAAGCATGATAATCGAAGCGATGATGATAATAATACCTTTGAAAGTATCATTAATTTCTAAAACATGACCGACAAAACCAACTAACCCTCCTAAACAAGTATACGATATTAAACGTCCTAAATTATAAAATAGAGGTTTTTTAATATTATTTTTTTCACTATAGATAGCAGTTAAGTGAATGGCTCCACACATACTTAGACAATGTATACTAGTAAATAATCCTGTTAAAAATAACATGCCATAAGTAATATTACTATCTATTGTTGGAATGACATTAAAAATATTATAACCAAATATTTTAGATATTACGAAACTAATTAAAATAAATAAAATAGCAATAATTAAAAACTCGTATAATTTGATTCGAGGATTAATTTCCTCTTCGTCATCTTTAATGTATTCATCTTTGGTAAAGTAATCTAAATCATTAATTATTTTAATAATATCTTTATTCTTTAAATTAGAAGTACCATAAATAGTAGCAATATTATTTTTGATTTTCACACTTTGTACTTGGTCATTTTTTAGTAATGCAGCCTTTATTTTGTGTTTACATTCTTCACAATAAATGCCTTCTATTTTTACTAACTTCTTCACAAACTCCCTCCTTAAGAAGATTTTATAACAAATAACCGGAAGATAAAATAGAGTAGTAGTTGAAAATGAGTTTCAACCAAGAGTTGAATTTTTTAATCACAATCAGTATCATCAATTTCAATCGGAATTTTATAAATAACAGTTTTATTATTACTTTGAGCATTTATTTCGATATACATCTTAGTTTCTGTAAACATAGGACAATTCTCTGTATAGTGATCCATTCGAATTTTAAGATTTTGTAAGTATTCAGAAAGTGTTAAATCGTAGCCATTATCACAAGTAGTTATCTTATTTTTTTTATTTTCTTTTTCTTCATATAAATTACAATTAAGTTCTGAGTATTTAATATTTTCATCTTCTTTAGTATAAAAAACGCGATTAATAATAAGGGAAGTTCGATCATTAGTTTTTACGACATTACCGGAAACTTTAAAATCGGTATTCGTAGAAGTAACTTCATTAAATTTAAATTTATTATTAAGTTGATTAGTACTTTTAAAATAAAAGAGAATAAATATAATTAAACCCATAATAATAAGGGTTAAGAAAATAACTAGAAACCAATATTTTTTGTTATGACTATCTTTGGCTTCGACGCCACCTAAAATCTCATCAATCGGAACGTGAAATTGTTTTTTAATTTCTTTTAATGTTGAAATATCGGGCATATTTTTACCATTTTCCCATTTACTAACTGCTTGAAAAGAAACTCCTAAGCGTTTGGCAAATTCTTGTTGAGATAAATGATTATCTTTTCGTAACTTTTTAATAAATTGACCGATTTTTTCTTGATCCATAAATTCATCTCATCTCTTAAATTAATTATATCATATAAAGAAATTATGCGTTAATATTCATATTTTTATTATTAACTGTATAACATATAGAGATAACAAAAAGGGGTGAAATCTTGGTCATTTATGATAATCAGAAATGTATACCTAGACTTTATTTATCTTACTACGACGTTTCTTATTTAACTAATAAATACAATATTAAATTTTTAAGTTATATATTATCTTCTCAGCAATTAGATATTTTTAAAAGAGTAAATGAATTTCCCATTAATAAAATAAATAGAGAACAACTTTATGCTTTGGTATGTCTTCCTATTAAAAATGAAAAAAAATCGCAATTATTAGATATAGTAAGAGCAGAAGTTAATTGCGGCTATATGATGACAAGAGAACAAGTAAATAATTTTTTATTAAATGGTCTAGAAAATAAATTAACTATGAATGAAGAAAATATCCATTTTATAGAATATATTCAAGAATTAAATCAAGAAATAATGTTTTGTCAAAAAGAAATAGATCATATTTTACAAGAATTTCAACGCCTTAATTTAGTAGCCAAAATGTATCAAGAGCAAATAAGATATTTACAAAATCAATTAGCTATTTGTGGTTTTGATGAAGAAATTAATGATTCTAACTTATTAGCTAGCGAAGAAGATTCTTATAAATTAAATAAAAGAAGCATTTAAGTAATTATTTGATATAATAACGATGGTGAGGAAATGACAAAAGTTATTATTGTGGGAGCAGGTGCTGCTGGCTTAACCGCTGCTATTTGTGCTAAACGTCGTCATTTAGAAGTAATGGTGCTAGAAAGAAATAAGACAAGTGGAAAAAAATTAGTTATGACTGGGAATGGTCATTGTAATTATTGGAATGAAGATCAAGATATAAGTCATTATCATTCATCAAGTAGTAGTAACTTGCAAGATTATATTTCGAGCGAAAATCAAGCTAAAGTAATGAAATTTTTTACGAGTTTAGGATTAATTCCGAAAATAAAAAATGGTTATTATTATCCCTATTCCATGCAAGCAGTAAGTATGAAAGCCATTTTGATGAACGAGATTAAAGCTTTAGATATCCCTATTATGACCGATAGTTTAGTTACGAAAATAGAAAAAAGGAACTCGCAATTTTTAGTTTATACTGAAAATAATGTTTATCAAAGTGATTATGTTATTATGGCCACGGGTTCTAAAGCTACTTCTCATACTGGTTCTGATGGCAATGGCTATACGTTACTTGCTAGTTTAGGACATACCATTATTCCCGTTTTACCTAGTTTAACACAAGTTTTTGGAGTCTCTAATTATTACAAGGAATGGAATGGGATTCGCGTCGATGCTACCCTTACATTAGTAGAAGATGGTAAGTTAGTCCGGAAAGAACAAGGGGAAGTTCAACTAACAGATTATGGCCTTAGTGGTATTTGTGTTTTTAATTTAAGTGGTCAAATTGCCAAAGGTTTAGCTCACAATAAAAATTATGAAATTATCCTTAATTTTATGGCTGACTTACATATTCAAAATGAAACTGATTTATTAAATTGGTTGCAAGAAAGAAATGCTAAATTACTAAATCGTCATATTGATCAATTATTTGATGGTATTTTACCTTATAAATTAGTTTATTTATTTTTACATCTAGCTAATATTTCTAACTCTCTTTCTTTTTCAGAATTAACCAATAAGCAAAAAGATAGTCTAGCTAAACTAATAGTTAGTCACCGAGTACCAGTAGCTAAAACTAATGATTTTACTTCTGCCCAAGTATGTAGTGGCGGCGTATCTTTACAAGAAATAAATCCTAAGACGATGGAATCTTTAAAAGTGAAAGGATTATATGTGGTGGGCGAGTTATTAGATGTCGATGGTGATTGTGGTGGCTATAATCTCGGTTTTGCTTGGATAAGTGGTATTTTAGCAGGAGAGGCTTTAAAAAATGATTAGAGTAAGACAAGTAAAGGTTAGTATTAAAGAAAATACTTTAGATCATATCAAATATAAATTAGCCCAAAAATTAGGTATTGCCTTAGATGATATAATTAAGATGAAAATTCATAAGCAATCTCTTGATGCTCGCAATCGTAAGCAAATTATGTATATATACGAAATAGATGTGGAATGTCTTTCCGAAGCGAAAATATTAAGTCGTAGTCGTAATCAAGATATTTTTAAAACTCCGCATGAAGAATATGTTTATCCCAAATGTGGGATTGAAAAATTAGTTAATCCCATTATAATCGTCGGTAGTGGACCGGCAGGTTTGTTTGCTACCTATTTATTAGCAGAATTAGGTTATCATCCGGTGTTAATTGAACGCGGAGAACCAATTGAAAAAAGAGTCGCAACAGTGGAAAAGTTTTGGAATCAAGGTATATTAAATGAAAATAGTAACGTCCAATTTGGGGAAGGTGGCGCCGGAACATTTTCTGATGGAAAGTTAAATACTTTGACAATAGACCCTAATTTTCGTAATCAAAAAGTCTTAGAAACGTTTGTTAAATTGGGAGCAGATCCCGAAATTCAGTATGTTCAAAAACCTCATATTGGTACCGATAGGTTACGGGAAATAATTGTCAATATGAGAAAAGAAATTATTAAGTTAGGAGGAGTGATTCACTACGATAGTTGTCTAACTAATATTGTTGTCGATAAGGGTAGTTTACAAGCTATTGAAATTAATCATCAAAAAATAGTTCCTTGTCAAAATTTAATTTTAGCCATTGGTCATAGTGCCCGCGATACTTTAGAAATGTTAGCTAAAAATGGTTTAGCCATGGTTTCCAAACCATTCGCGGTGGGTTTAAGAATCGAGCATTTACAACAAGATATTAACGAAAGTCAGTATGGTGAATATGCTAATATCTTGCCTCCTGCTTCTTATAAACTAACTTATCAAGCTAAAAATAACCGGGGTGTCTATTCGTTTTGTATGTGTCCCGGTGGTTATGTCGTGAATGCTAGTAGTGAAAAAAATAGATTAGCTATTAATGGTATGAGTAATCAAAAACGCGATAGTAAAAATGCTAATAGTGCCATAGTTGTGACGGTAAATAGTGCAGATTTTGGTTCAGAGGCTTTAGCAGGTATAGATTTTCAAAGAAAATTAGAAGCAAAAGCTTATCAGTTAGGTAAGGGTAAAGTACCTATTCAACTATATAAAGATTATCAAAAAAATCAACCCTCATCATCTTTAGGCAAAATAAAACCAGAACATAAAGGTGATTTTACGCTAACTAATTTAAATGAATTATTTCCTCCTAGTATTAATGAAGCATTAAAAGAAGCTATTGTAGTGTTTGGTCAAAAAATAAAAAATTTTGATACTGGTGATGCCATTTTAAGTGGCGTGGAAAGTAGAACTTCTTCTCCAGTCCGTATTTTAAGAGATTCATCATTTGAAGCTAATATCAAAGGTATCTATCCTTGTGGTGAAGGATCAGGATTTGCGGGAGGAATTATGACGAGTGCCGTAGATGGCTTAAAAGTGGCAGAAACTTTAATTAAAAAATATAGTCCTTAGCATATTTTTCGCAAATTTTCTCACCCTATAAATGGTGAGTAACATGAGTTTATGGAGTAAGTATCAAAGTCAAGAGCATTTTGCTAAATTAACTAAAGATTTAGAAATAGATACTCTAATTATTGGGGGTGGTATCACTGGTTTAACGACTCTTTATTATTTAAAAGAGGTAGAATCAGTTTGTTTAGTTGAAGCTGGTACCATTGGGTGTGGAGTTACTAGTAATACGACCGGGAAAATTACCTATTTACAAGGAGCTATTTATACGGAGATTCAAAAAAATACTAACTATGAAACAGCCAAACTTTATTTAAAATCCCAACTAACAGCTATTAATTTATTAAAAGATATTATTAATAACGAAAAAATTGCTTGTGATTTAGAAGAAGTAACTGCTTTTTTAGATGCTCCTAAAGAAGAAGATTATGAAAAACTTATTAAAGAAAAAGAATTTTTTGAGCGCAATCATATTCCTGTCCAATTAGATGCTAAAAATAGGTCTTTACAAGTTAATGATACTTATGTCTTTAATCCCATTAAATATTTAAATGGACTTAAGAAGATTCTTAAAAATAAACTAATTTATGAACAAACTAGAATTACTAAGATAAAAAAACAAGGAGATGGTTATCTCTGTTTTGGTGATGGCCTAAAAATTAAAGCTCACAACTTAGTTATTGCGTGTCATTATCCTTTCTTCTTATTTCCTTTTTGTTTACCCTTAAAATCTTATATTGAAAAATCTTATATTTATGCTTATAAAGTTACTAAGAATAATCATTGTACTAGTATTACTGTTTCTAATCCGGGTTATTCGACGCGTTATTATCAAGATGGTAAAGATATTTATAAAATATGTTTAGATAGTTCTCATCATACGGCCTTTAAGCAAAATGATACGGAAAATTTTTTAAAAACTAAAGAAAAATTTGCTATTTCGGAAGATAAAAATGTTTTTAAATGGAGTAATGTCGATATTATTTCAATTGATAAAATGCCTTTTATCGGAGCTATAAAACCCAATCTATTCATTGCCAGTGGTTTTAATACTTGGGGGATGACTAATAGTATTTTAGCTGCCAAAATAATTAGTGATGCAATATTGAATAAAGAAAATTTTTATGCTCCTTTATTTGATCCTCATCGCTTTTATCTATCACACATAAAAAACTATTTAAAGAATACTTTTAGTAGTATTTATGGTTTTATAAATAGTCATATAAAGAAAGATTGGTATTCTTCTAAGCTAACTTTTAAAAAAGAAAATGGTCAAACTATAGCTATTTATACTGATGAAAACAATGGTGTCCATCCAGTTATTCCCGTATGCCCTCATTTAAAATGTGGTTTAATATTTAATGAAGAAGAGAAGACTTGGGATTGTCCTTGTCATAGTTCTAGATTTGATATCGATGGTAAATGTCTTAAAGGACCGAGTACGAAAGATATAACTTATTTTAAAGAAAAAGATTAGCTATTCGTTTTTTTAAAAAGTAGTGATATAATACAAACGAAGTGGTAAATATGGTTGATGTAAAAAAATTACAAAAAGAATTAAATGATTATGTCACTAATTTAATTTTGGCCATTAAAAAAGAATATAAAGATTTTTTATTAGCTAGCCATCAAGATATGCTTACTAAAATGTTAGCAACTAAACCATTAATTCAAGTAACATCTTTAAAAAAAGAGAATCGTTTGATGATTAAAATTAATGATGAAATCTTAGAAACTAGTGATGGTAAAAATATCGAAGCTTTAGAATATGATATAACTTTATTTATTTTTTCCAAATTAGTTAATTTGACCTATTGTGGGGAAGATGATTTGGCTTTATTTTTAAAAGATTGTTTTATTAAATATTTTACTGAGGAAATTAGTTGGAAATATTTTGATACGGTCAC
The DNA here is from genome assembly GCA_964591225.1 of uncultured Muribaculaceae bacterium. Taxonomy (GTDB): domain Bacteria; phylum Bacillota_I; class Bacilli_A; order RF39; family UBA660; genus MGBC108787. The sequence continues at coordinate 7,925 of CAZQAO010000010.1, read as the reverse complement.
TAATGAAAATAATCAATATTATCATGATTTTGTCAAGTGTCTCGCCGAATATCATTTCCAATTAGCAACTTTAGAAGGACTAGCTTTCCAAATGGACTACGAACACTTTAAAGAAAAATTTTATGAACAAACGGGTGAAGATATTGGGGAAATTTATGAGGATTATGCGAATTCAAACGCAGAAAGGAAAAGTAGATGAGAATAAGTAACGATTGGGAAGATTACGAATGCTTAGATGCTGGTAATGGGGAGAAATTAGAAAGATTTGGTTCTATTTATTTAAGACGCCCAGATCCGCAAGCTATGTGGAATGTTCAAGAAAGTGCTGACTGGCAAAAGATCGATGGTTATTATCATCGTAGTCAAGAAGGGGGAGGTTACTGGGAATTTAAAACTACCTTACCCGAAAGTTGGACTATTAATTATAAAGATTTGACGTTTAAAGTAAGTCCTACTAATTTTAAACATATGGGTATATTCCCTGAACAAGCTGTAAATTGGGATTATATTAGTCAAAAAATTAAAGCGAGTAAAAGAAATATTAAAGTATTAAATCTTTTTGCTTATACAGGATGTGCTACCATGGCGGCAGCGAGTGCAGGGGCTAAAGTAGTGCAAGTAGATGCTTCTAAAGGTATGACAGAATGGGCGAAAGAAAATATGCATTTATGTCATTTAGAAAACGCTGAAATTCATTTTATCGTCGATGATTGTGTAAAATTTGTAGAAAGAGAAATAAGACGCGGTCATAAATATGATGCTATTATCATGGATCCTCCTAGTTACGGTAGAGGTCCCAATAAAGAAGTATGGAAATTTGAAAAGAATATCGATTATTTAATTCAGTTATGTATGCAAATATTATCGGATAAACCATTATTTTTCCTAATTAATTCTTATACTACTGGTATTTCTAGTATTGTTCTTTTAAATATTTTAAAAACTACTTTGTTAGCAAAATATCCCCAAGGATGGGTTACAGCAGGTGATATTGGTTTACCAATAAGCCAAAAAGAACTAATCTTACCTTGTGGTATTTATGGCTTATGGGAAGAAAAATGATTCCCATTTTATATGAAGATAATCATATTTTAGTGGTTATAAAACCAGCTAATATGTTAGTTCAAGGCGATACAACTAAAGATTTAGATATGGTTACACTTTTAAAAAAATATTTAAAAGAAAAATATCAAAAACCAGGAAATGTTTATTTAGGACTTGTTCATCGCTTAGATCGGGTAGTGGAAGGAGTTATGGTTTTTGCTAAAACTTCTAAAGCAGCTGCTAGGTTATCTAAACAAGTGGCTAATCACGAGATGGAAAAAATATATTATGCTGTTGTGTTAGGTAATCTAAAAGGTAAAGGGCATTTAGAAAACTATTTACAAAAAGATAGTAACTTACATCTTTCTTATGTTAAAGATACGGGTAAGTTAGCTATTTTAGATTATGAAAGTATAGGGGTAGAAAATAATTTATCTCTTATCAAAATAAATTTAAAAACCGGTCGCCATCATCAAATTAGAGTCCAATTTAGTCATTTTGGTTATCCTTTATATGGTGATCAAAAATATAATCCCGATAGTAAACCCAAAGAACAAATTGCTTTAGTGGCCAAAGAATTAACTTTTACCCATCCCGTTACCAAAGAACGAATGCATTTTAGTATATCTTTACCTAATCGTTATCCTTATACTTTATTTAAGACTAAATAAAAAATTACTTTGTTCTAAAACATAAGCATGATATAATGATATAGAATGGAAGAGGGATAACTTATGGCAAAGTATGATGCAATATTTATCGGGGCTGGTAATAGCAATTTAGTTTGTGCCTTAAAACTTGCAAAGAGTGGCAAAAAAGTATTAGTTTTAGAACGCAATGGTCTGCCGGGAGGATGTGCTACTAGTTTTACGAGAGGAAGATTTGAATTTGATGCTTCCTTGCAAGAAGTATGGGAATATGGTGCCAAAGAAGATCCAGGTTTTTTATATAAAACAATGGAATCACTAGGACTTATGGATCGCATTCATTTTTCTGAGTCACCCGAAACATTTGCTATCTATGAAAGTAAGACGCAAAAAAAATATATTCTGCCTTTTGGAATTCGTAATTTTATTGATAAAATGGAAGAATATGTCCCTGGTAGTCGCGAGTCAGTGGAAACTTTCTTTAAATTAGCTATCGAATGTCGTCAGGCATTAAATTATATTGATAAAAGACGAGATAATATGCGGGCGGAAGTTTTTACGACGGAATATTCTCACTTTATGAAAATAGCTAATGAATCAGTCGAAACAGTTTTGCATGATATTAATATGCCTAAGGAAGCTATCAATATTATTACCAGTGTTTGGTTATTACTAGGAAGTCCCGTTAATAATTTAGCTTTTTCATCCTTTGCTTCTATGTTTTACGCTTTTATTAATTATGGTATTAAAATTCCTAAAAAAACGAGTCATATGGTTAGTATGACTCTAGCAGAAGAACTTCAAGCTCATGGTGGCCAAATAGAGTATTTTAATGAAGTTGAATCGATTATTATTAAGAATAAGAAAGCTCATGGAGTTAAAACTAAAGATAAGAGTTTTTATGAAGCAAATAAAATTATTTGTGAAATATCTCCCAATATTGTCTATGGTACCATGATTGATGCTAAATGGGTTCCTAAAGATGCCATAAAATTAACTAATTCTCGCATATTAGGTGCTAAAGGATTTACTATTTATCTAGGTTTAAATCAAGAAGCTAAAGCTATTGGTTTAGATGAATACTTATATTTTATTTATAATAGTTTGGATAGTAAGAGCGAATATGAACAAATGAAAACAGCTCATAATAATATTTGTCGGGTTTCTGTAATTAATAATATTCATAATTCTTGTTCTCCAAAAGGAACTTGTATTCTTGAATTTAATTCTTTCTTTGTCGGTGATAATTTTTGGCAAAATGTAACCGCCGAAAACTACGTTAAATGGAAAGAAACGATCGCAAGACAAATGATAGATCATTTTGAATTATCGACCGGTATTGATTTAATGCCATATATTGAAGAAATTGAAATTGCTACTCCGCTTACTTATGCTTATCGTACTAATCATCCTGATGGTGCTATATTTGGTTATAAACTGACGGGATTAGATAATGAACTTCCGCGAGTCTTATGTGAAAAAAAGGAAAACTATATTGATAATTTACATTTTATTGGTAATTTTGGAATTCAATTATTTGGTTATCCGAGTGCTTACTTATCAGGTAATGAACTAGCTCGTAAAATTTTAGAGGAAGAGAAAGGAGATATCCTTCATGAGTGAGGTAGAATTAAAAAATTTTAAAGCCATAGAAAAAGATCGGGAGAAAGTAATTCATAAATTTTCTAGTAAACCGATAAGACAAGATTATCCTGCTAAATATTTAGCTAGTCAGTTACATCCTAGTGTTCAACATGTTAAAGTAGATAAAATTATTAAAGAAAATGATAATGTTAAAACTTTTGTTCTAGTTCCTGATAAATCGGCCGGAACAGATAGATTAGCTTATTTTGAACCTGGTCAATATATTAGTATTTGTGTTCCGATTGAAGATGGTATTTATCGTCGTCCCTATACAATTAGTAGTAGTCCTAAACAAGCTTTAAAAGGAATTTATACGATTACCATTGAACGAGTTTCTGGTGGTATTGTATCTAATTATTTCTTAGATAAAGTAGAAGTTGGTTTTCCTTTGACCATCAGTGCTCCTTTAGGAAACTTTTGTTATTCATCTTTACGTGATGCCCATTATATTTTAGCTCTAGCGGAGGGAAGAGGTATTATTCCCTTTGTATCTATGGCTATGGCCATATTTGAGGGTGATTGCGACTATGATTTAACTATTCTTTATAGTGCTAAAACGAAAGAAGATTTATTATTCCGAGAAAAATTAGAAGATATTACCTGTAAAACTAAAAAAGTAAATGTTTTGTATATTGTAAGTGAAGAAGATGACAACGAATTTATTAGTGGTCATATTAATCAAGAATTAATTAGAAATTATCAACAAGAAGAAACATCTTATTTTGTTAGTGGTTCTCTATCTTTTTATACTTATATCAATGATATTTTAAAAGCGATGAATATTTCTAAAAAATATGTTCGTCATGATGTATTTAGAGGAGAAATAGAACTTAAAAATGATAATGAATATGCTCTTACCGTTATAAATAAAGAAGGGGAGTTTCATCTAAAATGCAATGGTCAAGAAACCCTTTTACAAACGATGGAAAAAAATGGAATTACTACCTTAAGTCATTGTCATGTCGGGGTCTGTGGTTTCTGTAGAAGTGAGTTAATTAGTGGTAAAGTAAGAACTATCGATGAAAATAATCGATTTGGAGATAAAATGTATAATTATATTCATCCGTGTGTTACCTATCCCGAAAGTGATATTATTTTAAAATTACCCAATTAAAAAAATCGTTTTATAACGATTTTTTATCTGTTATAGAATTCAACGATTAAGCTTTCATTAACTTCAGCATTTAATTCACTGCGATCAGGAAGTCTAAGATAAGTTCCGGTCATTTTTTTGTCATCAAATTCCACATAGGCAGGACGACTTAAAGTAGCTTCTAAAGATTCTTTAATAGCTTTATGATTTAAAGAACTTTCTTTAACACTAATAGTGTCTCCTGGTTTTACAGTATAAGAAGGAATATCTACCTTTTTACCATTTACTAAAATATGACCATGGTTAACTACTTGTCTAGCTCCTCTTCTTGTTTTAGCAAGTCCCATTCGATAAACTATATTATCTAAACGGCTTTCTAATAATTTTAATAAATTTTCGCCAGCGACACCTTTCATTTTAGAAGCTCGTTCAAAAACTTTTTTAAATTGTTTTTCTGTTAGTCCATATAATAAACGAACTTTTTGTTTTTCTTGTAATTGGACACCATATTCACTTAATTTTTTACGTCTGTCAGTGCCATGATTACCAGGTGCATAAGGACGACGAGCTAATTCTTCTCCATTTTCTAAAAGAGAAAAATTTAGTCTTCTAGCTTTTTTATAAGCAGGTCCAGTATATCTTGCCATAATTACTCCTTTCTAATTGCGATAAGTTATTTAAGAAAAACAATCTTTTTAGGGAGTTTATACTAATCATTTCTCAAAAGGCAGTTTGATACTTTGAAAGGACTATAAACACGTTAAAAATATTTATTTTTCTGCTGCCAACTCATGCATTACTAATTTAACATTATATTTTTATTCTGTCAAATACTATTTTATGCTTTTTAAGTGATAAATAATTCATTTAATTTTAAATTAAAAAATGCTATACTAAGTTTGGGTGTTATGATGAATAAAGTGGCCAAGAAAATATTAACTTATCTAGAAAAAAACGGATATAATGCCTACCTAGTAGGAGGCTATGTACGAGATTTATTATTAGGTATTAAAAGCAACGATATTGATATATGTACAAATGCTCCAATTAAAGAAGTTAGTAAATTATTTAAAGGAAAAGCTAATCAATATGGTTCTTTAAATTTACAAGTGAATGAATATAATATCGATATTACTACGTTTCGTAAAGAAAATAAATATGAACAACGTAAACCAATCGATTTTGTTTATACTAGTCTATTAGAACAAGATTTAGAACGACGAGATTTTACGATGAATGCCATTTGTATGGATAAAAAAGGGAAAATTTATGATTACTATGGGGGAGTCGACGATATTAATAAAGGAATAATTAGAATGATTGGTAATATTCCCCAGAAATTAACCGAAGATCCTTTGAGAATATTACGTGCTATTCGGTTTGCAACAACCTATGATTTTACTATCGATTTAGATTTAGAAAAAGCTATTATTAAATATAAAGATTGTTTAAAAAATTTAAGTTTTACTAGAAAAAAAGAAGAAATATCCAAAATATTATTATCGAAAAATTATCAAAAAGGTTTATCGTTATTAAAAAAATATCATCTATTAAATTTATTAGAAATTAATTATTTAAATATTACTTATACAAAAGATTTATATGGTATGTGGGCCCAAATGGAGTATTCTAATCATTATCCATTTACAAAGCAAGAAAAAGAGACTATAGTAAATATACGTGAAATATTAGCATATGGTTCTATTACTTATGAAACTCTTTATAAATATGGCCTTTATTTATCTTTAGTAGGTGGCGAGATTTTAGGTATTGATGCTGATACTATTTATCAAATGTATCATACGATGCCGATTCATGAGAATAAAGATTTAAAAATGAGTTATTTAGATATGGCTAGTATTTTAGAATTACCACCATCTAAAGAAGTTAAAGATGTTTATGAAGAAGTCTTGCAGGCGGTTTTAAATCAATATGTAGATAATTCGTATGAAGAGATCAAAAATTATCTTTTAAAACGAAAGGGGGAAATTCTTTGAATCCATTAATTATGAAAGAAAAAAATTTAGTCTTTCCGGTCTATTTAATTCCCGTAATTAAAAAATTAGATTTATCATTTAAAGATTTTATTTTACTTATGTACTTTTGGAATATTACTACTACTTTTGATCTTACAGAAATTTCGAGTGTTATTAAAATGAACGAAAAAGAAATAATGAATGCTTTTAATTCATTAGTAAAAAAGAAAGTTATCACTTTAGAAACTTGTAAAGATAATAATGGTAAAATCAAAGAAAAAGTCAATTTAGATTTATTTTATATGTTAGTACAAGAAGAACTAGAAAGTGCTAATGAATCTGCCGAAATGAATGATGTTTATAGTATTTTTGAAAGAGAATTTGGTCGTCCTCTTTCTTCTACCGAATACGAAATTATTCATACGTGGATTAGTAAAGGTTTCAAAGAAGAATTAATTATTGGAGCTTTAAAAGAAGCAGTATATAATGGAGTATGTAATTTTCGTTATATTGATACTATTTTATATGAATGGAAAAAGAAAGGTTATAAAACAATGAAAGATGTTCGTAAATTACCTAAAAAAGATCAAGAAGAAACTCCTAAATTGTTTGATTATGATTGGCTAGATGATGACGAGTAAAAAAATAAGAGAAGAATTAGATAAATTATTTCCGAAACCTAAATGTGAGTTAGAATATAAAAAAGACTACGAACTATTAATAGCTACAGTATTAAGTGCTCAATGTACTGATAAACGGGTAAATATGGTTACCAAAGAATTATTTAAAAAATATGATATTTATTCTTTAGCTCAAGCTGATTTAAAAGATATAGAACAAATTATAAGACCAGTAGGAACATTTACCAGAAAAGCTTTATATATCAAAGAAATTGCCAAAGATTTAGTATTAAATTACGACGGTCATGTTCCCAATAATCGGGATTATTTAGAAAGTTTACCAGGAGTAGGAAGAAAAACTTGTAATGTTGTTTTATCTAATATTTATAATATACCTGCTATTGCTGTAGATACTCATGTAGAAAGAGTATCAAAAAGATTAGGAATATGTAATCAAGAAGATTCAGTAAAAGTAGTAGAAAATAAATTAATGGCATTATTTCCTAAAAAATATTGGAGTCGTCTTCATCATCAATTAGTTTTATTTGGTCGTTATAAATGTAAAAGTATATCTCCAGATTGTTTAAATTGTCCCTTTCAAAAAAATTGTAATTACTATAAAAATAAATGTAAATAATTTTTTAATTCCCGCCAAGCCATTAGGAGAACTTAAACCAATGAATACAGAAAATACAACAAAATGTGGCTATGCAGGGAGTGATATGGTCAAAGCAAAAAAGACAGATGACACAGGTCTAGGTGAAGAAGATAGTACATTGCATAAAATATATAACGACTATATAAAACAATTAATTTCTTTTAAAAAATGGAAAAAAGAGTATGAGACAGGTAAAGAGTAATAAGATTATTTATTGTGAAAATGTGAAAATTTGCAATTTAC
>CAZQAO010000009.1:0-24864 GCA_964591225.1 uncultured Muribaculaceae bacterium | reverse complement strand
TATATGCGATTGCACCTAAGATGATAGCATAAAAAAAGAAAATTGACAACAATTTCCTCTTTTTTCATTTATTTACTGACTTGATATAATTCAACTTCAACCGGTGTTTCTTGACCAAATAAATCAATTAAAACAACTAATCGATTATTCTCAAGATCAATATTATCTACCGTACCCATCATTCCTTTAAATGGACCATCGATAACATTCACTTTGTCACCAACTTTAAGATCAGTTTGGGCATCAACCCGTGACATACCAATATTGGCTAAAATGCGATCAATTTCTTGGGGTTGAAGAGGTGTTGGTTTGGCACCTTTACCTGAGGAACCAATGAATCCCGTTACTCCGGGAGTATTACGAACTGCATACCAAGCTTCATCACTCATTACCATTTCCACAAAAACATATCCTGGAAACATTTTTACCTTTTTTTCTTTTCCAGTTTTTTCATCAATTTTCATTGTTTCGGGAATAATTATCCGAAAAATATTATCTTGCATCCCCATAGATTCCGTCCGGGCTTCTAGTTTTTCTTTAACATTGGCTTCATGTCCTACATAAGTAGTAATGACGTACCATAGTTTTTCCATTAATTAAACACCCCTTTAATTACCGATAATAGAAAATCTAAGGCTTGAAAAAAGACCATAATTACAATGCAAAAAACAAGGGTTGCTATTGAATATTTAATAATATCCTTTTTGTCCGGCCAGGTTACTTTTTTTAATTCTTTACAAATTCCTTTAATTAAACCTTCTTTGTTTTTCTTCTCTTTTTTAGGTTTCTTTTTCTTTTCTACCGTTTTCGTTTTTTTAGCAACAGCTTCTTCTTTTTTTTTCATCAAAAACTCCTCTTTTTCCAAAATAAAAACACCTTCGTGTTTGTTAAACTTAATTTATCATAAAAAATTACAAAATACAAGATATATTTAATTCATTTGTCTAGTTTTTAAAATAACTTTAATTTTATTTTTAATTCGTTGAATAGCATTATCAACTTGTTTGGGATTTTTATTAAGTATTTTCGCTATTTCTAAGTAAGATAAACCATTAATTAATAATTTATAAACTTCATATTCGCCACTAGATAAAGACTTCTCAATCATTTCTAATAATTCATCAAATTCTTCTTCTTTGGTAATATTTACTAAAGGATCATTTTTAGAGTCATCACTAATAACATCTCTTAAGGGTATTTCATATTGTTCATAGACATGATCTAGAGATAAACTATCTAATAAAATTTTATTTTTAATCCGACTGGCTTTTTTAATAGCATTTTGAAGACGACGATCCACACATAATGTAATAAAGGTAGGTAAACTAGCATTTTTAGTATCATTATAAGAACGTATAGCATCACTATAACCTACTAAGGCTTCTTGGTATAAATCTTTATATTCAAAACCGTATTTCATGGCACTAAAAGCATATTTTTTAATAACTATATCGATAATATATTTATATTTCATAAATAAAACATCTTTAGCATCTTCATTTTCTTCACAAATCATGGAAAATAATTCACTATCACTGCAATCATCATATTTCATGATAAATCCCCCCTATCTCATTGCAAAAATTAATATTCCTGCGGCGACACTTGCATTTAAGCTATTAATATTACCTTGCATAGGTATACCAACTTTTTCATCAGTTATATCACTAATTAACCGACTGACTCCTTTACCTTCATTACCTATTACTAAAATCTTTTTCATGGCATAGTCAATATGACGATAATCACGTCCATCCATAAAAGCCGAATAAACAAAATAATTATCTTTTTGTAATTTTTTTAAGGCCACCGATAAGTTTGCTACTTGAATAATTTTAACTCGATCTAAGGCCCCACAACTGGTTTTCATTACGACATCGTTGACATGGACACTACGATCTTTAGGAATAATAATTGATTTAACGCCAGCAGCTTCACAAGTTCTTATAATAGCCCCAAAATTATGGACATCTTCTAAGTGATCCAAAGCCACAATAAAATCTTCTGTACCAATATCTTCCAAAGAATAATAGGAGTATTCATCAATATCAATGATAACTCCTTGGTGATTAGCTTTAACCATCTTATCTAATTGGGATTTAGAAGTTAAAAAATAATGTAGAGAATTTTGTTTTAGATACTCAAAAATTTCTGGGTCATGTAAATTCTCATATATATATATTTTGCGAATTTTCTTACTATCAATATCTTTTAAAACATTTTTGCCATAAACTAAAATAATAACCCTCTCCTTTTAAAACTTCCTAAAATGTATTCTTAGTATACAATAATTTTGCTAATAAAAAAAGAGATTATTAAAGTCAATCTCTTCTAGACATTACTTTTTAATATCTTTTAATACCTCTAATATTAATTTGATATCAAAATAATTACCATGTACGAATAATGCCTGTGTACATTGTTAATAGTATTTACTTTATCTCTAAATTAATTGCACCTGTTTTTTCCAATTTGACAGTTTCTTGGTTTTTATTTAAAGCCATGCCAATCACAAAAGCGATAGATAAAAAATAAATCCATAACATTAACATCACTATATTAGCTAAAGCCCCATAGAATACGGCGTAATTAGCAAAATTATTAATATAGTAAGAATAGATGGCAGTAATAAGAACCCACATAACAGTGGTGAAAAGAGCCCCAAAATTAACATGAGCTGTAGTTATTTTTCGATCGGGAGCCATAGTATAGATTATTTTGATAAAACAAAAGATAATAAACCACGTTACGGGTCCTTTAATTAAGTTGAAAGCAAAAGATAAAGTTTTCGTCACATGGGGATTGATATTCATGTATTCTACGGTTTCAATTATCGTTTTACCAAATACTGGTATTAATAAAATAAAGATAAAGAGAATAACAATTATAACGGTCATAATAAGAGCTTTAATTCGATGTCTTACAAAATCTCTATTAGGAATACCATAAATAGCATTAGAAGTAACAATAATTGAACGAGCTCCATTACTAGCCACACAAAAACCCACAAATAACGTAAAAAAGAATGAGAAATTAACATTAGGTTCAATTACGGTTGGAACCAGTAATTCTGCTACTTCCGGACTAAAAGCCGTCGCTAAAAAATTAGTAATTGAGGACAAAGACAAGTGCATAAAGGAAGCCCCATAAGTAATTAAGGTAACAATTGGTACAATTGATAAAACAAAAAAGAAAGCTAATTGACCAGGTAATACCACCATTTCGGGACGTCTTATAATATTAAAAACTTCTTTTAAAAACGCTTTAACCCGTTTCATGATTCGTGAGCCTCTTCTTTTTTATTTACTTTTTGTCTTTTTACATCTTCAACGGCTTCATTCATGGCATCTTCCACTGATTTCATATCATCTAGAATCATACTATAACCAATTGCTGCTCCATATTCATAAGGTAATTTCTTAAATTCTTTCGTTAATTTATGAATATAACTCGTGATTTGTTTCGTTTGATATCCAACTAAGTAAATAACAAATTCATTACCATCAGTTCTAATAATTTCACTATTATCTAATTGAGTTTTCACTAACACATTAGCAGCAGCTTTAATTTGCATATCACCTTGTTCATAACCCATCGTATCGTTGATATTTTGTAAATTATTTAAATCAACTACAATAATAGTTTGCGGATAAACCGTATTTTTAGACCAACTATCTAAATTCTCACTCAAATAATTTCGATTCTTTAATGAGGTTAATTGATCAATATATTTTAATTTATCTTCTTTTTTTATTTTTTTAGAAATCTTTATCTTTTTCGTAACTTTATAAATATATAAGAATATTAAGACAAAAGCTATTAAAATATACATAAAATATCTAGCAATAGTACCTACAATTGTCCCGCTTTTAATCGTTTTATCATAATTATAAAGTCCTTCGTATAAAGTTGATTTAGCATCTTTATATTGCATAAAAGTACTAAATAAAGTAGTAAAAGTATTGTTAGTATTTAAACGAAAAGCATAATCTTTATTTAATGTAAAATGATACCGAGGGCGATATAGAGAAAGTAAGTTTTGTTGATTAGTAAAATAAATATTAGAATCGATAATTAATAACTCACCTTTTTTAACAATCTTTTTTAAGTCTTTATCATCTTTATAAGTTCTTAAATCCATCTTAGTATTATTTTTTAAATAGGTATATAAATCCGTATCGGCTTCGACATATACTTTTTGACCATCTAAAGATTTTAAAGATTCTACTACTAAATTATCTTCTTTGTTAGCAATAACTTGATAATCCATTTCAATTCCAGAAGATATTGATTTAAAAGACGTATTAAGATTATGATAAGCAAAGTAAATATCAATTTTATTTCTATTAATAGCTCTAGATAATTGATTTAAATTTTTATATTTATTAAATTCAATTTCGACATCACTAAATTCCATAAATTCTTTTAAATATTGGGCTAAAATACCCCCATAATTACCACTCATTAATAATTCATAAGGATAATAATCAACCAAGCCATATTGATAAGTTACCCCGCGCATTTCTTCAATATCAGCAGAAGTTATATTTAAAGAATCAGTAAATAATTGAAATAAATGGTCATTATAATACTCCGTAAATTTATCCGTAATCCAATCATTAAAATATTTATTCATAATTGAACTCAAAGTATTATTTTTATGCCAAGAATATTTATAATAATAGTAAATATCACTAAAATGATAAGAAATAGCATATGAATTTTCTAAAATATCTGGTAAATATAAATGCATAGGAACAATCATATATTGAATTTCTTCTTGGTTTTTAAATGCTTCTAATAATTGATCTTGATTTTCGTAAGAAGCAAAAATACTGGAATTAATATCTTGTAAATAACTAGTTACATAAGATAAATTCTCACTTAATATACCAATTTTTTTATCATTTAATTGTTTTTTATCTGATATAAATTCATAATCTTTAGAGACTAAGATATAATGATCTTTATAAAAAGAGACTTCATTTTCAGTTAAAGTATTACCAGCTCCAAAAGATATGCCATCACTAGCTTCTCCTAAATTATAGGCGACAGTATTTAAAGAAAAGTTATAATGACTAGAAAAATCATTTAAGAAATCATAAAATAAACCTTCTCCTGTATCTCCGAAAATAGGAACATTATTAAGCACACTAATATTTTGAACGGTTGTTAAATTATCAGCTAAATAACGTTTTTCTCTAGCTGTTAATTTATTAGGATCTCTAAAATAAAAATAGCATCCAGTTAAAATAGAAGCAACCAGTAGTAAAACGACACTACTTATAACAATAATCTTTTTCTTCATAAAATCACGACTCACTATCTGGGGCTACAACAGTATTATTATTCCATACTAAACCGACACCATTAACATTCTTAGCACCCATGATTAAAAATCCTTCACTCGTTTCCGTTGCGGTCTTTTTCAAAGTAAAATGAAAATCATAAAAATTTAAATATTTTTCTTCAAAATCCATTAAAACTGCTAAAGCTTTACTTTCCGCTTCCACAAGTGCTACATTTTCATTAAATTCTAACGTAATATAAACTATCTTTCCTTGAACATGCATATTAGATGATTTAATCAATTCATCTTGTTTCATTTTATCTAAAAAGCTATTTTTTAAGTCATCAGAAATAACAACTTCTTCAATGCCATCTAAACGATCACCATAACTGGATTTAGAAGAACCAAAAAAATAACTTATACAGACTCCTACCATGACAAAAAAACAAATAATGATTATTAAAAATAATACAAATAAAATTCGATTTTCAACCCACATTTTTTTTAATTTTTTCATATTTGGCCTCTTTCATATAAGGTTTTATTCATTATACTACATTATAGTCTTTTTTACTAGTTTTTTGATTAAAATAAGCCGCAATATAAACCGATAAATGTAAATAAATTGAGGCCTTAAATAGGCTTTAGGATAATTCGTCGAAAATACTTTTAATTTGCTCTTCGTTCCATATTTCAATCCCTAATTCCCGGGCTTTATCATACTTACTTCCCGGATTTTCTCCGACGATTACTACATCAGTATTTTTACTAACTGAACCACTAGTTGTAGCACCATAATTAGTTAGAATTGTACTTAAAGAATCGCGATCAATAAAAGATAGCGTTCCCGTTAAGACAAATTTTCGACCGGAAATTAACGGATGATTCTTCTCGGGTTGTCCTAAATACTCCATATTGACACCTAAATCTTTTAGTTTGCGAATTAATTCTAAGTTACTTTCATCATGAAAATAAGCATAGAGATTTTGAGCTAAAATAGGTCCAATATCCCGAATAGCTTGAAAATCTTCATAAGTAGCAGCTATTAAAGCATCCATATTTTTAAATAATTTCGCTAGTATTAACGCTGTTTTATCACCAATACCACTAATACCTAAACCAAATAATAAACGTTCTAAACTATTTTGTTTACTCATTTCTATCGAATCAATTAAATGGTCGACACTTTTATTACCATAACCTTCTAATTCAATTAAATCTTTTTTATGTTGATACAAATGATAAATATCGGGAATAGATTTTATAAAATTCATATTATAAAAATCTTCCATAATTTCATCCCCTAAGCCATCAATATTCATCGCTTTACGACTACAAAAATGAATTAAACTTTCCACTTTTCGAGCAGGACAATGAGGATTTAAACAATAATGATCAACTTGATCGGGCTTATGACCTAAAACGCTACCACAAATAGGACAAGTACTAATCATTTGAAAATCTTTTTCCGTTCCATTACGTCGTTCTTTTTTAGCTTCGACTACTTCTGGGATAACATCTCCAGCTTTACGAATAGAGACAATATCACCAATTTTTAAATCTTTCATGACCACATAATCTTCGTTATGTAGTGTTGCTCTTCTTACTGTCGAACCCATTAATAAAACTGGCTCTAAAACAGCATTGGGAGTAATTCTTCCCGTTCTACCAACCGTGAAAACAATATCTTCTAAACGGGTTAGAACTTCTTGAGCAGGGAATTTATAAGCTACCGCCCATTTGGGATACTTAGAAGTAAAACCTAACTTTTGTTGACTTTCTAAAGAATTTACTTTAATCACAATGCCATCTATTTCATAAGGTAAACTATCACGTTTTTGGGTAGCTAAAGCAATGTATTCTTCTATTTCTTTGATGCCTTTTACTACTTGATTGGCAGCCGTATTAGTCCGAAAACCTAATTTTTTCATAAATTGTAAGGCTTCAGCATGCGTTTTAATACCATAATCTTGAGGATTAGGTAAATGATAAATAAAAGCACTAAGTTTTCTTTCTGCAGCGATTTTAGAATCCAATTGACGAATCGATCCGGCGGCGGCATTCCGAACATTTTGAAGTAAGGGTTGATTATTCTCCGCCCGTTTTTGATTTAATTCTGCTAATACTTTTTTCGGCATATAAATTTCGCCCCGAACTTCAATATCAATGGGTTCAAAGAGTTTTAAAGGAATCGATTTAATCGTTTTAACATTATGAGTAATATCCTCGCCAACAATTCCATCCCCTCTAGTAGCGGCATAGATTAGTTTTCCTTTTTCATAATGCAAAGAAACACTTAGACCATCTATTTTATATTCACAAACATAAGTAGGGTCTACGCCCTCTTTTAAAATACGCGTATTAAATTCTTCAATTTCTTCGATATTAAATACATCTGGTAAAGAAAGCATCGGAATAGAATGTTTTACCTTGGTAAATTTATCGATAACTTCTCCCCCTACATGTTTTGTGGGAGAATCATCGCGGACTAAATCCGGATACTCTTTTTCTAAATTTTCTAATTCTCTTAAATATTTATCAAATTCTTGATCAGTTAGTGTAGTATTAGCTAAAACATAATATTCGTAATTAGCTCGATTTAAAATTTCAATTAATTCATCTATTCTTTGTTTGGCTTGTTCTTTCATAAAGGCCTCCCCTTACTTATGATAATTTTTTTATACTTTTATGATTTTTCATTAATTTCTTTATTCCTATTTTACTATTAAAAGCAACTGTAATCAGTAATTTATCAACTCCAACCACTACCCCTCGGCCATAAGTATCATGCAGTAATACATCACCGCTTTTCCAATCAATATCAGTTTTAGAATACATCGATTCTTTGTTAAACAAAGAATCTTCATCACGAGTATTATCGGTTTCTAAAAGATCAGCATCAATTTCATCAATAAACCTGCTAGGAGGATTGATACTTTCTTTACCATATAACATTCTTCGTTTAGCATTAGTTAGATATAATCGTTCCTTAGCTCTTGTAATTCCGACATACATTAAGCGGCGTTCTTCTTCTAAACCATCTTTTTCCATTAAACAATTAGCATGAGGAAAGATACCTTCTTCCATCCCAATTAAAAAAACGACATCAAATTCTAGTCCTTTAGCACTATGAATAGTCATTAACGTAATAGCATTCGTAAACGTCTTATGTTCACTCATATCAGCCATTAAACTAATTTCTTCTAAAAAATCCTCTAAATTAACACTACCCGTTCGTTCTTCAAATGAGGCGGTAATACTTTTAAATTCCATTAAGTTTTCTAGTCTTAAATCACTTTCTAAAGATTTATCTTCTTCTAATTCTTTTTTAATACCCGTTTTATCTAAGACATCATCAATTAGTTCTGTTAAAGATAAAGATTCACTATCTTTAGTTAATTCGAGAATTAAATTTTTAAAATTAAGTCCCTCACCTTTTTTAATCGCATCGAACATCGAAACGCCTTCCTGCATTGCTTCTAACTCAATATTTTTAATCGTAGTTGGACCAATTTTTCGTTTGGGTACATTGATAACTCGGCGCAAACTAATTTCATCATGATGATTACTAATAAGACGTAAGTAACTAATTAAATCCTTTATTTCTTTTCGTTGATAGAAATAATAACTACCTACTACTTTATAAGGTAAATTGGCTTTAATAAACATTTCTTCAACAATCCGGGCTTGACCATTAGTACGATAAAATATCGCAATATCTTTTTCTTTATAACCTTCGTCCAATAATTTTTTTATTTCTTCGATACACATTGTAATTTCGTGTTTTTCATCATAACTTCGTAAATATTTAACCTTGCATCCTAAAACTTTATTACTTTTTAAATTCTTTTCTTTTCGATCTTTATTATTTTTAATCACCGAATTAGCAGCATCCAAAATCATTTTCGTACTGCGATAATTTTCTTCTAAAGCAATAACTTTAGTATTTTGATAATCATGTTCAAAATTTAATATATTTTTATAATTGGCCCCCCGAAACATATAAATTGATTGATCAGGATCTCCGACCACAAAAATATTTTGATGACCACTACCTAATAATTTAGTTAGTTTATATTGAACTTCATTAGTATCTTGGTATTCATCAATTAAAATATATTGAAATTTTTCTTGGTAATGCGTTAGAACTTCTTTATTTTCTTTAAATAACTTAACGGGTAAAGCAAGTAAATCATCAAAATCGACAGAATTATTTTTTTTTAATACTTTTTGATATTCCCGATAAACTTGGAGAGCTATTTTTTCCGCTTCACTATTAAAAAACTGATCTATTTCGGTCTCATTAAGCATTTCATTTTTAATAAAACTAATCCGGTTGCGAATATAAGATGGGGCACAATCTTCTTTGGATATTCCTAAATCTTTCATAATCTTTTTGATAACTGTTAAAACGTCATCACTATCTAAAATCGTAAAATTACGTTCTAAACCTACTTCTTGATAATTTTCTCTTAAAACGCGTAAGCCAAAAGAATGAAAAGTTCCTACAAAAGCATAGTTATTAGGAACCATCTGGGCTAGACGCTCTTTCATTTCTCGCGCCGCTTTATTGGTAAAAGTAATAGCTAAAATAGCTGAAGAAGGTACCCCTGAAGATATTAAATAAGCAATTCGTGTCGTTAATACTCTCGTCTTGCCACTTCCAGCCCCCGCTACTACTAAACATGGACCATTTTTATGCATTACTGCCTCTCTTTGTTGCTCATTTAAATTTTGCAAATAATCCATATAATCATTCCAATCTATAAAAATATTATAACATTTACCAAAATAAAAAAGAAGTTTTTTAATACTTCTATTCACTTTATAAAAATTCTACTATATCAGGATTTTTCTCAATTTTTAACACTAAATCTTCGGGATCATAACGATTAAAAATATTAACAAAATTACTATGATCCATTAAAAACATATCATAAAATTTAATAAAAATTTTTTTCACATCTTTGATGCCAATTTCTTTTAAAGAATCTAAATTTTTACTAACTAAACGATAAGAATTAAATATCTTTTCTAACAATACGGGAGGAATATTATTACTAAACTTTTTTATTTCCTCTTCAGAAAAACCATAATCTAATAAAAATTTCATTTTATCCCTCCAGCCATAAAATATTTTTTAACAATAGCATCAATTTCTGCTACTGATAATGGACTTTTATAAAATAAGACAAATAATAAAGCATCATGATAACTAACAGCTATATTTAACTCTAACAAAGTATTAATAGTATCTTTAATATTTTGAAATGAATTTACTTCTTTTTGATCAATTATAATCTTCCAAGTATCATTGACTGGATATAAATATTCTTCACAAATCTTATTTTCAACTTTTTGTAATTCTAACGAAGTAAGAGAATCTTCTTCATTACCAGCTATTTTATTTTTAACTTTATCCATTAAATCTTTATCTTCTAATATAGTTTTAAAATAAGTGGCGATATCATTTACTTCTTCTTTTGGTTTCATCATATCATCTAAATCCATTAAAAGGACATCTAATTGATACTCTTTGTCTTTTTTATAAGAAGATTGAGCAATTTTTTTCATATTATTTAAAATCTTTTTAAGATCCATTGGTGCTGCTAACATTTCTGGATATTGTCTTAAGAAATCTAATTCTCCTAAATCTTTAAAAGCAGCGATAGTTCTTTTTAAGTCTTCGTATTCTACTGCAAAAACTCGAAAATTATAAATACCATTAGCTTTTTGTAAAGAAATCTTATTTTCTACTAAAAGATCCACAATCATGGAAAACTTTTCTTCATCTTTTAATAGTAATAAACTAATGCCAAACTTATTAAAACAATCTGAAAATAAAGCAATGCCTTCGTCATTATCAGCAATCATATGGACACTTTTTAATTTATTTAATACCGTTACTATATTCATTATACTTCCTCCATTAATAGGCCATTAATGGAACATTTTTAGGGTCCATTCCATTATTTTTTAATGTTTCAATTGCTCTTTCAAGTTGTTCTTTGGAATATTTATCTAAGATACTAGGATTTAAATAAATATCAATTGGTTCTTTGCCAATCGCTAATAATAATTTAATCTTACTTTGTAAATCTCTATCTAGCAATAAAGAACAATGGTTGACAAAAATATCTACTCCAATACCGGATTTTCTAATAAACAATACATTACTCCTGATTAAATCTTCATCCATATTAGCCTTTAAATAATCGATATCAGCACCATTAAAATCTAAATAATTCATTTGTAAAGATTCAAATAATTCAATTACGTTATCTTTATCATTAGAAGCATCTTCTTTTTCGAAAGAAATATCAGTGGCTGGTTCTTCATTAGTTTTAAATGTATCTTCAGTAACTTCTTCAGCACTTTTAGCATCACGAATAACTTCACTGATTGATTTACCACTTTTTTCTTTCTCTTTAATTTTTTCTTCATAACTATATAGAGCATCTTCGGGGAACATTAATATTTTAGCAGCTTCTCTTTGTTCTTCTTCGGTAAAATTAAATTGTTCTAACAAAGAAGTAATGGAATCACGAGTAATATTAATTCGACCAGTTAAGGCAAGTTCAAAATATTCATTCAATTTTTCTTGGTTGGCTAAGGCAGCATCTTTGCGAATAGCTAGTTCATCGATAGTAGTTATAGCAGTATTCATTTCATCTTCTACTTTTACTAGTTCTTCTTCAGCTTTTTTAGTATCTAAAACCACAGTTTCGATAGTACGAGGCAACGACTTATTTAATTTTTCTACCAAATTTTGAGGATCAAAATCAATATGTAAGCGATCTAAAACCGTCGCATATTCATTACGATCAATTCCTGATAAAAGATTTACTAATTTTTCACCTTGATCATTTAATTGTTCATGTTGTTTTTCTAAATCAGCAATCTTTTCTTGTAAATTTTTCTTTTCCTCAGTAGTTCTTGCTTTTGTTTCTTCGGCTTTTTCTTTTTGTTTATCCATTTCGACAAGAACAACACTATCTTCTCCTCGCAAATTATATAATTTATCTAATAAAGCACTAACATCTGGCGATAATGCCTTCATACTAATCACTCCCTTATTCTACCACCCATTATAGCAAATGGTTTTAAAAAAGTAAACATTTTAAATTATTGAAACCATATATTAAGTATTGTATAATTAGATTACTAAAATAATAGATGGAGGTAGATTATGAATTTTAAAGAGTGGGAAGGTTTTGATAAATCAGGAGAATGGACTAAAGAAATTGATGTTCGCGATTTTATCATGCGCAATTATACGCCTTATGAAGGGGATGAATCATTTTTACAAGGAGCAACTGCTAAAACCCAAAAACTATGGCAAAAAGTATTAGATTTATATGAAATAGAAAGAAAAAAAGGCGTTTTGGATGTAGATGCCAAAACTCCATCCGCTATCAATGCTTACGAAGCTGGATATATTGATAAAGATTTAGAAGAAATTGTTGGTTTGCAAACAGATGCACCACTTAAAAGAGCTATAATGCCTAATGGGGGAATAAAGATTGTCGAAAAATCTTGCGAAGCTTATGGCTACCGTGTCGATGAACAAACTGACTACATATATAATAATTTAAGAAAAACCCACAACGATGGTGTCTTTAGTGTTTATACCGAAGATATTAGAAAAGCCAGAAGTTCTCATCTTATCACCGGACTACCGGATGGCTATGGTCGGGGTAGAATTATCGGCGATTATCGAAGAATTGCTCTTTATGGTGTCGATGTTCTAATTGCAGAAAAGAAAAAAGAATTAGATATTTTAGATACAGATGAATTTACGGAAAAAATTATTAGAGAACGCGAAGAAATTCATGACCAAATATTAGCTTTAGAAGAATTAAAGAAAATGGCTTTAAAATATGGGTTTGATATTTCACTGCCAGCTAAAAATGCTAAAGAAGCAATCCAATGGTTATATTTTGGTTACTTAGCTGCTACTAAAGATCAAAATGGGGCCGCCATGAGTTTAGGAAGAACTTCAACATTCTTAGATATTTATATTGAAAGAGATTTAAAAAATCATCTAATTACCGAAGAACAAGCCCAAGAACTAATGGATCATTTTGTCATGAAACTACGAATGATTCGCTTTTTACGGACTCCTGAATACAACGAATTATTTAGTGGCGATCCTGTTTGGGTCACTGAAAGTATTGGCGGTATGAGTGTTGATGGCAGAACTTTGGTTACCAAAAACTCATTCAGAATTTTACATACTCTAACTACTTTAGGACCAGCTCCTGAACCAAATTTAACTATTTTATGGTCTCATAATTTACCCGAGAATTTCAAACGCTATGCTGCCAAAATGTCCATTCAAACTTCATCTATTCAATACGAAAATGATGATTTAATGCGGATTACTCTAGGAGATGACTATGGTATTGCTTGTTGCGTTTCTGCTATGAAAATCGGTAAACAAATGCAATTTTTTGGGGCGCGTGCCAATTTAGCTAAAGCTCTTTTATATGCTATCAATGGTGGTAGAGATGAAAAAACCGGTACACAAGTAACTCCTAAATTTGAACCTATTACTTCTGAATATTTAGATTACGATGAAGTTATGTTCAAGTTTGATCAAATGATGGATTATGTTGCTAAAATCTATATTAAAGCGTTAAATGCTATTCATTATATGCATGATAAATACTCTTATGAAGCTTTAGAAATGGCTTTACATGACCAAAATATTCTACGAACTATGGCTTGTGGTATTGCGGGATTATCTGTCGTCGCCGATTCTTTGTCAGCCATTAAATATGCCAAAGTAAAAGTAATAAGAGATAAAACGGGTTTAGCAGTCGACTACGAAATCGAAGGAGATTTTCCTAAGTATGGCAACGATGATGATAGAGTCGATGAAATAGCAGTATCGATTGTTAAAACCTTTATGCAAAAATTACAAAAACATATTACTTATAAAGATTCTAAACATACTTTATCAATACTTACTATTACTTCCAATGTCGTTTATGGTAAAGCTACTGGTAATACTCCTGATGGAAGAAGAGATGGCCAACCTTTTGGACCAGGAGCTAATCCTTTACATGGAAGAGATAACACCGGTATTATCGCCGTAATGAATACTATTGCTAAATTACCTTATGAATATGCCGAAGATGGAATATCTTTCACTTTCTCTGTTACTCCCAAAACCCTTGGTAATAATATCGATACCCAAGTTGATAACTTAGTCAATTTACTAGATGGCTATTTTAAACAAACTGGTCATCATATTAACGTTAATGTCTTTGATCGTTCCCTTTTAGAAGATGCTATGGAACATCCTGAGAAATATCCACAATTAACGATTAGAGTTTCCGGATACGCTGTTAATTTTGTTAAATTAACGAGAGAACAACAATTAGATGTTATTAATAGAACTATTCATGAAAAATTCTAATGAGGCCTAGAATATGAAAGGGAGAATTCATTCTTTTGAATCTTTTGGAGCGGTAGATGGTCCCGGAATACGATTTATTGTATTTATGCAAGGTTGTGCTTTAAAATGTCAGTATTGTCAAAATAGAGATACTTGGAATCGAAACTCAGGAGAGTTATATACTGTCGATGAAGTTTTTACCAAAATTATGAAATATAAAAATTATATAACTCCGCAAGGAGGCGTTACCATAAGTGGAGGAGAACCACTATTACAAGCTGATTTTCTTATCGAATTATTCCAAAAATTAAAAGAAGCCAATATTCATACTTGTATAGATACTTCGGGGAATGTTTCCTTAACTCCCCAAATTAAAAAATTAATTGACTTAACTGATTTATTTTTATTAGATATTAAATGTATTAATGATCAAGTTTGTTTAAAATTAACTGGTGTATCAAATAAATTAGAACTAGAATTTGCTAAATACTTAGATGAACACAATAAAAAAATGTGGATAAGACAAGTACTAGTACCAGGAATTACCGATCAAGAAAAAGATTTAAAAGACTTAGGAACGTTTGTTAGCTCTTTAAAAAATATGGAAAAATTTGAATTCTTACCATATCATGACTTAGGAAGATTCAAATGGGAAAATCTTAATCTAGAATATCCTTTAAAAGACGTAAGAACTGCTACTAATGAAGACATAAAAAGAGCCGAAAAAATTATGAATTTAAAAACTAAATAACATTCTTATAGAAGTAACTCTTAAGGGTTATTTTTTTATGCCTTATAATTAGACTCAACAACCATTCATTAAAGAACTTTTGGCATAAATTATTAGTGGGATAACAAGTCTTTTTTAAGTAAGAAATTAATAGGTGTTAAAAATAGAAAGGAGTTATTTTATGAAACAATTAAAAATTATTATCATTACCTTTCTTTTCACCATTCTTTTAATGGCTGTCGGTTATTCTAGTTTTGCCACAGAATTAACTGTCGATGGAATAGCTGAAATCACTGGTAAATGGGATGTGAGAATCACCGATATTAAAGCACTAACTGTTCCAGAAGGTTGTGATGCTGGTAATCCTACTTTTACCAATACTTCGGTAAACTTTTCGGCCCAATTACATAAACCTGGCGATGAAATTACTTATGAAGTAACCATTAAAAATATGGGTACTATTGATGCTACCTTACAAACTGTATTATTTACTGAAGAAATTGGAGGCATAGAAGCCATTAATTATACTACTACTGAACTAGCTCAAGATTTAAATGCCGGTGATACTACCACTTTTAATATTATAGTAACTTATGTAAAAGATACGGAAGAAATACCAGAAAAAACTACTAAAACATTAACTGGTATTATTGAATATGCTCAAAAATAATATCTATGTTTAAAACCATTTTTAAAAATAAATCTTTATTTTTCCTTTTACTAGGTTATGCTTTTATTAATAATTTAAGTTTTGCTCGTAATACTATTTATTTAAATTATCTAAATCCTTTGTTTTGGGGTTTATTTATAATCTGTAATTATCATCAAGAAACCCAAAGTATCCAAAATCAAAAAATTGTTTATCAAACATTAATCATTGCCTTTATGTTCTTACTAATCTATTATGGCGAAGGATTTATATTTGGTTTTACCCATAGTCCTTTTAATCATTCTCTAAGTGCTATACTAACCAATATTATAACAAATATTTTACCTTTATTCGGTATTGAACTAATACGTTACCAATTAATTAAAAATAATAAAAATAATTTTGTTTTTATCAATATCGTAACCTTAATTATTATTTTTATTGAACTTGATATTACGTCATTGTTAACTTTACCTAAAACGATTTTATTTCAACACATATTTTCTTCTTGTCTACCAATTATAGCCAAAAATATATTATTTACTTATTTGACTTATCATACGAATTATAAAATACCTTTATTACTGCAAGGATTTGAACAAATTACTTTATTTTTATTGCCCATCATTCCTTATAATAATTGGTTTATTAAAGGATCTTTTGCGATGATCAAAGTAGTAGTAATTTATTTTATCTTTAAATATTTTATTTTTCCGAAAAGACTAATAAATCATCAAAAACGATATACGGAAGTTTTAATTTATACTTTAACTCTATTAATTTCTACTTTCTTAGTATCCTTTATGCTGGGACTTTTTAAATATGAATGTATTGCTATTCTTTCTAATAGTATGGCCCCTACCTTAAAAAGGGGAGATATTGTTATTTATGACAAAAAAGGTGAAGTTAATAACAACTCTATTATAGTTTTTAATCAAAAAAATCAAATAATTGTCCATCGGGTAGTAAATCAAAGTAATGATTTTTATATAACTAAAGGAGATGCCAATAATACGACGGATAAATATAAAGTAAGGAATAGCGATATCAAAGGTGTTTATAAATTTCATCTTAAATATCTAGGCTACCCAGCAATATGGTTAAATGAATTTTTAAATAGAGAGGATTAAATATGAAAGAAAAAATAACATGGTCAAAAATTATTACTTTTTTAATGATTATCTTTTTACTAATAGGTTCTTTGTTATTACTAAAAGATGGTTTTAATAAAGAGCAACGAAAAACTCATTCTTATCAATTTGAAAATAAAACTGACTATGAAGTCATCTTAAAAGACAATCCTTTTTTTAAAGACCGGAAATTACCATCTCATCAATTTTATGTAGCGAATGCCATCCAAGACATTAAAGTCTACTTTAATTATAACTTAAAAAATAAGAGCAAAGATAAACTTAAATATTCCTATGATATTGATGCCACTTTAAAAGGTTATGCTGATAATGATTCAAAATTAATATGGTCAAAAAAATTTGCGTTAGAAAGTAACCACAATTTAACTCAAAAAGACCTAACTATTGAAAAAGATTTTACTTTTAATTATCCTATGTATAGAAATTATGCCCAATCTTTTCAAGAATACTATCAAATTAAGATGAACACTTACCTATTCGTAAATCTCACAATTTCTACCGATGATGCTAAAAATTATGTTGAAATTATTATTCCAATTACTGATGAAATCACTGAAATTACTATGAATGAAGATCAAAGTTTCTTGGAAAATAATGAGAAAAAGTTAAGTAACGAAGTCATCATTGCCATAGTTTTTATTTCTTTAGGAATTATTATGGCCATTATTAAAATAAATTTAAATAAACATGATAATCAATCTATTTTAAAAGAATATAAAAATTCTATAATTAAAGTAACTATCAAACCAAATGTAGATAATTTTAATATTTTCTATCTAACAAACTTACAAGATTTATTAAATATAGCTTATATTCATAATAGTAATATTATTAATTACCAAAACGACTATTACGTCATTATTGATAACAACTGTTATATTTATACTATAACTGAATAGATTTAATTAGTTTAAAAATACATGATAAATTTTTTATAACTTCTATAAAAAAATCTAGTGCTTTCCCTAGATAATTTATCTTAAATCGCTATTAAATGCGAATACTTACTCTGGCAGGGGATGAGAGAATCGAACTCCCAACTAAAGTTTTGGAGTGTTGGGAAACAAACCTTCTACCATCCTATATCATCGTAAAATAAAGGATTTTAGGCACTTTTTCCTTTACTTTACCACAATATATTTTGATTTAACCTGCCAAAATTGGCAGGTTTTTTGGCATTTTTCACTTGATTCTCGTAACTTTAATCAGTTAAACCTTAGTTGCACCTTTTTTTAGTTTCCCTGCCATTATGGCAGTTATTAACGATTTAATTGTATCATTTAATTCCTTTAAAATCAATGTTTTAAAGCACTTCTCATGATTTGAAAAGTGTTTTATTTACATTTCATTTATTGGTCTAATTTTTGATATATTTTGATTTATATAATTAATTAAATTTACAAATATATGTTTTGTATCATCATCAACATTATCATTTAAAAATAAAGTAATATTTTTAAAATAGCTATATTTTTTAAGAATATAGTCTTTACAAGAAGAAAGCAGCAAGTTTTTGTTTTCTTGGTTAACTGATTCTCCTGTTATAAAATTTACTGCTTTTATTATTTCAATATCTTCTGCATAATTTTCACCTGTAATGATTGATACAAGAACTTCAAAACTTAATTTATCAGCAACAAAATAGTTACCATATTTTTCTTCTAATTTTTGAACAATTAACTTATCTTGCTCTAAATTACTATGTGAATAAATTTTTAATGTAGTTGAAACATCAGAGTGTCCCAATCTTCTTGATACATCTTGAATAGGAACACCCATACTTAATAAATCAGTAGCATGAGAATGACGAATATCGTGAACAGTTATATGTTTTAAATTAAAATCTTCATTAAATTTAGCCCACTCTTTTGTAAGATAATTGGGATTCCATACACCACCTTTCTTATATCGTATATTTTGAAAAACAAAATCTTCATCACCAGCTCGTTTTCCATTTTTAATTTGATCTTTTCTGTACTCACTTAATAAATCAAAACATACTGTTGGCATTATAATATTTCTTCTACTAGCATCATTTTTTAAATGTTTACAGACAAGATTATCGTTTATTATTTCCACAATATCTTTTTTATCAAACTCTTCAGCTTTTATCTCGATTACTGCTCGATGAATTTCAAAAATATGAGTATTATATTTTATATCTTTCCATTTTAAACCAAACAATTCTTCTTTTCTTAACCCACTATTAAAAAGTATTGTTATTGCAGTTTTAAATCTTAAATTTTGTGAATATATTACACTATCTGCAACACCATTTTTATGCTCCGGTAATTTATTTAAACAACTTAATGCTTTTTCAATTTCATCATGATCATAATAATTTCGTTCTTTAGCATTAGCCCTTGGTTTATTAGCAACAAATTCAGCAGGATTATAAAAAGTCCACCGATTTAAAATAGCAAAATTAAAGATAGTTTTTATTAATGTATGTGTATGCTTAATGGTAGTACCGCTTAAACTTTCACCAGTTGATCTGCTAATCATATGAGACATTTTATTATATAATTGTTCTAAATCTTCAGGTTTAATATTTCTTAATTTCTTTTTACCTATTTCTGGTAAAATGTAATTGTTTAGAAAAATCTTATAACCATTAATGGTTGTTCCAATTCTATTACTAAACCTTTTATCTACTAGAAATAGTTTTGTAACTTCCAAAAATGTATATCCATCATTAGAACTTTTAATTCCTTTCTTTCTTTTTTCTTTTAATTCAGCTTTTATTTCATCTCGTCTTAAAATGGCATCTTCTTCAGTCCCATGTATTCGTTCAACAATTCTATCACGTTTACCATCATCTCTATAACCATTACTAATTTGAATTTCATAAATGCCATCTTGAATAAAAATTATATTTTTTAATCTGTCATCTTTTTTCTTTTTGCCCATAAATTTTAACTCCTATACATATTTAATTTTTTCTGAAACGCATTTGTTAGAAGTTACTTTTTGATTTTGAATGTAATTTTCTATATCTTTACTATCAAAAAAGTTAAGTTTTCCTCGCTTAATTACAGGAATTTTATTTTCTCTTACAGCTTGATCTAAACCATATTGAGTTAATATTGGATATTGTTCTAAAACTTGTTTAGTTTTTAATAATTTACTAGGAATAGTATTTTCAGCTAAATTTTGTTCGTATTTTTTTAACAGACATCCGACATCAAATACTAATTCTCCTAAAGAATATTTATCCTGTTTCATTTTTCCTCCTTCTATCCATAAAAAATTTGCATTTCATGATTACATGATACAAATTCATTAATTTTTTTTATAATCTATAAATTTATAAACTTTCATTATTTTGTAGATTTGACAATAATACTATTTTATGTCTAATGCTACTTTAATGGCTTTTGTTACTTGTTCCATATCATCATCACATAAATCACATACATAACCTTTCAATCTTCTTTTATCAATAGTTCTAATTTGTTCTAATAATATAATAGAATTAGATCTTATTTTGTTAAATTGTTTAATTTCAACATGCGTAGGTTGTTTTTTACCTTTATATTCCTTTGTAGTAATTGGTGCTATCATTGTTGTTGGACTATATTTATTACCAATATCATTTTGTAAAATTAAAACTGGTCTAAATCCCCGTTGTTCACTTCCAATTACAGGATCAAGAATAGCATAGTACACTTTACCTCTTTTGATTTCATATTTTTTTATCATATCTTTCTACCTTATAAATAATACGTGGTGGTTTATCAAACAAATCTAATATATTAAGTTTCTTGTCTTTTAAATAATCTGTAAGAACTTTATTAACATCTTCTTGAGCTTTTTTCATATTTGCTTGTGTATGATTCATAGTAGTTTCAAATATTAATTTAACTTGAACTCTATATTTCTTATTTCTCATTTATTTTTCCTCCTTATGTAAAAAAGCCAAAGTTATTTCTATTTTGGCTTTTATTAACTGATATTTTTCTTAGTACCCTCAGTCTATAGGATTTCATCAAACGAATAATATGCTATATTATTCTCACAGGAATTCCACCTCCTCGAGGATCTCTCGTGGCTGCCCCCATTGCTTGAGTCTGTGGCTAGGCAGGAGTATCTTTAATACTATTAGATGTCATCGCATATTAGGTGCTACCTAATTTTATAACCAAGCATTTACCGACAAGCGTACTTGTTAACGTGCTATCTCTAATAGGAATGTATTTGATGAATGTATATCAAAATTTCAAAAAACTTTCCTGTTTCCACAAAAAAGAAGAAACAGGCTGAAAGAGTTTTATTACCCTTTCACTTGTTTCCTCACTTAAAGCCAAAATAACAACCCTAATTTTTTATTTTTCTAAAATTTCTTTTAATTTTTTTACTGCCATCCTTAATGATTTATTTACTGCTTGTTGAGTTGTATTTTCTTCCCTTGCGATTTCATATTCATTTTTTTCAGCAAAGTAATATTTTTTAATTCTTCTTTTCTGAATTTCTGGCAACAGTTCTATTGCGTGCTTTAATTCTTCAAATGTTGCTTTCTTTATTACTTCATCTTCTAAACTAATAGGTTTATTCTCTATTCTCGTATCAATAGTATTTTCAAACAATTCTGAATGTTCAATATGTCTGTCATATTCATTCAATTCTTTTTTATCTTGCAATTCAAATAAATTAAATGCTTCATAAACTTCTTCACTAATTTCTACACTTTGTATGTATCCTTTTGCATCTTTAAATAAAACAAAATAAACATTATCTTTTTCATAATACCTTAATGTATAAGGATTATCTTTATGCTTTCTTCTTTTTGGGCTTTCTGCCATTTTTCATTTTTTCCTCCTATCAACTTGATTTTTTGAAAACAAATTGATAAAAGGTGGACTTCTACACCCTTTGCTTATTTTTCTATTTAATTGCCAAAAAAAAGAGCCAGATTTTTCTCTAACAAATTTAGAGTTTAATCTGACTCTTATGTATATATTAATTTTCTTCTGTTTCTTTTTTTTTACAGCAATCATAGGCAACACTCCATAAAATCATTTATTGTCTATGAAAAGCATTTAAATTTAATTGAAGGCTAGCCAATCAGGAATCGGGGACGAACACCAATACTAGAGTAGCTTGCATTGTAGGCACCCGAATTGCCAAGGTAGTTGACATACGTGAAAAGAGTCGACGAAGCTACATCTTTAAGCCAATATTCAAAACGTGTACCTCCATATGAATTAATTAATTCAGGTTTTAATCTAAATATGGCATATTGTCTATTATCTATTCCTGTATCATTTATACTTGATGATGCTACTATTATTAACTAACAAATTTACATACAATATAAATCTTTTATATCTTTTTTAATAAAACCTTATAATTTAATCTTCTTTTTATAATTACAAAACATAAATACTATTAAAAAAAGGATAAATATACTAAATATAATTAAAAATAGAAATAATGTATTTATTAAACATAAACTAAAATTATTAAAATTAAAAATACCATTAAGAATAACTTTATTTAAATTTAAACGAGAATACAATATAACACTTATACCATAAATAATAATGGCTAAAACTAAGCTAATTATTTCAATTAATAAATATTCTTTCAATATTTTTTTAAATAATTCAAAATAATTAGATCCTAAGATGTAATTAAGATAATATAGTTTTTTATTATTATTAAAATCATAAATAACTATGATAATTATCATACTGATAATAAATACTATAAATATAATAATACATATCCTAATATCTTTTATAATAGAAGAATATAAATTAATCTCTACTAACCCACTTTCATCATATAATTTAGCAGTTCCAATTTTATTTAAATATTGCAAAGTATCTTCGACGTTTTCATATTCATCAACTATAATTCTATAAGTGTTTTTGTCTTCAATAATATTTTGAGTAAGATTATCAATATATTTAACATTATAATATATTTCAGTATCCATATTATTACTATTATTATATATACCTACTACTTTAAATTCTTTTTCTTCTTTTTCATTAACATAAAATTTTATATTTTGATTTAAGTAATTTGAAATATTAATAATCTCATTGTCAATCATAATATTTTGAGGTATTATTATTTCGTTAGAATCATGAGGATACTCTCCTTGTTCTAATTTTGGAAAATAATCTGGTAATGTTGGAGTTACATGTAAAGTTCCCAAGTCTTTATTATTTAAAAATAAGTAATCACCATAATCATAATATTTTATTAAAATATGTTCATTATTAAAATTTAATTCTTTAGAATTATCAAATATTATATCTCTATTTTTTAGTTGGTTATTAATATTAGTATTTATATAATCTTTAGATACATACATATATTTAAATAAGTATAAAAATAATAAATTAATTACTGTAAATACTAATATCATAAGAGCAGTTGTTTTTTTTCTAAATATTTGTTTATATAATAACATATTACCTCCAACAAGAATAAAGTAAGAATGTTTTCGGCTAAATTCTTACTTTATATAACTACAATATTGTTTATTGTGAAATCATTGTGACTTTACTAGATTCTACTCCACCGTAAGTTACCCCACCTATTTTTGTGCTAAAATAGTAGTAATAATCTCCAGCGCCCTTATTTGACCAAGAATCCCATACTTGATTTCCAACAGTAGAATCAGTAATTTTCCAATTTACTGTATTTTCAGTTTTATAGTGTGTATGATTTCCTGATCTTAATTGTGTTTGTAATTTAGTATAACCTAAATTATCATAATTTGTCCAGCTATCAATTAATATTTGAATTACGAATGTACCTGCAGTATAATTTCTAACTGCACCATCTAAATGGTATCCACTACCTAATGATAAAGTACTAGTATAATAAGAATAAGCTGAAACACTCAAAGCAGTAAGAATCGTCACAGCACATATTGCTAAGCCAGAAATAACTTTCTTTTTTGCTTTTTTCATTTATATCACCTCCTTTCATCTTAAGTTAAATCTTTTAATACTTTAGTTTTATGATAACTAAAAATAATTAAGATAGTTGAAATGATTAGTAAAATGCCTAAAATAATAGCTATTTTAATAATGGAATCCATGGATACTATTATATTAATGCCTTGGAAACTACTATCATATTTTGGTAAGTAAATATTAAATAAATGTAAGAATATAAATAATGTTGGTATTAATAATATTAAGCTTATTATATATGTGATTAAGTTATTTATTACTGCATTTTTACTAATAGTTAAATCACTATAACCAAATAATTTATATAAACAGACATTTTTCTTATCTACTTTAGCTTTATAAAAAGATATAACTACAATTATAAAACTAATAAAGAATAAAGTTATATATGCTAATTTAATTAACGTATCGAATGATTGAATAGCAACAGTTAAATTAATTCCAGCACTATCTTCAGGGTATAGATTCATGTTATTAAGTTCTTTAACTACTTTATCTTTATGAGTGATATTATCAATTTCAATTAAGATCCAAGGAGTTTTTCTAGAGTCATAATTTAATTCTTTATCAACTAATTCAATATTTTTATAATAAGTATAACATGTTTGTTGAAATGGAGCTGAATGTTCATTATCAGTATCATATAACCCGATTATTTTAAATGTTACAGTGTCGTTAGAATTCTTATCAGAAGATTTTATGATTA
>CAZQAO010000008.1:10313-25025 GCA_964591225.1 uncultured Muribaculaceae bacterium | reverse complement strand
TTCTTAAAATATAATTAAACTTCTCTTGAAATTTCTGTTATAATAATATTAGTACAAGATAGTTTGTATTTAAAATAAGATATAGGAGGGATAAAATGCTTAAGGAATACATACGAGAATATGGAAAATGGTCATTAATTGGTTCTATTTTAATGCTTATTTTAGCCATATGTTTGATTATTAATCCATTAGGTTCTATTAATCTATTTATTAAAATATTTGGAATTATTTTAATTATCGATGGGGTTGTCCATATCATAGATTATTGTCGAACTGAACCAGAAGTTAGAATTATGAGTTTAGGATTAGTTGAAGGTATTTTTTCAATTATATCAGGACTATTAATAATTTTTAGTTCTAATATCTTAGTAGGAATATTTCCTGTTATGATGTCAATTTGGATTATTACCAAAAGTATTTTCCATTTTCAAAATGCTTTAAACTTGCAAACTATACCTCATAGTGGATGGGGATGGCTACTAGCTTTATCAATTTTAACCTTTGTTTTAGGGTTAATAATTATTTTTAATCCATTCTCTTCAGCAGTTATAGCAACGAGAACTCTGGGAATACTTGTAGTAATTTCCGAAGTAATTAATATCATTGAATGTATTGTTACAATTGTAAAACTAAAATAAGTAGACAAAAAAAATAAGTTCATAGTAGACTATTATTATGAACTTTTTATTTTTCATGAAAATAATGCTTATCATAATCAAGAAAATAAATTCTTTGACCAAGTAAATAATACTGATGAATCAAAAATAACTACGTGGTTAGAAAAAGTAAATTGTGCTAAAATAACTATCGATGGAATATCTAAACTAACAAATGGCTAAGATAGTAAAATTATGATAAAATATATTTGATTAGAGGTATTAGATGAATAAAGTATTTTTATATTTATATCCCATTGCTGAATATACTAAAATGTTTTTATTACATGATACAGAATATGATGAAAGTCCTTTAGTAGTTTTAAATGAATGTATTCAAAAAAGATATAGAGATAAAGGATTTCAAGTAGTATATGTTCTCTATCCTGATACAGATATTTATGGGATTAACCCCCAAATAGAAGATAAAATTATTTATACCGATGTAGCTTTTAATGAAAAAGTTTATCCCAATGAAGTTTCATTATTAAAGCAACTTGGTCCTGTTCAAAAATTAGTAATCGGCGGATACCACTATCACGATTGTGTTAAAAGAGTTGGTGAAACGGCTTTAGAAATGGGAATAGATACTATGGTAGATTTAGATTTAACTGATTTATTTTTTAATTTATATCAAATACCCGAATATTTTAAAATAGATGCCTATGATCCCCAAAGATATATGAATTATTGGAAACAAAAAGAAATAAAAAACTATGGCAACCAAGAATTTATTGATAATGATTTTAAAAATATGTATGATAGTCCTATTTATCAATTTTCTTTAGACGAAAATATAAGTCATAAAAAATAAATTATAATTGCTTCATAATCCATTTAATATCTTCAATAGCTTTATCCATATTAAATCGACCATTACCTACTGGATAATAAACAGCATAAAAACGATATTTTTTACCATTAATTTCTCTTATAAAAAGTTGTTTTCTAACTTTAGAAACAGCTATTTTTTCTTTTAAAACAATACTACTTACTTGATTACCAAATAAAATAGTTACTTGAGGATTAATAATTGCCAATTCTTGTTCTAACAAATCTAAATATTGTTCATAGACTTCATCTTTTAACTCGCGAGCATCTATTTGAGTACATTTTCCTAAATTTGTAATAAAATACTTATGTTTAGCCACATCTTGATAAACTGTGTTAGCAAATTCTTCAGTCCACGATGAACCTTTGATAGCTTTAATATTTTTATAGATATTTTCATCGATTAAATCTAAAGCATAAAATAAATCCCAAATATTTTTAGATCCTAGCCAAGGCGACCTAATACCTTTCCAATCTTTAGAGGCAGCGACATTCTTACCGGTAGGATTCATAAACACAAAACACAACTGAGGATTTTTTTGACAACCACCATTATAAATAGAATGTAATTCGGGCGCCCCATATTTTAATTGGAGTTGATCATAGATTGGGAATAAATCTTCTAATCGCATTAAAACCACCTATTTAATTGTAGCATAAAACTAGGAATAAATTAATTGCTTTCTTGGACTAATTGCCTTTTTAAAATTCTTTCACCATTTTTAGCACCAGTTCCTAAAGCTGCTATAGAAACACCCGTTTTATTTTCTAACCAATCCAAATATTCTCTTAAATATCTATTAAAATAAAAATCTGTAAAGTTACCTTTAACCCCTTTATATTCTAAACCTAAATGTTGAAAAAAATTTAAATATAAACTGGAGGGAGTATTAATAAGACAATTTAGTTTTAACTTTTCGATATCTAAATCAAATACTCGTCTTTCTCTTTTCGTCACAGTAGTTTGTTCGGATTGATCAAAAATTGTATTAGCAGGAAATTCTTCGGTACCGGGAAGTTCGATTAATTGGGTTTCATACTCTTGATATCCTTTGGTTTTATAAACTAATCTTTCTAATTCTAAAGCTTCTAACAAAGTTATAGAAGAAAGTTTACGTTCCCGATAATTTTCACCCAATACTTGTTTTAAATATATTTCGGGACACTGACTAATTATCTTTTGTAATCTTTTCTTTTTCTTAGCAAGTAAATTAGGATAATTATAAACGTCTCCTAAGAAAGGATAACTACCATACATAGATGAAATATTAATTTGTGTCCAAGTAAGTTCTATACCTTTACCATAATCACCTGTATAAATATAATTATTATCATTAGTAATATTACTAATCCGGACGGGAAAGGGACGAATGACCATAATTGTTTGC
Source organism: uncultured Muribaculaceae bacterium (assembly GCA_964591225.1). Classification (GTDB taxonomy): domain Bacteria; phylum Bacillota_I; class Bacilli_A; order RF39; family UBA660; genus MGBC108787. The sequence continues at coordinate 22,150 of CAZQAO010000008.1, read as the reverse complement.
AATAACCTTTCTGCCGAAATACCTGTATCAGCTAGTAATTGGGTAGTAGCAACATTACGACTAGTTACATAAGGATAATTACCACTATGATTTAAATCTAAATCACACCCTTGAGAACCCTCTAATAAAACATATTCTTGGGCATTATCTAAATGACGATACAATCTTTCTAACCATTCTTCATTAGAACAAACTCGAGCATTTTTATAGGTTTTAAAAAATTCTAACTGTTCATCTCGCGTTACTTTTTCTCTTAATACTGCCCCACAACCTTCAAACGTAGAACCACTTTTGATATGTTCTTGTTCGTATTTTTTATGTCTTTCTTTGATTAAAGGAACTAATTCATGAATGTAAATATGACGATTACCCAAATACTTTTTTACTTGTGCGTATTCTTGTTTAAAAATAGTCATATCTATAGCTGAACCTGGTCCGATAAATACTTCGGTCTGTGGATTAACGACAGCAACTGGTATATTTCGAAATATAGTTGTATTACCTTGTTCATCGACGAAAGTATGACCGGCATTGGGCATACAATTAGTAACTGCAGCGCCAATACGAATATGATCAATAGTAGCTAGTTCTCCAATTACTTTTGCTTTACCACAACTACCAGCTTCGCCATCTAGTATAGCAATAACATTTTTAACCATTTTAAAAGCCCCCTATTAGAAAATTATTTTAAATCGTTAATTACCCCATTAATTAAATTTAAATCTGAAGGAATAATAAGATGGATATTAGCTTTTTCAAATAGTGCTAAAGGAATAATAGCTCCACTTCTAGCCCCATCCATCCATTTAGGATTATCAGGCATCAAATCATATAACTCGGTCATAGAAATTTCATTAAATACTTTTTGAGTTCCTTTAATATAATCTTCTAGAGTTAACATATATTTATGAATATGATCAGAGAATAACGTGTTTTCTACTAAATTGAATCCAGTTAATAACTCAAATCTTTCTTCGCCCCCCGTAAAAATAGCACAGTCATAATCTTGATCTAGAGAAATATCTGCTAATTTATCTAAGACAAATTGTTCCATTTCTGCTATCGTATTGCCACTATATTTTTGATTAACTTCCTTAAAATTATTTAATAAATCAGCTACCCCAATCGTTAAGTTTTGCGTATCGGTGATTTTTGTACCTACATAAGTAACTAATTCGGTTGTTTTACCACCCATATTAATAATTAATACTTTCTTACCATTATAATCATTTTCCATCGCTTTACCTAAATAGTAATTTTCAATACCATGACTAATAATATTAAAATGTAAATCAAATTGATCATTAAATAATCTTACTAATTCTTGCTTTCTTGCTAAAGTTAGATTCCTAAAAATACCCGTTACAAAAATATGAGTATTTTCATATTTTAAATCATATTTCTTTTTTAGTTCCTCAAAATAAGTACATAATTCTTTTAAATTAGCAGGACTAATTCCCTTTTCTTCATCAAAATCATTTTTAAAATAAATAGAATGTTCTTCTAATAACGTTAATTCTTCATTATAACGATAAACTTTTATCGTAGAAGAACCTAAATCAATATAATAATTGGTCATATTATCACTCCTATTCCTATTTTAACACAAATTCTTAATTTTTCTGACTATTAAAATATTCAAAGATAATAAAGATTCATAAATTTTATTCACTTCTTTAGTAATCTGATCTTTTTCTTTCTTAGTTAAATTTATAAAAGCTTCATCGATAGCTGCGTCATAGTTTCTTTTATATTTTTCATTTAAAGCATGCCAATTGATATCTTTAAAAAAAGGTAAAATTGCTTCTTGATAAGGAATATAGCCTTGAAGTAATAACACAGCGATAACTGGATATCCTGGATATCCTTGCCAAAATGTGGCATTATCATTAGAAGTATACTGTTTATCTTGCCAAAAAACTTGATATTTCTTGTGGTAATCGGATGACCACACTATAGCACTATCTTCTTTTAATTCTACTCGTTTAGAAGCAATAGCACTTAAAGCTTCATAAACTTTAGCTATTGGGGGAGTTTTTATAAGTCCTCACCTACTTTTTGCGCTCTTATTAATTTTTTACTAGTAAAATAATCTTTAAATACCTCATCATTATTTAAAATTTGTTCTCCTTCTAGCAAGCGATCTTGATATTTATACCGTATTGCTTCTGCAGACATATTTTTTAAACTAGATTTTAAGGTAACTAAGTTTTGATAACCAATAAAGTTAGTAGGATCTAGTTCTATTTTACTTTCTTCAATATCTACATAATGATAAAAACGACTCCGTTTAGCATTATCTAAAATACGACATATCTCATGAGCTTCTTGTTTGGGAATTTTACCTAAATAATAACAAATAGCAGTATGTAAATCAGTTTTTTCTTCATCATTTAGTTCTAAATCAACATAATATAAAGTTGGTAAGTTATGCACTTTAAAATAATTTTTTAGTTCAATATTTAAAATATAATCGATGAATTCTTCTATTTTATCAGTTGATAATAATTCTAAATCATAATTATAAAAATCACTTAAGCTTTTTAATGCAGCCACTAAATTTTTTAATTCATAATCTGCTCGGTAATCCATTAACTCTTTATTTCTAATCTTTTGATCAATCTTAATTGCACTAGCATAAGTTTTAAAAGAACTAACCAAACCATTGGGAGCAATTTTAAATTGATAAGTCATTGTAGGATAATATTGATTTTCTTTAAACTTTAACAATTTATTAGCATGGGTATTAGTTTGCATATTATATTTCATTTCTTGATACCAAGGACTATCTTCATCAATAAAGGTGGTATCAATAACATGAATGCGCAAGTATTGATTGTAATCGGCATCATAACTTTTGCTAAAAGCATATTTCTTTCCTTCCAAAGCCCAGGTATCACTAATATAACGACTATTACGAATATCATACAATGGTAGATTTAAATTTAAAGCAATGGTATTATCGTCCGGAAAGCAGTTATATTGGCGATAATAATTACTCTTAAATGTTTCTACTTTACTAGCTACATCTATTAAATACTCCGGCATTAATTTAACTCTACTACTATCTAGACTAACATCATGAATCATTTGTTTTAATTCGAGTTGGTAAGAAGATACTTCATAATTAGGTAATGTTTTACTTTCAGTAAATAAATCATTAATTTGGTCTATAAGCAAGGGAGCTTTACGATATTGTTTAAAAGTTAGATAACTTTTTAGTTCTTCTAAACGACTATGAAATTGTTTTACTTCTTCGTTAGTTAAATCTAAATCTTCTTGTAAATATAATTTTAGTAACGAATAAAAGTAATGGGGATTGTTATGAACTAGTTTTTGATTAACTAATTCTTTTTTTAAATTATATATATAACGATCCAGAATTAAAAAAATAATGGGTTGGTCATGAAAACGAGCATTGACAAAATGTTTATTTTCTTTAATTAAGTCTTTAATAAACAAATAGTTTTTATCATCTTCTAAAAGTGTTTGTATAATTAAATAATAATATTTATTATTTGCTAAATACGTTTTATTTTCTTCCATCATAACCACCCTAAAATATATTTCTTATCTCTATTTTAACATGTTTAAACCAAAATAGGACAAAAATTATTAGTTTTCAGTATTATGACCGAAATTTTAAACCAATATGAACCAATTAAAGCCCAATACGAAGCACTGATTAATCCTTATCAGTTAAATATTCAAATCGGTACCTTATAGTATAAAATAAAATTATTTATCCATAATAGGGATAGGAGTGAGATAATGAAAGAAGAAAATATTAATGCTTTAGATGAAATTAATAAAGGAGCTTGTATGGGGTGTGATGCCCTTCACTTTATATTAGACAAAGTTGAAGATGATAAGTTAAAACAAATCTTAGAGAAACAATATGATGATTATCAAGACATTGAAAAAATTATTGAAGATGTCTATCCCGAATATAATCAAGAAGAACCTCATGAAACCAATACGATGAATAAAGTAATGACATGGTATGGAATTGAAATGAAAACTTTTGCCGATAAAAGTAACTCTAAAATCGCCGAATTATTACTTAAAGGAGTTAATATGGGTATTATTGAAGGTAAGAAAATTTTAAATAATAAAAATATTGATGACCGGGTTCACAAGATTGTGGATAAATATGTAAAAATGCAAGAAAACCATGTAGAAATATTAAAAGAATATTTATAAACTGATTGATATCAGTTTTTTTAAAGTATATTTTTAGTTAGAGTACTATACAATAGTGGTAGAAAGGATTAGATATGAAAAAAGTTATACGATTTCTATTTTACTTATTTACGCCCCTTTTAATGGGAGGATTAGTTAGTTTTTTCATTAGAAATGCAATTGATTATACTAGTTTAGTTCAACCCCCATTATCACCACCTAAAATACTTTTTCCCATTGCCTGGACAATATTATATCTATTAATTGGACTAGCTTATGCTCTTTATAAAAGAAAAAATAAAGATTTTACTAATACGGATATTTTATATTACTTACAATTATTGGTTAATGGGATGTGGTCAATTATATTCTTCTTACTAAAATGGCGGTTTATGGCAATTTTATGGATTATTTGCTTAATTGTCTTAGTAATTATTCTAATACGACAATTTTATCATCAAAACAAAACTTCAGCTTATTTATTAATACCTTATCTTTTATGGATCTTATTTGCTTGTTATTTAAATATTGGTATATATCTTTTAAACTAAAAAAGTAGGAATTCCCTACTTTATTTTTTTAGCACCATAACATTTAATAAATAGATATAAAATGATAATCGAAAGAGAAAATCCCGCCAGAACATCACTAACATAATGCACATTTAAATAAATGCGACTGTAACCGATTAGTAAAATAAGTAAACTTAATAAAATAGTTCCCACGATCTTCCAGCGTTTTTCACTATCACTTTGCCATAACAAATAGATTAAAAAGCCATAACAAGTACAAGCAGCCATAGCATGACCACTAGGAAAACTAAAGCCACTTTCATTAACTAAATGGATAAGACTAGGTCTTGCTCGTCTTACGATGTTTTTTAATAAAAAATTTACTCCACAAGATATCACTAAAACTATCGTTAAATAAGAAATATGTTTTTTCGGTTTATAAAATATTGCTAATAATAAAACTATCGTAATAATACCTAAAAAGGAACCAAAGAAAGTAATGATTTTATTAATAGTCGTAACCAAATCATTAGGAAATACTATATAGTTATATAAAGAATCAATAATAGCAATATGCCCTGTTAATAAGAACACGATAATTATAATTAAAGTAAATAAGGGTATTAACATAAAATAATCTTTTTTCATGCGACTTTAACTTCTTTATCTAAAAAGAAAATTTCATACCATTTAATAAAACAATAAATCGCCCATACTTTTTTATAATTATCTTTTTTATGATTTCGATGTTGTTCTAATAACTTTAAAACATATTCTTGATTAAAGAATTCACCGACAAAATCTTGGGAAATCGTCTTCTTAACTTCATTATATAAATCATCTTCTCGAATCCATTCTCTTAATGGCACTGGAAAACCTAATTTTTTCTTTTTATAAGATTCATTAGGTATATCTTTCTTAGCTGCGGTTCTTAAAGCTACTTTCGTATTTTCTTTGGTAACTTTATATTCTTCTTTTAAAGAAGAGGCTACTTTAAATACTTCTTTATCAATAAATGGCACCCGACCTTCAATGGAATTAGCCATGGTCATACGATCAGCTTTTTGTAAAATATCTTTGACTAACCAAAAATGAATATCGACAGCTTGCATCTTAATTAAATTATCATGATTTTGATATTCTTGGAAAACTGGGGCGGTAATATCTTTATTTCTTATCGTATCTTTAAAACTTAATACTTTCTTCCGTTCTTTTTCACTAAAAATCGGATTTAAACCAACATAACTATCTTCTAGTTTCATACCTCTTCTCACAATAAAATTACGTCCTCTAACCTCTGGCAGTAAACTAAAGACTAAAGCGACTAAATGGCGCAAAGGATAAGGAATTTTATTATAAAACTTAAAATCAACTTCTTCGCGATAAGTATTATAACCCCCAAAGAACTCGTCAGCTCCTTCTCCCGATAAAACTACTTTTACCTCTTTACTAGCTAACTTAGCCACAAAATATAAAGCTACAGCAGCAGGATCACTAGATGGTTCATCCATATAATAAAGAATCGTCGGAACAATATCCATATACTCTTGTTTCGTAATCTTTTTACTAATATTTTGGATTCCTAATTTATCAGTTAAATCTTTAGCATAAGATATTTCATCGTACTTAGATACATCATAACCAACTGTATAAGTTTTAGCAGGTTTAGCTATACTAACTAGATAAGAAGAATCAATCCCACTAGATAAAAAGGAACCAACTTCTACGTCACTTAATAAGTGGTGTTCCACTGAATCTTTCATAGTTTTACTAATGGTATCGACTGCTTTATCATAAGATTGATCTTTTTCTTTGAATTCAACTTTAAAATACTTTTTAATTGTTATTTTACCATCTTTTAAAGTTAAACTACATCCGGGATCTAAACGATATACCCCTTTAAAGAAAGTTTCAGTAGTAGGGGTAAAACTAAAGGATAGATAAGGACCAATTAATTCTTTGTTTAAAACTTTTTCAAACTGAGGATGTTCTAAAAAAGATTTTATTTCGGAAGCAAATAAGAAAACATCATCTTTTTGATAGTAATAAAAGGGTTTAATCCCAAAATTATCGCGAGCACAGAATAAAGTTTTAGCTTTTTTATCCCAAATCGCAAAAGCAAACATTCCCCGTAATTTTTTGGGCAAATCACTTTGCCATTCTTCATAGCCATGTAACAGAACTTCCGTATCACTTTTGGTTTTAAATTTATGTTTTTTCTTTTTTAATTCCGATTTTAATTCGATATAATTATAAATTTCACCATTAAAAACAACTATTAAATTTTCATCTTCATTATACATCGGTTGAATACCGGTATTAATATCAATAATGGCCAGACGACGATGTCCTAAAGCAATATCATCATCCGTATAGTACCCTTCATCATCTGGTCCTCGATGAGCGATACGATCAGCCATCTTTTTAATAATTTTCTTTTTATTATCTTCCTTACTAACAATTCCTACAATTCCACACATAACTTTTTTACTCCTCATCTATTATTTTTTGATATAAATTTTTTTCTATTATAGCTTTACTGATAGTAAAACTATTGGAAACCCGATTATTTATTTCATCACTATAATTAGTATCACCAGTTTCACCATTTTTAGAAGTAAATCCTTCCTGCACGCGATAGACACCTTCGTTAGATATCCAACTATGATCAGAGAAAATAGCTAAACCTTCACTATCACTAAATATATCATTACCCATCAGTAATCTTGAATCATATTCTACTCCAAATAAATTTAGTATTGTCGGGAGCACATCTATTTGACTAGCAACTTTATCAATTACTTGATGTTCATTAGCAGGATTCCAAATAATTAAATTACTATGATTAACTTCCACTGTTTCATCCCGTGTAACTTCAGTTAATTCATTTACTTCATCTAAAGTTAGAGTATACGGATAATGATCTCCCGTTAAAACTAATACCGTATCTTCTAATAAGCCAGATTCTTCTAATTTATTAATTAAATTAGCGACAGCATATTCTAATTCCAATTGGCTAGCTAAATAAGATTTTACCGCGTCACTATAAGGATACTCATTCACTTTATCTTTATTTTTTAAAGCAATGGAATTACCACCTAAAAAATTATAGGGAGCATGACCACTGACAGTAATATAATAAGTTACAAAAGGAGTATTATCTTTATAATCATTAAAACTGGTTTCAATTAAATCAATATCACTCGGTAACCACTGACAATTTATTTTCTTTTCTAAACCATTACCACAAGCTGTATAATTAGGAAAACCTAAAAGAGCCATTGTATGATTGCGACCATAATATTTATAAGACCAATTATGATAACTACTAGTACTATAACCTAAATCCGCAAAAGCATTACCTAGAGCATAGGGCAAAGAAATATCTTGATTACGCCAAGTATTTAAAATATCTTGAGTCGGAATTAAACTAGTCATTGCTTGAAATTCTCCACCCGTCGTACTAAAGAAAATGGGAGAATAATAATTCGTAAAATCAAAACCTTCATGAACTAAGCGATAAAGAGTTGGAGTTAATTCTTTCGAAACGGCAATAGAATTAAAACCTTCTGCTAAAATAAATATCAAGTTCTTCCCTTTATACATTCCGGTATAAGCATTTTTATTAGTAGCACTCTTATTCTTTAAATACGTATAGGATTCTTTCATATCTTCATCCGTTGTATTTTCTATTAACTTATCAAAGGGTATATCCAACTCGTTATAGGAGATATCTTGTTTTTCATCTTTATTATTCTCTGACTCTAAAATTACTTTCTCTTCAAAGCCAAATAAATTTCTTTTTAAATCTAGTCTTTCAGTCGTCAATACCCCTAAGACATCGACCGAAGTAGTTAATGAATCCGTATTATAATATAAATTATAAGCAGAATATAAATCATTCTTATCAAATAAAAGTAATACTAAAGATAATCCGTAGGTAAAAACTCCTAATCCTAAAACTGCCAAAGACTTTTTTAACTCGATCTTTTCAAACTTAAACCGATTTTGATAAAGAATAAAACTACATAGAGGTATTAAAAAAACTAATATCTCTACTATCTTAGTAACACATAAATGAAAACCAATTTCTACAAAATCAAGAGCTTGTCCTGCTAATTCTAAAGTACTTAAAGAAAAAGGTACTGATAATAAAGAATAATATAAATAATTAAAAATATAAAAAAAAGTAATAAAACCCAAAATAATAAAAGTTACAATTTTTTGAGTTTTCTCTTTCCATAAACTACTAATAACATAAAAAAGAAAAGAAGCTGATAAACTAAAAAGAAGAACATATATAAAATGAAAATCTATTATTTTATTAAACATTAGAACTTTACTTATTAATTCTAAGTACAAAAAAAAGAATAGATAAAGTATAAATGTCGAGTACTTCTTTTTCATAGATTCACCTTCTGGTTTTCATTATATCATACTATATTAAGGTTAGGTTTACTTTTTCCGTCTCTTTATCGATTTTATCCACGTGACACGTAATAATATCGCCGACGTGTAAAACATCCAAAGGATTATGAACAAACTCGTGACAGAGCTTAGAAATATGAATAAAAGCATCTTGATGCAAACCAATATCAACAAAAGCTCCAAAAGAAACGACATTGCGTACGGTACCTACTAATTCCATCCCCTCTTTTAAATCATCAATTGTTAAAACATCACTTTTTAAGATAACGTCGTCTAAAGAATCCCGTGGATCCAATCCGGGTGTTAATAACTCTTCAATAATATCGGTTATCGTATATGAAGAAGCATTTAATTCTTGACTTAATGCTTGGGCATCACAATTTCGTAAGCAATCTTTAAATTCTTTTGTATCCATATCTTGTAATTGTAAATGTAAATACTTAAGAAGACGATTCGTTAAATCATAACTTTCAGGATGAATTTTAGTTCTATCTAATAAATTTATGCCCTCATTAATTCTTAAAAAACCAATACATTGTTCATATATTTTAGCACTTATTCCAGGAATATTTTTAATTTCCTCCCGACTTTTAAAGAAATGATTTTGTTTAAATTTTTGAATATTATCAATACATTTTTTATTTAAACCGGATATATATTTTAAAATACTAGTACTAGCAGTATTAACATTTACGCCTACTTCATTAACAATTTTCGAGACAGTAAAATCTAGGGCTTCACTTAATTTCGTTTGATTCACATCATGTTGGTATTCTCCGACTCCAATTGATTTCGGATCAATTTTAACTAGTTCTGATAAGGGATCTTGAATTCGTCTTCCGATAGAAATAGCACTTCTTTTTTCCACTGTTAAATTGGGAAACTCCGCAATAGCTAATTTACTAGCAGAATACACACTTGCTCCCGCTTCACTAACTATATTATATTGGACATCAAGCCCCTTAATCGCATCAGCAACAAAAAACTCACTTTCTCGAGAAGCAGTACCATTACCTATAGCAATTAAATTAACTTGATACTTAGTAATTAAATCTCTTAATATTTGTTTGGCTTCGGCTTTTTTATTTTGAGGAGCATGAGGATAGATAGTAGCAATTTCTAACACATTACCATAAGGATCTAAAACTGCTAACTTACAACCAGTTCGAAAGGCCGGATCAAAACCAATTACTGTCTTACCCTTAATCGGTTTCGTCAATAAAAGTTTTTCTAAATTATCTTTAAACGTTTGAATAGCTTCAACTTCGGCTTCTTCAGTCAATATATTTCTAATTTCACGTTCGACACTAGGTAAAATTAATCTTTTCAAAGCATCTTGAATAGCATCTTCAACTATAGAAACCACAAAAGAATTATTATTCTTAATTACTTTTTTATTATAATTTTCTTTAATAGCATCTAAATCATACTTTAAATCAACATTTAAAATACCCTCTTTTTCCCCTCTATTAATAGCTAGTACTCGATAATGTTTAATATACTTAACTCTTTCTTGAAATTCATAATACATAGCATAAACTTTTTTCTCATCGCTACTATTCTTTTTCTTTTTAGTTACAATAAATCCCGTATTCATAATAAAATGACGAACCCACTTACGCAAATAAGCATTATCACTAATCCATTCACTAATAATATAAGAAGCATTCGTAATCGCTTCCGTAATCGGTAAATTATACCCTTTAGCTAACTCATCTATACTCCCAGTCGTTGGAAAAGCCATAATCTTTTTAGCAAGTGGCTCTAAACCTAACTTAATAGCTTCTGTAGCCTTAGTCTTTTTCTTCTCTTTATAGGGACGATAAATATCCTCTACCTCAATTAACTTAGTACAATTTAAAATACTTTCCTCTAACTCTTTAGTAAGCATTCCCTTTTCAGCAATTAACCTAATAACATCTTCTTTTCTCTTCTTTAAATTATCCAAATACTTATACTGCATAGCAATATATTCAATTTGTTCTTCATTTAAAGCCCCCGTTGCTTCCTTACGATATCTAGCAATAAAAGGAACAGTACAATCTTCACTTAATAGTTTTAATACTGCCGAAACTTGTTCTTCTTTGACATTTAATTCCGTTGCTAATTCTTTTGTAATATTCATAACTTATTATCTCCAAAAAAATAAGATATAACTTTCTATATCTTACTCGTCTTCACCATCATATTCTTCAATAAATATTTTACCACTTATAGTTGCACTCATGTCGGTACTTTGATCTTCAGTTTCCTTATTCTCGTATCTTATATAAATCGTATATTTGTCTCCAGTTTCTTGAGTATCTGTTTCTAAAGTTAATTTTTCACTCAACGCACTCGCTCCTCCATTACTAGAATCAGGAAATGGTTTCCAATCTCCAGTTCCAATAGTTTGTTCTTCACTTTCTCCTTTTTTAATTTGATATTGAATATCTTCTTTTCTAGTAAATGTATTTTCTAAATCTTTCACAACAATTCGAAAATTAACGGGTGCCGTTCCCGTATTTTTCAAAGTAAAAGATTTCTTAAATGTATCTCCAGGAACCATATTTGTTACGTTCAATTTTTCTTCGCCATCTTCGAATTTATAACTAATTTTTTTGGTAGTAGTTTCAGCACTTACTCCTTTATTATCATGTTTAACTGTAGAAGTATAGAATGCATAACTAACTGAAGTAATGGCTGTTATAAATAAAGCTACACCGATAATCGAAA
>CAZQAO010000008.1:0-10213 GCA_964591225.1 uncultured Muribaculaceae bacterium | reverse complement strand
GCATAACTAACTGAAGTAATGGCTGTTATAAATAAAGCTACACCGATAATCGAAATAATTAATAATTTTTTGTTTTCTTTGTCCATAAAAATCACCTATTTTCTTCTATTTTTATTATCTAAAAATATTTTATCTTTGTCAATTCTTTTATGTTTTAAAAGTCAATATCTGTACCTTGTTCTTCTTTGTATAAATCTTCAAATTTACTTTTACGATTGGCTTTTATAAGTAGGAATAGACCGATTAGGAATAAACCAACGGAAACTAATTGAGCTACTTTGAATCCCATAAACATTAAAGAGTCGGTACGCATAGATTCGATGAAGAATCTACCTAAGCTATACCACATAAAATAAACTCCTGTTAATTGGCCAACTTTTAAATAACGATACTTACGTACAATTAGTAAGACTACAACTCCTAGTAAGCACCATAAAGATTCATAGAAGAATGTTGGTTCATAATAGACACCATTGATATACATCCCATTAATAATAAATTCCGGGATATGTTTATTTTGTAAAGCAAAAAGAGTAGTTGCTCCGCCATGAGCTTCACTATTAAAGAAGTTACCCCATCTACCAATAGCTTGACCAAGTAATAAAGAAATACTAGCCATATCAGTTACTTTTAAAATACGAGCGTGATATTTTTTACAATAAAGTATTAAAGTTAAAACACCAGCAATAATACCACCATGAATAGCTAAACCACCCTCCCATACTTTAAAAATACTAATGGGATCATTAATATAATTTTTATAATTAAAGATTACATAATATAAACGGGCTCCGATAAAGCCAAAAATTATAACCCAAAAAGCTAGATTAAATAGAAAATCACGGGAATAATTATATTTTTTTCCTTCTCTTAAAAACAAGACAATTCCGATTGTTACTGCTACTAAAAGTATAACAGAATACCAGCGAATATCGATACCAAATAAGTTAATCATAATTGGATTCATGTTGTCACCCTCCTTTATTTATTATAACAAAAGGTCCTTTTTTCTTAAAGATATTTTTTTAAAAATTGGCCGGTGTATGAATCGGGATTTTTCGCAATTTTTTCCGGAGTTCCCGTATCAACTATGGTTCCTCCTTGATTACCACCTTCTGGTCCTAAATCAATAATATAATCTGCTACTTTAATAACATCTAAATTATGTTCGATTACAATCACAGTATCGCCATTATCGACGATGCGATTTAGAATTGCTAATAGTTTTTTAATATCGTCGCTATGTAATCCTGTCGTAGGTTCATCTAAGATAAATAAACTTTTACCAGTGGCTTTTTTTTGTAATTCTTTGGCAAGTTTAACTCGTCCGGCTTCTCCTCCCGAAAGAGTTGGAGCAGGTTGACCTAGTTTGATATAAGACAAACCGACATCCATTAAAACATCTAGTTTTTGTTTAATTTTAGGAACATTTTCAAAGAAAGGAACAGCTTCTTCGACTCGCATATCTAAGACTTCGGCGATATTTTTACCTTTAAATTTAACATCTAGAGTTTCCCGATTATAACGGGCTCCCTTACAAACATCACATGGAACATAAACATCGGGTAGGAAATGCATTTCAATTTTTTTAACGCCATCGCCTTGACAAGCTTCACAACGTCCGCCTTTAACATTAAAAGAAAAACGACTTTTGGTATATCCTCGCGATTTACTTTCTTTCATCTCGGTAAATAAATCTCTAATATCATCAAATAAACCGACATATGTGGCAGGATTACTTCTCGGTGTTCTACCAATAGCATCTTGAGTAATCATAACTACTTTATCAATATTTTCTAAGCCTTTAATTTCTTTACAAGCTCCAGGTAATTCTTTCGAATGATATAAATACTTAGCAATACTTTTATATAAAATATCATTGATTAGAGTACTTTTACCACTTCCCGAAACTCCAGTGACACAAATAAATTCATTTAAAGGAAATTTGACTGTAATATTTTTTAAATTATTTTCACTGGCTTTGACTACTTCTAAGAATAAGCCATTACCTTTTCTTCTTTTTTTGGGTACTTCAATTTTTTCTTTACCAGATAAATATCTACCTGTAATACTTTTATCATTTTTCATAACTTCTTCGGGAGTACCCGCCGCCACAACATATCCGCCTTCATTGCCTGCTTTCGGTCCAATGTCTACTAAATAATCAGCTGCTAACATCGTATCAGTGTCATGTTCTACCACAATTAACGTATTCCCTAAATCCCGCATTTCTTTTAAAGAATAGATTAATTTTTCATTATCTCTTTGATGTAAGCCGATACTGGGTTCATCTAAAACATATAGTACTCCGGATAATTTACTACCAATTTGGGTAGCTAAACGAATTCGTTGAGATTCTCCCCCGGAAAGAGTTCCCGCCGAACGATTTAAAGATAAATAACTTAAACCAACATTTTCTAAGAATGTTAAACGATTTTCAATTTCTTTTATAATTAACTGACTAATTTCTTTTTCTTCATTCGATAATTTTAAATGCTTAATAAAATGATTTAATTCGGAAATACTCATTTCTGTCATATCATAAATATTTTTCTTATTAATATAAACGGATAAAATACTTTTATCTAGTCTAGCACCATGACAAACTTCACAAGTTGTTTCGACCATATAACGTTCTAGCCATTCTCTTATCCAAGTACTAGAAGTTTCCATATAACGTCTTTCTAAGTTATTGACAACCCCTTCATAGTAATCAGTTTTCGTACTAGTATTACCAGTTTTAGAAGTATATTTAAATTGTAATTCTTCATCTGATCCATATAAAATAATATTTAATTTTTCTCTTGGAATATCTTTAATAGGAATATTAATATCGATATCATAATGATCACAAACGGTTAAAAGTTGGGCGATATACATATTATAGTCCATATTTAAAGCAACGATGCCGCCATTTTTAATACTTCTGGTTTTATCGGGTATTAATAAGTCTTCATTGATTTTTAATTTTGTTCCTAAACCCTTACATTCAGGACAAGCACCATACGGACTATTAAAAGAAAACATCCGTGGCTCTAGCTCACCAATAGAATAATTACATTCTAAGCAAGCATAGTTTTCACTCATCATAAATTCTTCGCCACCAATAACATGCACAATAACTTTACCATCAGCTAATTTAGTACTAGCTTCTAATGATTCAAATATCCGACTCCGTTCTTCTTTGTTCACAATAATCCGATCTACTACTACATCAATATTATCTTTTTTATTTTTTTCTAATTTTATGTCTTCTTCTAAGCCATAATTTTCACCATTGACGCGAACTTTAGCATAACCTTTCGCACGTAAAGAATCAAAAAGATCTTTATGGGTTCCTTTTTCCCCTCGACAAACAGGAGCTAATATTTCTAATTTAGTACCTTCTGCCATTTCCATAACGCGATTAGTCATTTCTTCAATACTTTGACTCTTAATAGGAACATGATGATTAGGACAATAAGGAACTCCTATCCGAGCAAATAAAAGCCGTAAATAATCATAGATTTCCGTAATTGTTCCGACTGTACTCCGCGGATTCTTATTCGTGGTTTTTTGATCAATACTAATACTCGGACTTAAGCCTTCAATTGAATCGACATCTGGTTTATCACTATTACCAATAAATTGGCGCGCATAAGCACTTAAAGATTCTACATATCTTCGTTGGCCTTCCGCATAAATAGTATCAAAAGCTAAACTACTTTTACCACTACCAGAAACTCCTGTCATGACAATTAATTTATTCTTGGGTAATTCAATATTAATATTTTTTAAATTATTTTCTCTGGCTCCTTTAACAATTATTTTATCCATAACGACCATTCCTTTGCGTTACTTATTTTACCACAAATCGAAAATTTTATCGAAAAAAAAGAGTTCATTTTACTTTGGAACTACTTCTTTTTCGGTTTGTAAATTATTAACCCATTTTTTTAAAGTTCGAATAAAGAATGTTAAAGCTAAGAAAACATAAACTAATTCGATAATAAGACCCCAAATAGCTAAGACATTCATATTATTTTTTAAGAATACGCCGATTAAATTATCTCCTAAATCTCTAATAAAAATAAAGGGTATTTTTAAAAAACAGGTAATTACTACTAAAATACATAAATCGGTCACAATACTGATTCTTTTTTTCGTATCCCCCGCTTTAAAAGCACTACCAATATCTAATAATAGATTATAAAAGCGATATATAGGATCAAAAATACTTTTTTTAGTTGATTCTTGTTTTTTCATTTTTCGTTTATCCTTTCTAAAGGTAAAAAAGTATCTTTAAAATAAGTACACTTATTTTTTTCTTTCATCATACTTACTAATACATAATTCTTTCTTTTAATTATTTTATCTTTTTTATAATTAGTTACTTTTATTTTATCCCTTTTTTCTTGTATTTGTAAATAATCTTTTAAAACAAATAAAGTATCTTTTTCGCGTAAAACTAATTCATTATTTTCAACAATATCTAAAGGTTTAATAATTTGAACAGGGGAATAAAATAGCGGTATACCTTGATTTACCAGTACTATATGAGAAGTTTGGGCTTCTAAATAGTGAAGACTTTTTAAATATAAAGGAATAATTTCTTGATCATAAGAAGTAGTATAAGCGACAAAATTTTTGGGAACACATTTATTTATTTGGTCTAAAACTTGCATAGTTTCTAACAACGAAGCCATAAAAGTTTCAAAGGTATTAATTTTCAAAATGGATAGATACTTAACTCGAACTTTAGCATTTAAATAGTAATCAAGATAGCGAAATTCTTCTTGGAAGACTGCTAATTGTTCCGTAGTTTTAAGTTCTTGTAATACGGCCTCAATATTACTATGATTTTTAAGAGTATATAAAATATTTAAACCCTCTTTTAAAAATGAACTAGCTACATGACAAGCCGCCTTTTCTTTGCGAGATAAAGATTCATAGATAGCTTTAATAGAAGTTAAGACTTCATCTTTTTTAAACATTGGAACAGATGTTTGCGTAGGAATTAATTCCGGGATATCAATCGCTAATTTTTCATAATTAATAATATAATCTCCTAAAATAGTAATATCGATGGTCCGATATTTTTGATACAATTCAGCTAATCTTTTTTGTTCTTTTTCGACATATAAATTGACGTTGATCATTTTCGTACAAGCACTAGTAGCATCCACTTGTTTTAATAAATCTAAAATATTTTGTTTGGGTTTAAATACCCCTTTTTTCTTTTCTAAAGCATCATTTAATATTTGAATCTTTTTTTCTAAATCTTCAATTTCATAAGGATAACGATTAAACAAATAAACATTTTGTAAATGGGTATCACTTTCATCTATTTCTTGTAAATAAGAAAATAAAGAAGCTAAAAAAGACTGTAAATTTAAGACTGTATCAATTGTTAGTAATTCATCATATAAAGTATCAGCTAATTTATCACTTTCGTCGTAATCATCTACTAATAATTCATAAGATTCGGGAATTTCTTCTTTTGATTTATTATATTGATTTAATTTTTTTTGATAAGTATTGGTTAATTTTTTTAACTTTTCTTGATATTCCGTAACTTTAAAATAAGTTTCATTTTGAATCTTAAATTTTTCTCTTAGAATAGCAATTAATAAACTGGCGGTTCTTATCAATTGCTTTTTTTTGATTTGTTCTTCTTCTTTTTCTTTATCTAATGGTAATGTTAGACTCTTCATCATCTCTTTAGTAATCGGTTTACCATTCATCTCATAAGTTACTTTGGGACTTAGCTTTTCATAATTATCTAAAACAATATCAATTTCATAATTATTCTTATATTTTAAAAACCACCAATATTTATAAATTTCTTCTTCTAACTGTTCTTCATCATCAAAAAATAAAACCCGTTCTAAATTACCAAAATGTTTGGTCGGCCATAAAAAATAGACT
Source organism: uncultured Muribaculaceae bacterium (assembly GCA_964591225.1). GTDB lineage: Bacteria > Bacillota_I > Bacilli_A > RF39 > UBA660 > MGBC108787. The sequence goes on along the minus strand of CAZQAO010000008.1, from coordinate 4,306 downwards.
CCGGTATCTTCTTCGTTTTGATATAAATAAGGTGCACGATTTAAAGAATAAAAACCATATTTTTTAAACACCTTTAAAATAGTATCTTTCTTTAACATAGCAATTGCCCCTTTATTTTGATTTAATTATAACATACCTTTGGCCATATTTCTACTTGCTAATTCATAAAATAACGAGTAATATAAAATTGAAAGGAAGTTAGTATGAAAGAACAAAAAGAAACATTAATTAAGCCGAAAAAAAGTAATAAAAATGATAAAAGCAAAGACAATTTTTATAATCTAGTTATTCCCATTATTTTTCTTTGTATCGGATTAGTTTTAGTTACGAATTCTAGTAAAGCCGTGATTATCGTCTGTTATATTTTAGGGGCTTTAGGTATAGCCTTTGGTGTCTATAAATTAATTGGTTATTATCGATTAGAAAAAGAATTGCGAGTTGATATGACGAGTCAATTAATATTAGGTATCGGTGCTATATGTGTTGGTTTACTAGTTATTATTTTAGCAGGAGCTATTGAAACTTTCTTAAGATTTATCATTGGCGTACTTTTAATTATTAATGGAGTTGATAAAATAATTACTTCGATTAATATTCGTAACTATGTATCTTTAACAATTGGTATTATCTTAGTAGGTATTGGTTTATATACCATATTAGCAGAAAATATTGTCTTTAGTATCGTCGGTGTTTTCATGATTCTTTCTAGTATCATCGATATTGTTAAGTATATAAAAAATAAAGCTTAGAATTACAGCTTTATTTTTTTGATTTCCCTTTAGTAGAAGTTTTCTTTTTGGCTGGTTGTTTTTGGTGTGATGACTTGTTATCTCTTGCCATATAAATAAAGAAAACAATAGCTCCCACCACTACTAAAATAAGGACAATAGTTACTAAAGTATTATTTGTTTCAGTAATAGGAATAATACTTGCTACAACATCTTTATACGTACCATCTTTATTTTCATAAGCGGTTTTAATATCATTTAAGATTGCTTCTTTAAAATCGTCTTTAAAACCACTATAAGTTTTATCTCCAATAATAATATATGGTACTCCTTTAATTTCATCGTTAAAATAAGCTGCTACTTTTTCCATCTTTGCCTTATTAGCAGCATTATGCCAAACCTCAAAATCTACTAAATGAAAAGTACTGCGCGTTTCTACATCTAAACTATCAAAAAAAGCTAAAGCATTAGCACAATATCCACACCCTTGCCCCCGAAAAAGATAAACATTGACTTTTTCATTAGCTGCTACCATAAGTGGTAATAAAAGAAAAACCATCGCTAATAAAAAGAGTGATTTTACTTTTTTCATAACTTCCTCCTTACCTAGGTATTATACTCTATATTCAAGGGTTTTTAAAGCAAAGAAAAAGGAAGTGTTATTCTCCCTTAGCGGTGTTACTCTTTTTTAAACTACTAATAATTTGTTGTTTTACTTTATTAACTTTAGTTATCTCCGCATTAGTAGTTGTATAGATTTTAGCATTTTCCATTGCTTTATAAAGCTCATTATGCATCTTTAACGATTCTTTTAATAACGTATTAAAAAGATTCATTACTTCGGTATTACTAGATTCAATTACACCATGTAAATATAAATCATTAATTACTTTACTAGTATATAAAATATTTTCCATTAAAAACTTGTCGGTCATAGTTATCCCCTTTCTAAAGTAGATTTATTATCATTTCTAATAAACTTTCATGTTTTTTCTTCATTTTTTTAACAAACTTTATTAAATTCTTATCTTGCAAACAATCACTTACTTCATCACACGTTTGTACCATATAAATTTCATGATTTACTGCATCACTTAAATATAATAATTCTTTTTCAGTCATCGGACACCTCCGTTAATAATATGGATGGCATTTTAAGATTTAGATTAACAATATTTGGCAAAAAATAACATATTTATTGGAAAAGAATATAATACTTGTAGAAAAAGGAGGAATATATTTGAAAGCAAAATTATTAAAAGTTGGCATTGGGGTAATTGTTATTGTTCTTGTAGTTATTTCGATAATTAAATTAACCAATGATAAACCAAAAGATAACTTAGAAACAGTTCGTTTAGCAGAAGTAACCCATAGTGCTTTTTATGCCCCACTTTATGTTGCAATAGAAAATGGCTACTTCCAAGAACAAGGTATCGATATTGATTTAATATTAACTAGTGGAGCAGATAAAGTAGCAGCAGCAGTCTTATCCAACGATGTCGAAATTGGCTTTGCTGGTCCCGAAAGTGCTATCTATGTTTATAATGGCGGAGAAGAAGATTATTTAGTAACTTTTAGTGGCCTTACTAAAAGAGATGGCCAATTTATTGTATCCCGGGAAAAAATAGATAATTTTACTTTAGAAGATTTAAAAGGCAAAGAAATTTTAGCTGGTAGAATGGGAGGCATGCCCATCTTAAATTTTCAAAATGCTTTAAAAAATGAAGGAGTGGATAGTAAAGATATCAATATTAATACTAGTATTGAATTTGCTTCACTATCAGGTTCATTCTTAGCAGGAGTAGGAGATTTTGTTAACCTATTTGAACCAAATGCTACTAATTTAGTTAAACAAGGAAATGGATATATAGTAGCAAGTATTGGCAAGTATTCGGGGGAAATGCCCTACACGGCTTTCTATGCCCGTAAAAGTTACCTAGAAAACAATGAAGATATCATTAAAAAATTTACGCAAGCAATTAATAAAGGATTACAATATGTAGAAGAAAACTCAGCTGAGAAAATTGCCACGACCATATTACCACAATTCCCTGATCTATCTTTAACGGATTTAACAACTATCGTCGATAACTATAAAAAATATGATTCATGGCTTACAACTCCCTATATCAGTGAAGAAATGTATAAGAATTTAGAAAACATCATGTTAGATGCAGATTTAATCACTGAATATGCTCCATATGATAAATTAATCAATAATTTCTATCATGAATAATATCTTAGAAATTTCGCATGTGAGTAAAAACTATCATACCCTAGATGGTGAAATTGAAGCTATCAAAGATATTAATATTGAAGTAAACAAAGGAGATTTTATTGCTTTAGTAGGAACTAGTGGTTGTGGCAAATCGACATTATTAAATATTATTGCTGGTTTAGATACCCCTAGTTCAGGTCAGATTAAATTTAAAAACAATTCCAAAATCGGTTATATGTTTCAAAGTGATTGTTTATTTCCTTGGCTTTCTATTTATGAAAACTGTTTAATTGGTTTAAAAATTCAAAAAATAAATACTAAAGAAAATCAAGATTATGTTTTATCTTTATTAAAAAAATATAACTTATATGAATTTAAAGATAAATATCCCAAATGTTTATCCGGGGGCATGAAACAAAGGGTGGCTCTAATTAGAACATTAGCTTTAAAACCAGATATTTTATTATTAGATGAACCCTTTAATGCCCTAGATTATCAAAGTCGTTTAGCAGTTAGTAACGATGTCTATAATATTATTAAAAAAGAAAAACAAACTGCTATTATTGTTACCCATGATATTGGGGAAGCAGTTTCTATTGCTTCAAAAATCTATGTATTATCCAAAAGACCATGTACAGTTAAAAAGACCTATAATATTGAATTAGAAAATCGAAGTGATCCTATCAGTAATCGTAAAGATAAAAAATTTAGTGAATACTATGATCAAATATGGAAGGATTTAGATATTAATGTCTAAAGAACAGAATCAATTTATTAAAAAGAATCATCGTACTAAAATATTTATTATCTGTATTCAAGTACTAATTATTATTTTATTTTTAGGTCTATGGCAATTTCTATCTGATCAAAAAATAATCAATCCATTTATTTTTTCCAGTCCTTTAAAAATTATCAAAACAATCTCCACTTTATATACTAGTTACAACTTAATATCTCATATAATGACAACTTTATTAGAAACCATTATCGCTTTTATTTTAGGTATATCCTTAGGATTTATCGTAAGTATTATTCTCTATGAATTTAAAATTGTCGCCAAAATAGTTGATCCTTTTTTAACCATGCTTAATTCGCTACCCAAAGTAGCACTAGGACCTATTATTATAATCTGGGCTGGAGCTAATACTAAATCAATTATTGTAATGGCTATTTTAATTAACTTAATTATTAGTATTATGACCATTTATAATGGTTTTCTAAATACTGATCCTTATAAAATTAAATTATTAAAATCTTATCAAGCTAATCCCTTACAAATTCTTACCAAAGTTGTCATTCCCGAATCTTATCCCACCATCATTTCATCATTAAAAATAAATATTTCGATGTCTTTAATTGG
>CAZQAO010000007.1:0-29110 GCA_964591225.1 uncultured Muribaculaceae bacterium | reverse complement strand
CCCCATTCTTCTCTTTTTTCCCTTTTATTTCTCTTTTAGTACATATTTGTTGTAATTCTCATCGTACATAATTTTGATTTTAGTCTCTTTATTTAAATAGTCAGCAATGCTAAAAATCTGCGTATTATTGCCAAATAATATTAATTTTTGGGGACAAAAAATATTATTAAAAAGATATAATATGGCTTTAGTTTCTTGATTGTTAAATAACTGTAAATCAATTCGTAAAAATGATGGTTCATTTTTCTTTAAATAGTAATAATCGAGATAATGTTCGCTGACATTACATAAAGCATTACTCTTTTTAAGTGGCAAACAATCGGTAATATTAATAAAAGTTATATTATTAAAATAATCTTCAAAAATCTCTTTATAAAGCATCTTTTCAACTTCTCTTAAATCATTGCGAATAATCATTTGGGCTTTGGTACCAAATAGGGGAATTTTAATTTTGTTCTGATGAAAAAAATCAACAACTTCAAAATAAAATCTTTGTTTTTCTATTATTTCATCATTTTGAAGATATTGACATTGTTTTTGATATATTTTAGCTTTTTTGCGATCTTTTAAAAATAAGACATTATCACTAATATAAATTACGAATCTTTCTTTCATATAATCTCCTCATAACTAGGCTTTACGATATTTTAATTTGGTCGTTTCTCCTCCCTTAATATGTCTAGTTTTTATATGTTCGGTCATTAGTTCTTGAACTTGTTCGGCTTTTTGAGGAGAAATTAGATATAAACGCATCGTCATATCTTTATGAACTGTACTTTTACTAATATTAAATTGTTGCGCAGCTTGTCTTAACGTACACCCTGTTGTTAATAAATACTCGGCTTCAGCTTTTATTCTATTAATAATTTTTTTATCCATGATTTAAATAACCCCTTGATAAACTATATATTTATCTGGGGTTATGTATGCTTAATTTGTTTTATTTAAATCCATTTGATAAAACTCTTCTGGGTCAATTACTTCACCATTATTGTTGACTTCAAAAAGTAGGGAGTAATTTTCACTACAGAATTTGTTAGTATTACTCTTACCTAAAATATCTCCTTGCATGACTTGATCATTTACTTTAACATTAACATCTTTTAAACCATAATAGATGGTTGTTATATTATTGCTATGAGATACATAGACAACAGTATTTAATAATTCATCTTCTTTGATATCGATAACTGTTCCATCAAGAACCGTATTAACATCAAATTCTTCAGCACTAGCATAGATAATACCACTGTTTGGTAAATAAGTATTTTCATAATAAATCAAAGCGTTTTGTTGATCTTCTTCACTATCATCTTTACTATAATAAGCTTTATTAATAGTTACTTTATCACTCTTATACGGAAGAATTACATTAGTTGTGGGTTCTCCGACGACAGGAGTTACGGGATCAATTAAGGCATTCATCACAAAAGTTTGATCATAACCATTTGAAACTTGATTATTATTAGCTAATACCATTAATGATATAATTATAACAGTTAGACAAATCATGAAAATAGTTGGTTTTACATACCCTTTTAATTTTCTATTAGTCAATTTTTCTCACCTTCCTACTAGTAAGTGTTGACTAATTTTTGGGTTTTATACCATTTTCTGTATCGTAATATCTTTATAATAGTAATTTAAGATATCTTTATAAGTATATCCTTCTTTGGCCATACCATTAGCACCATATTGACTCATCCCAACACCATGACCATAACCTTTAGTGGTAACTAAAATACTTTCCGGTTCTTCTTGCAATGAAAAATCAGTAGATCTTAACTGTAATTTTTCTCTTACTTCCACTCCCGTAAAATCTTGACTATTGATTTTAATAGTTAGAATGCGTCCACTACTACTTTTGGTAGGATTATCAAAATGAAAATTGCGACAGTCCTTTAGTTCTAGTTGCGTACAAAAATCATTTTTCGAAATTGATTTAGTCACAATAAAATTAGTGGCATCTTCTTCCCAGGTAGAAGTTACTGATTGCAGATACGGAAGATTTTCTTGGAAAACATATTCAGCAGATTCAGTTTGACCATTACTCATTGAAAAATAGAAAGCTTCGATGACTTCATTATTATAAAGCATAACTTCGTTATCGGTATCGAGCACTGCTTTTTTGATTTTTTGATAAAATGTATCATAATCACTGGTCCATTTAGCTTGCATTTCCTTTGGAGTTATATAATCTTGATTAACTACTGAAGTAATAACATCATAATCATTATCTGTATGAGCCATTTTATAAAGGGCATAACTACGAGCTGCTACTGCTTGGGCTTTTAAGGCTTCTTCTTCAAATAAGGCAGGCATTTCGGCGGCGATAACTCCAATTAAATAATCATTCATATTTAATTCTTGAATCTGATTTTGTTCATCTTTAATAGTTATTTTCTTTTCTTCTTCAAAAAAAGAGTGACTTTTTTTTACTTTAGTCACTACTCCACAAATAATACTAAGAACTGCTATTATTCCTAACAATATTTTATTTTTCATATCGTTTTCTCCTTAAAAAATAGCACTTACTTCTAAAAAATCAAAAATAAAATTAGTTAAAAGATAAGCCATTATAAAAGCTATTATCATAATAAGAAGGCGACTTTCAATAACTTTATTTTGCTTAAATAAATGATTAATGTTTAAACCATTTAAAACAAATAAACAAAGCATTATATCAAATACATATAAAAGCAACTTATAATTCATTTTATTCTCCTTGTTCGTATTTTATGATTTTTTCAATCCGGTTTAAATGTCTTGGTTCAGTTGCTTTTTTCGTACTAATAAAAACATTAATAATTTTTAAAGCTTCTTTTAAATCAATTTCCGAACCTATAGCAATACAGTTGGCACCATTATGATTCTTCGCTTTAAAAGCATCATCTTCCGTTAATACGCGGGCGCAACGAATACCTTTCACTTTATTGGCAGCGATACTAATACCAATGCCATTACCACAAATTAAGATACCTAAATCTTCATTACTCTTTTTTACATTTTCTCCGACTTCAAAAGCATAATCTGGATAATCATCAGCATCATGATTTTCCAATTTAGTATCGATTACCGTAAAACCATCAGCTGTTAAAGCCTCTTTAATTTGTTGTTTTAGAGTGACTCCCCGATGATCAGATCCTATAAATAATTTCATTCTTGGATTTTCCTTTCTTCAATTTTTTTAAATACCGGCAATAAACCAATGTTGGAAGAACGATGGGCAGGCAGTTGATATAAATCGTGACCTGGAAACTCATTACCTTCAATAAAAAAGACATCATTAGTACCTATACATACGTCCCAACCGACATAACCAACTTCGGGTATTTCTAATGCCGCGTTCTCACATAATTCTTTGACTTCTTGCCACTTAGGTATTTTTAAACCGACAATCTTTTGGTTAGTAAGAGGATGAACGTGATAGATATTTTTTTTCTTATCAACGGCAGGATAGTTAATAACCCCCGTTTGGATATCAATAGGAGCCATTAAGCCATCATGATTAAAATTATCGACATGATTATGATTATTACCCATTCTTAAGAAAGCTACTACGACATTACCTAGTAAGGTAACTACCCGGACCGTATTAATAGAATCAGGATGTAGTTTACTAATTACGGCACATTCTTTCGCTTGTTCTTCAATTAATATTTGTTGATTATCATATAATTTTTTATATAACCTCTTTAAATCTTTACCTTTGGTATCAATAAATTCTACGCCTTTACCACAAGAAGCATTATCAGGTTTAGCAATAATTATTTGATGTTTAGTACAAAAATTTTTAAATTCTTTAATATTATTACCCGTTAATTCTAACCATTCGCGATGAAGATACTTAGCAAAAGTTTGATTGAAAGTAATCTTACTATTAAAATAATGCATATATTTAGGATTATTATATTTTTTAATATATTCATTATTAATACCTCTCGTAATAATAGTTTTTCTTTCAAAGCTATTCATATTATACATTTCAAATAAATCGTAATCGATATATCCCGCTTGATATTTAATACCACAATAAATCATATCTAAACCAATTAAAAATCGATTTTTATTAGTTTTCTCATGGATTTGGTTAATTGTTTGCCAAAATTTTTTATAATTCATAGTTCGTATTCTGTCTATTAAATATCTAATTTTGTTCATAATTCCTCACATCTATATTTTATCAAATTCATCCTCTTATTTCTATACGAACTAAAAAAACTGCTTAAGCAGCTTTCTTATCGTCATTTAAACCATATTTCCGGTTGAATTTTTCAATATTTCCAGTACGTTTTGCACTACCTTGTTTTCCTGTATAAAAAGGATGACATTCACTGCAAATTTCCACTTCGATATTTTCTTTGGTAGATTTCGTTTTAAATGATGCTCCACAAGCACATTTAATCGTTGTTTCTTTCATTTCTGGATGAATATTTGCTTTCATATTACTCTCCTTTCGCCATACCTAAATTCTAGGCATAGTAATTCCTTTGTCTTTTGTATTATATCATAAGTAATTTATTTCGCAAGAGTAAAGACTGCCTTTTCTAACTTTTCCTTAATTTTTTGAAATATTTCTTGATGACCTCGATAGTTAAAGTAATAGCTATTAGTAAGAGGAAAATACTCGGAATTATTTTTTATATCACTAATATCGATAAAATAGATTTTGTTTTTTTGACATATTCTTTTAAGTTCATTATTTATTTTAGTTATCTTTGTACTATTAATTTGGTTAGTATCATATAACCCAATAACATAAATATACTTATCATTTAGTTTACGGATTTTAGCTAAAACTTCTTCGTATTTATTTAAAAATCCCCTTATCTTAGTGGAACCTAAATAATTTTTAGAAGCATAGTTATTTAATTCATCCATACCCAAAGCAATCGTAATTATATCGGCTTGTTTGATCGCTTGTTTTATTCTTTTTTGATTTTCACGATTACTTATATTATTATCAATTTTATTATTTAAACTGGTGGCTGTTTCATCAGTTTCATTAAAATAACGAAAGTAATGATTTAGTTTATTCTCTTTTTGTAAATAATCGACTAGATAATCATTAAAATCATAACCTTCTACTTGATAAGGTGTCATCCCTAAAGAAATACCATCTCCTAAAGCTAGTAAATTCTTTTTACTATGATCTAAATTAAAATAAATACCCGTGGTAATTATCGTTCCAATCACTAAAATAAGCAATATTTTATATTTCATAAATCCCCCAAAAAAAATAGTACTGCAATACTATTTTATGGTTTCAATCCGAATATTAGCACCAACATTCGATAATTTTTTGACGATTTTTTCATATCCGCGCAATATATATTCAACGTTAGAAATAGTTGTTTCTTCTTTAGTAGTTAGAGCTGCTAAAAATAAAGTTGCTCCGGCTCGCAAATCACTAGCTTCGACATCAGTTCCCGTTAAATTAACCGGTCCGTGAATTTCTTCTTTATTGTCATGTAACTTAATATTGGCTCCCATCTTATTTAAGTAAGCTACATGGCCCATACGTTTTTGATAAATGGTTTCTTCGATAACGGAATCACCATGAGCTTTTAAAAGTAATACACTGATAGGTTGAGCTAGATCTGTAGGAAATCCAGGATAGACTTCGGTTTTAACCGTGGTAGCTACCGCATAATCAGGCTTACTAATAACTATGGACCGATCAGAAAGGGTATAGTTAATATTCATTTGGTGCAAGGTATCTAATAAACTCCTTAAATGATTAGGGTTGATATTTTCAATTTTTAAATTATCGCCCATTAAGGCTCCAGCAATAATATAAGTACCCGCTTCAATCCGATCGGGAATTACTTCGATGGTCGCCCCTTTAAGCGAACTCACACCTTCAATTTGAATACATTTTGTACCTGCCCCAGTTATTTTGGCCCCCATGTTAATTAAAAACTCCGCCACATTAACAATTTCCGGATCTGCTGCCGCATTATTGATTGTCGTCGTTCCTTTAGCTTTGGTAGCAGCTAGCATTATATTAATTGTCGCTCCTACACTAGGAAACGGAATAGTTATCTCGGCCCCAACTAACTCATCGGCATCAATAATAAACTTTTCATCTTCTTGTTTAATCGTCGCCCCTAACATTTCAAAACCTTTTAAGTGATAATCTATCTGCCGCGCCCCAAAATTACAACCACCTGGAAAATAAATTTCAACATGTTTGTACTTAGCTAATAAAGCCCCCATAAAATAATAAGAAGCTCGCAACTTATTCGATAGATTTTTAGGTATCGTTTTATTAACAATGGCACTGGAATCAATGATTATTGTATTACCTTTTTGACAAACTGTACCATTTAATAATTCGATAATTTCTCGTAAAACAGAGATATCCGTAATATCTGGGACATTATTAATAACCGTGATTTCGTCAGATAAAATAGCCGCTGGCAAAAGAGCGACAGCACTATTCTTAGCACCATTAATATAAATAGTTCCTGTTAGTTTATGTCCTCCTTCAATAATCATTTTTTCCATGGCTTGGTCACTTTCTTTCAAATTCATTTTATATAGTTTCCCCTTTCCTTGTCAAATTTTAATAATTCTTATTTACATAAATGAAAAAGACCGATAACTACCAATAAAATAGAACCAACAACACAAGCATAAGTACCTAAAAGTTTATTAGCATACTTACCAATTAATAATCCTAAATAAGTAAAACAAAAACTAGTTACTGAGAAAACTGTTACAGCTAAAAACATATTACTAGTGATAGCTTGTAAGCCTAGGCCAGTAGAAAAACTATCTATGGAAACTCCAAAAGCAAATAACAGCATACTTCCTAATTTTAAATCTAATTGCTTCTCTTCTTTTTTAAATAGATCTAAAAACATTGAAATAGCTAGATAAATTAAGATAATTCCTAGTAAAAAGTCACTATTTAAAGTAAAGATAGAAATTAATTCGTTACCAAGACAATTTCCCAAAAGTGGCATCACAAAATGCATTATACCAACAATTAGGGAAAATAAAAACATTTTCTTTTTGGAAATACCATAAGTACCTATTCCTAGAGATAAAGAAAACGTATCCATACTTAAAGCAATAGCAATAACAAATACTGTAATAAGTTCTCTCATAAAAAAATCCTCCTAGTAAACTATACTAAGAGAATTTAAAATTGATTACAGATATTTTTCGAATAAATCTTTAACAAAAAGCCGATAATCGACATCACCTTCAATATTTTCTTCATCAATTAAACATAAAGGGGGAAACATGACACACCACCAATTATTACCTGCCCCTTTTCCTAAAGTAACTACTAAAGATTCATAATTTCCCGCTTGATAAGTTACTCCTTTATATTTTTTCTCAGGAAAATAATTATCACCATAATGAACTTGATAAGGGATATTATATTGATCAATCATTTTTTCAATACTTGGAATACTATTTTGTAAATCACTTTTAGCTTCTTCTTTAGTCTCTGCTTCTAATAAATCTGTTTTTAAAAGCGATTCAATATTATTTTTAATTTCTAATTTCATAGCTTGATCTTCTAAAGTATTAGAGTTAGCAATAACCCGAAAGCGAATGGCTTCGTCCGGAATGATAAATTCTTCTTCTTTACTACTTATAAAAAGAATAGTTAAAAAAAATAAGACTATAATTACTTTTTTCATTTTATCACCTAAGTAATTATGTCCTATTTTAATAATTTTTATTCACATTTATTTTTCATTTAAAACAGTCTTTAAATTTTCTTTTTTCGTATGTTCAATTGGCACCCAATTTAAATCTTTTTTAAATAAACAGATGGCGTTAATGGGAATCCAAGTAAATAGAAAGAGAGCAAATAAGAATATGCCATGAATCGTTTTTTCTAAATCTCTTTTATAATAGATTAAAACAAACATATTTATAATGACTCCAATTAAATAAGTAATCATAAAGAAGACAAAACCTAAAGAGAAGAAGTAAGAAAAAATATCATTTAATTCAATACCTAAAATATGAAATACTCCTAAAGCTAGTGTTAGTATTACTCCTAATGTTTGAACGTGCGGAGCAGCGGAAAATAATAGTTTATCGATAGCAGAAAAATCTCTATCTTTAATAAATTTCTTTAGTAAAGGCACGCGATACAAACGATTACATTCAATTATTCCTTTACTCCATCTACTTCTTTGATGCCATGAATCTATAAACCGGACGGGTTGTTCATCATAAGTAATAGCATCTTCAATATAAGCAATCGGAATATCTTTTAAAACACACATAATTGATAATTCAATATCTTCAGTAATTGTTTTCGGATCAAAGCCTTCATCGATAACCCTTTTGGATACCATAAAACCGGTACCATTGATAGCGGCGGCAGCATTTATATTCATTCGTGATTTATTAAAAAAGAAATTTTGAATGTAATAAAACAAAGAGCAACTGGCACTTAACCAATTATCTTCTAAGTTTTTACTATCTTTTCGACCTTGAGCTACTTCATAACCAGATTGATAAGTATCATTCATTTTCTTTAAAAAATCCGGATGAACGATATTATCAGCATCAAAGATAATATAAGCATCATAATCTTTTTTTCTTAAGCGTTGAAAAGCAAATTTTAAGACTTCACCTTTAGTTTTAACAGGAGTATTAACATTAATAATTTTCGCTCCAGCTGATTTAGAAACTCCTAAAGTATTATCAGTACAATTATTAACGAGAACATAAATATCATATAAATTGTCGGGATATTTTTGGGCTTTTAAACTGGCAATTAAATCCCCTATTACTTGTTCTTCATTACGAGCTGCTATTAGAATAGCAAACTTAGTTTTCGCCACGTGTTGACGTACTTTAGTTTTACTTTCTTTAAAAGCAAATAAACCCGTGATAACAAAATAAAGGCCATATGATAAGGTAATTATAAATAAAATATAGTATATCATCTGAATCATAATTATACTCCTTATGTTATTTTATAATATATTATTTATTACAATCAATATCATTTTATAAATCTTATGAAATACTGTCAAGAGGATTACTAATTTTCAATAAAGATATATCTATCCCGACCCGTTAAGTCTTTTTCGGCGGTAATTTGGGCTTCTTTGAAAGTTTCTCGAGCCAACTTTATAATCGCTTCTTTTTGGGAAGAACCGATTTCAAAAGCAATTAATTTAGGTTGATAATCAAGCATTGTTATAATTCGTTGATAAAATTCTAACCCATTATTAGCAGCAAATAAAGACTCTTGGGGTTCATAAGTAGTTTCGATAGCACACTCTTCGTCATATCTTAGATAAGGCGGATTAGCAATAATTACATCATATTTTTGAGGAAGATCATTATTTAGTATATCTAATTGCGTCCATTTTATATCGACATTATTTTGAAAAGCATTTATACTAGCAACTTCTAAAGCGGACTTTGAGATATCAACACCTTCACAATGTTGTTTTAACTCTTTAGCTAAGGCGATAGCAATACAACCACTACCAGTACCAATATCCACAATATTTAAAGTATTTTCTGGATATTTTTTTAAACGTTTAACTACCTTATCAACTAAATATTCGGTTTCAAAACGGGGGATTAAAACCCGTTCATCCACAGTTATTTTCGTATTATAAAAGTCAACATAACCAATTAAATATTGAACAGGATAATGCTCTGTTAATTTTTGTTTTACATAATCAAGTTGATTAGGATACATCTCTTTTAATATTTTCCAATCAGTATCCGTAATATAATCTGGTTTCATCTAGACACCTACTTAAAAACAAGTGATTACTCACCTGCTAATTTTCTTTTTAAATCCTCGGTAATTAACGCATCGATAATGGGTTCTAATTCGCCATCCATTACGCGATCAAGATTCATGACGGAAAAACCAATACGATGGTCGGTAACTCGGTTTTGAGGATAATTATACGTTCTAATTTTTTCGGAACGATCACCGGTACCAATTTTACTTTTTCTTTCAAAGCCTTCTTTATTCATTTGTTCTTGTTGCAATTGATCATATATTTTTATTTTTAATAACTTCATCGCCAACTCTTTATTTTTTAATTGACTACGTTCATTTTGACAAGTTACGACTGTATTAGTAGGTAGATGGGTAATACGGACAGCGGAATTTGAAGTATTTACTGATTGACCGCCCGCGCCACTTGAATGATACACATCTATTTTTAAATCACTTTCTTTGATATCAATATCGATATCATCAAGTTCAGGCATTACTAAAACCGTAGCAGTCGAAGTATGAATTCTGCCTTGAGTTTCAGTTTGGGGAACTCTTTGCACCCGATGAGCACCACTTTCGTATTTCATCTTACTATAAACATTATCACCTTTAATGGTACATTCCACTTGCGAAAAACCGCCGGAAGCTCCTTCTAATTGATGATTTATCTCTAGTTTCCAACCATTCTTTTCGGCATAGTAAGTATACATACGTAATAAATCTCCAGCAAAAATATTAGCTTCATCCCCACCAGCTGCTCCTCTAATTTCCATAATTATATTTTTGCCATCATTTTCATCTTTGGGAATTAACAAAATTTCTAATTCTTCATTTAACTTCGCAATTTTGGCAGTATTTTCCTCAATATCAAGTTCAGCCATTTCCTTAAAATCAGGATCTTCTAATAAACTCTTAGCTTCTTCTAAACTTTTTTGACAATTTAATAATTCATCATATTTATCTACTATTTCTTTTAAATCACTTTGTTCTTTAGAAAGCTCTTTGACCTTTTTAAAATCACTCATTACTTCGGGATTCATTAAACATTCGGAAACTTCTTGATATCTTTGTTTAATACTAGCTAATTTTTCTTCCATGATTCTTCCTCTTTCTATATTATTTAAGTTTTTAAAACTAATTTAGAAATTGGATTCCTCTTCTTCTTCATCATCGATGATAACTAAATCTTTTAAATCATCATCGCCTTCGTCATCATCACCATCTTCATCGTAGAAAATGTCTTCATCACTATCTTCTTCGTCATCTTTATCAATTTCTTCGATATTAATATCGTCCTCATCTTCATCCATGATAATCTTTTGGGCATGACGATCTCTTAAATCCCAAGAACCATCATCAAGCATTATAAACCGTTTGTCTAAAGTTAACATTTCAAAGAAATCACCAATATTTTCTTCAATTGCTGATTCATCTAAATTAGCTAATTTAGCTACTTTGGTAAATAAATCAATAATTTTCATTGCTTTTTTACTGTCAGTTAGTAACGCATAAGCAATATCATCATAGGACATATTTTCTAATTCTTCTTTACTTAAATTTTTTAAACTCATAATTATCCTCCTACATTTTAGTTGGAATATCGATTCCTAAAATATCTAATAGGGTTTTAATCATCTCTGCGGTTTTACTAAGTAAGGTAACCCAATCTTTTTTTGCAATTTCATTTTCTAAATTATTAATATGATTGTTTTCATAAAATGCATTTGCTAAAACACATACTTCATATACATAATTTGCTAAGACCGATGGTAAATAAGTTTTATAAGCATATTCAATATTTTCTGCAAATGCTAATAATTTTATTCTTAATTCTCGGTCGTGACCATTATATATTGTTTTACTTAAATTGTCTATATAACTTTGATTGTTTTCCACAACTTTTTTAATTCGTAAGTAAGTATATAAAATATAGGGGCCGGTTTTACCTGTTGTCGAAGAAAATTTGGCAATATCAAAAGAATACTCTTTTTCACGATTATTTTGTAAATCAGCATACTTGATGATAGCATTTATTATTTTATCTAAGTCTTCTTCTTGATAATTATTTTCGTGGGTATTATCTTGTAAAAAAATAGTTTTTGTTTCCTTTATTAGTTCTTCTAATTTTGGAGTATTGCCAGCTCTCGTTTTAAATGGTTTACCATCTTTATCATTAATAGTTCCTAAACCTAAAAATTCACAATTAATATTTTTAGTGGCTTCTAACTTCTTACTAACCCGAAATACTTGCGTAAAATGAAGTCTTTGTCTTTGATCAGCAACATAAAGAATCTTACTAGGATGATAATCTAATTGTCTTTGATAAATTGTTGCTAAGTCCGTAGTTCCATATAAATAAGCTTTATTACTTTTTTGAAATATAAAGGGGGGAATGGCGATTTTATCATCTTTTTCACTAACATCGACCACTTGGGCACCATTACTTTCTTGTAATAAATTTTGGTCTTGGAGCATTTTAGCAACTTCGGGTATATAAGGATAAGCATCGGATTCCCCTAACCATAAATCGAAAGAAACTCCTAAATAATCATACATTTTTTTAATATCAATTAAAGATATTTCGACAATTTTATGAAAATATTGTTGATATTCTTCGTTACCATCTTGTAATTCTTTCGTAATAGTGGCACATTTTTCTTTAATTAACTCATCTTCTTTGCACAAAGCACTCATTTTGGGATAAATAGTAGTTAATTTTTCTAAAGTTAAATCTTCAACGCTAATATTTTCGGCTTGTAAGCCATAAATAACTTGACCAATTTGTAAGCCATAATCTCCTAAATGAACATCAGCAATTACTTTTTGATTCATATAAAGACATAATCTTTTAATGGCCTCGCCCACAATAGCTGGTCGTAAATGACCAACATGAAGTGGTTTAGCAACATTGGCTCCACCATAATCAATAACAATCGTTTCAGTTTCGGGAATATTAATATTCCACTTATTTTGTTTATGCATTTGATTTAATAATTCATTAATGTAACTATCTTTTAACGTAAAATTAATAAAACCCGGTTTTACACATTCTATTTTTGAAAACTTAGCAGATAATTCAGCATTTTCTTGTAAAATAGTAGCTATCTTAGTCCCAATTACATAAGGATTTTCCTGATATTTTTTAGCTAAAGAAAAAGCCCCATCAAATTGATAATCACATAAATCAGGACGATTAGATAACTTAATTTCGACCTCAACATCATTATTAATAATTTGTTCAATTGCTTCTTTTAACATATTTTTCATAGTTTCACCTTT
This sequence comes from uncultured Muribaculaceae bacterium, assembly GCA_964591225.1. GTDB lineage: Bacteria > Bacillota_I > Bacilli_A > RF39 > UBA660 > MGBC108787. The sequence goes on along the minus strand of CAZQAO010000007.1, from coordinate 16,101 downwards.
TTAAGACTATTTTTATTCGCTCATCAATGGTTTCTAAACTATACTCCATTGTCCACTCTTCTAAAGAATTAGTAATATCACAAAAATCAATACCAATAGGGAAAGTAAGATGTTCTTTCTTTAACTCAACCGTACATTTATTATTCTTATGATCTAAGAAAAAAAGAAAATCATCATTTTCACGCTTAAATAATTCATTTTGCGTATCTATAATCGTATTAAAATCTAATACATTAAATCTGAAAATATTATTATCATTTTCTTCGTTTTTATAATTTTTTTCAAATATTTTTTTATCATTTTTAAAGAATGTAAAAGTAAATTCATTTTTAGACACTTTTTACACCTCTTTTTTTCTAGGACATTATACCATATCACTTCTTTTTTTGCACTTATAAATTTTGATTTTCTTTTCATACTAAAAAAAGGTGAATCTTAATGCGAAAATTTCTTTTCTTTACAAAATCAACTATTTTTATAATTTTTGTTTTCTTAATAATTATTACCGGTTTATATACTTATGCCTATTTTAGTCCTAAATTAGAGCTTACAAATGTTGGTCAAATGTATATTTACGATAAAAATGATAATTTAATCTATCAAGGAAGTGGTACTAGTGAATGGGCTAGATTAGAAGATATCTCTCCCTATTTAATTGATGCGATGATTAGTGTAGAAGATAAAAATTTTTATAAACATAAAGGCTTTGATTACTTACGAATTGCTAAAGCTATGTTTTTAAATATTAAAAATAAAGCTATTGTACAAGGGGCTTCGACGATTAGTCAACAATATATAAAAAATATGTATTTAGATTTTGATAAAACTTGGTCACGAAAAATTGAAGAAGCATTTTTAACATTAGAACTAGAAGTTCATTATGATAAAGATGAAATCTTAGAAGGTTATTTAAATACCATTAACTTTGGGGCGGGTAATTACGGAGTAATGAATGCAAGTAAGTATTATTTTAATAAAGATGTTAAAGATTTAACTTTAGAAGAAGCTATTTTATTAGCCGGAATACCAAAAAGCCCTACTAATTATAATCCTATTACCCATTATGATGAGGCGATTAAAAGAGCAAAAAAAGTAGCTACAGCTATGTATAACAATAAAAAAATTGATCAAGATACTTTAGATCATTTATTTACTAGCCAATTAGAGATATATGGTAAAAGAGATAATAATGATTTAAAAATGTTAATGTATTATCAAGATGCTGTCTTAAATGAGTTAGAAAATTTAAAAGGAATACCACAAACGTTATTAGATTCAAGTAGTTTAAAAATATATACTAACCTAGATTTAGAAGCTCAAACTAAGTTAGAAAGCTCTATATTAGAAAATGTGACTGATCAAAAATTACAAGTAGCTAGTGTTTTAATTGAACCAGAAACGGGAGCAGTACTAGCTTTAACCGGAGGAATGGATTATAGCGAAAGTCAATTTAATCGTGCTATTCAATCAAAACGCCAAGTGGGATCGACAATGAAACCATTTTTATATTATTCAGCTTTAGAAAACGGGATGACTTCAGGTTCAACCTTCTTTAGTGAACCAACTAATTTTGTTTTTTCTAATGATAAAGTTTATAGTCCTTCTAATTATAATAATATTTATGGTAACCAAGATATTACCATGGCTGCAGCTCTCGCTTATTCTGATAATATTTATGCCGTAAAAACACATTTATTTTTAGGAGAAGAAACTTTAGTAGAAACTGCTAAACGAGTGGGAATCGAAGGAGAATTAACTCCTAATCCTTCCCTAGCCTTAGGAACTAGTGAATTAAACATGTTAGATTTTGCTCATGGTTATACCACTTTAGCTAATGGAGGTTTTGAAACTGATAACTATTTTATTAGAAAAGTAGAAGATTTAGATGGAAATGTTTTATATACTCATAAAAATAAAAGAAAATTAGTTTTAAATTCTAATTATGTTTATATTTTAAATGAAATGTTAGCAAATACTAGTAATGCTAAATTTTTAAATTATACTACGCCGACAGCTTTATCTATTTCTAATAAAATGAGTCGTAAATATTCTTTGAAAACTGGGACGACTAACACAGATTACTGGACCGTTGGCTATAATGAAGATGCCCTTTTAATGGTCTGGTTAGGTTATGATGAAGACGAAAATATTAATAGTGATCCTAGTAAATGGGCGAAGAATATTTGGGTAGATACTATTGAAGATTACTTACAAGACAAAGAAACTGATTGGTATCCGACTCCACCCAATGTCATTGGTATTTTAGAAGATCCCATAACTGGTAAACAAGCATCTAATCAAAATGCTGCTGTCTTTTATTATGTTAAAGGTACTGAAGGTAGTCTAGATGTTACTAAAAAAGAAGAAACCGAATAAAAAAACAACTATGGAGTTGTTTAATCTTTTTTTATTTTAATTGTAATTTGATATATATCTTCTAAGTCCGCTTCTTCAATTTCGATAATAAAACCTTTTTGATTTAAAACATCAATGGTATCACGAACAATATTAATAGCACTTTTTAAATCAGTTCCCGCTAATTCTTCTTGTTTTTGTTCATAATCTGGTTCTAAAGTAACGACACTATCCATGGGATCTACTAAATTTTTATCTTTAATTACGGGAAAAGGGTTGATTATTGTCTCTGATTTAGGTGTTTCGGTTTTGGGTGGCATTGGACCAAATATATTTTCAAACGGATCATCATTTAACACTTCTTCTTTAGGTTCTTCCTCTAAAGTATCTACTTTTTCGTCATTACTATCTAGTTCATCTAAAACTTCAACTTGCGTTAAGACAGGTTCTTTAGGGGCTTCGGTTACAGGAGGAACGCTTGGAAGTGGTGGCTCTACAGGTTGGGTATTGGTAGGTGATGAAGGCAGAACATCAGCTATATTCATATTATTAATACTATTAAAAATATCATCAGTTTCACCGATATCCATATTGGCTTGTTCATCTTCTAGAAAATTAAAAAATTTATTAGGCATTTTTTTTGGTTCTTCATCAACTGGTGGTGCTGGTTCAGGGGCTGGTTTACTATGAGGATCTTCCATTAGCATACTAGCAACATCATGAGGAGGACGAACAACATTAATATCTTCGGCATTATTTAAAATATTATCAATATCAGGATTTATATTAACTAAAGGAATCTCGGTTTCTTCTTCACTCTCTCCTGTTTTTAATTTTTTTAATTCCATATCTAGTTGGCGTACCGTCATTCGCTCATCAATAATTTTTTTAAGCCACTTTTTTTGATCTTCAGGATTATCTAAAGTTAATAAGGCCCGGGCATGACGTTCAGAAATCTTTTCGTTTAATAAAGCTTCTTGGACTTCTGGATCTAGATTTAAAAGGCGTAATTTATTAGCAATAGCTGATTGGGAAACTCCCATTTTGGATGCTAATTGTTCTTGAGTTAAATAACCTCGATCTAATAAGTTTTTATAAGATTTAGCTTCTTCGATAGCAGTTAAATTTCTTCTTTGAATATTTTCTACTAAGGCTACTTCGGCACTTTTATTATCATCAATATCTGAAACAATTACCGGAACAGTTGTTAATCCTGCTTGAACAGCAGCTTTATATCTTCTTTCGCCCGCAATTATTTCATATTTATCCCCCAACTTACGAACCACAAGAGGCTGAATAATTCCGTGTTGTTTTATGGAATCAGATAGTTCATTTAATCCCTCTTCATTAAAGGTTAGTCGTGGTTGAAAACGATTGGGAATAATCTCCTCAATCGGTATTTCTTGAATATTTTTATCCATATTCATACTAATCAGCCCCTTTAGCTTATTATTAATATAACGTATTTAACTTATTTTTTCAATGGCTTTTTAAGAATTTTGTCGTAGGTTCGCGGATACTTATCTAGGTTTTTTGGTATGCGTTCGATTACTAAAATAGTTCGAAGACTATTTTCTTTGGGAAGATAAAATTTATCTATAGCTTTAATTTTACCTCCTAAGATTTCTAAAGTATCCCCACTTTTTGCTAATTCTTCTTCTACATTGGCTTTCATCGGAAGAAAAAGACCTTTATCTTTTAAAGCTGGTAAAGATAATTCTAGTAAGATTCTTAATTCAGCTACTGCTCTTGAAGTAACGATATCGAACTCAGATTTATGAACTTTTACATATTCCTCCGCCCTTGCACAGACAAATGTGACATTTTTAAGTTTTAAACGTTCGTTAAGAATTTGTAAAAATTGAATTTTTTTATGATTAGCATCTAAAAGAACAAATTGAATATCTGGATTAACAATTGCTAAAACCATCCCGGGAAAACCCGCTCCCGTACCTATATCTAATACTTTAGAGTCTTTTTGTAAATATTTATTAAGAGTTAACGAATCATAAAAATGTTTTAAATAAATATCTTCTTCTGTTTTTAAGGCGGTAATATTTGTATGTTTATTATAATCTATTAACATTTGATAATAAATTGATAACATTTCTATTTGTTCTGTCGTTAATGTTAGATTTAATTCTGTTAACGAACTAATAAATTCTTGTTTATTCATTTTTAGAATATTCCTTTTTTAAATATACTGCTAGAATCGAAATATCGGAAGGATTTACCCCACTAATCCGAAGGGCTTGACCAATTGATATCGGTCTTATTTTTTCTAGTTTTTGTCTGGCTTCACTAGCTAAATTTTTTACTTTGGCGTAATCGATATCGCTAGGTATTTGTTTTTCTTCTAATTTAACCATTTTAGCTATTTCTTTTTCCATTTTCTTAATATATCCCTCGTATTTAATTTCTATTTCTACTTCTTCTTTGATTTCTGAGTCATAATCTAAATCAACTAAGGTACTTAAAAAATCCATAGTAATTTCGGGTCTTTTTAATAATTCTATTAAACTAGTTTTATTTTTGGGAATTGGTTGGTTATTTTCTAAAAATTTATGAATATTTTCTTGCGTTAATTCTAACTTAGTAGCTTTTAATTCTGACTTTAATTTAGCAATATTGGCTACTTTATCTAAATAATTTTGATACATTTCCTTAGTAATCGTATGATATTGATTAGCAATATTACGTAATCTTAATATAGCATTATCATGACGTAAGACCAGACGATATTCTGCTCTTGATGTTAACATTCGATAAGGTTCTTGGGTTCCTTTAGTAACTAAATCATCAATTAAAACCCCAATATAAGATTCATTTCTTTTTAATATTAACGGTTCTTGGTGATTTAATTTACAAACGGCGTTAATTCCTGCTATTAAGCCTTGGCCAGCAGCTTCTTCATAACCACTAGTTCCATTAATTTGACCAGCAGTAAATAAATTAGCAATTACTTTGGTTTCTAAAGATGGTTTGATTTGTAACGGATCAATAGCATCATATTCTATAGCATACGCATATTTAGTTATTATAGCATTTTCTAAACCAACTATACTATGCACCATTTCTTCTTGGATTTCTTCTGGCATACTAGTAGAAAAACCTTGAATATACCATTCATCATATTCTTTACTTTCTGGTTCTAAAAACAGTTGATGACGTTCTTTATCTTTAAACCGCACAATTTTATCTTCGATAGAAGGACAATATCTAGGACCAACTCCCGTTACATAACCACCATACATACTTGATTTAGTTAAATTATCTAATATAATTTGATGAGTTTTAGCATTAGTATATACTAAATAACATTTTTCTTGATTATTAATATCATATACTGGTTTATCATCATGGGAAAAAGTATAATATTTTTGATCTCCGAGTTCCATAGTACATTTAGAAAAATCAATGGAATCTTTTTTAATACGGGGCGGAGTTCCAGTTTTTAATCTTTGAATCGTAAAACCATATTCTTTTAGATGATCACTTAAATGATTACTTCTTTTTTCACCATGTGGTCCACCTACTGTTTTATTGGCTCCTCTTAAAATATTACTTTTTAAATAAGTTCCTGTCGTTAAAATTAAAGCATCACTATAAATTTTTTGTTTATCTTCTAAAATAATTCCTCTTACTTTACCATCTTCCACAATGATATCTTCTACTAAACCTTCTTGAATAGTTAAATTTTTAGTATTTTCTAAAGCTTCTAACATTTTTTGAGGATATATTTTTTTATCAACTTGGCACCGTAATGATTGGACAGCCGGACCTTTTTTACTATTTAACATTTTCATTTGAAAATGCGATTTATCTGCTATCTTACCCATTAATCCCCCTAAGGCATCAATATCGCGGACGATAATACCTTTGGCGGTACCTCCAATAGAGGGATTACAAGGTAAATCAGCTATATTTTTTTTATTCATTGTAATTAGTAAGGTGTTCTTACCCATGAAGGCTGCGATATGAGCGGCTTCACAACCAGCATGACCACCACCAACGACAATTATGTCATATTTCATTTTTGCCACCTCTTTATTTTCCTAAGCAAAAGTTTTTAAATAATTTATCAATTAGTTCATCTTCATAATTTTCGCCGATTAAAACCCCTAATTTTTCCCATGCCAGCCGAATATGAATCTCTAACATATCAATAGGAATATGACTCTTTAAATCTTGTTCGGCGACTTTGATTTCTGCTAAAGCTTCTTTTACTAAATTTATCTGTCTAATATTTGATAAATAAGTACTATCTTTAGTAGCTATTTTATCTAATTGATACATATCAATAATTGCTTTTTTTAATGCTTCTAATCCATCTAATTCTTTAGTATTACCTTCTATATAAAGTAAATTATTGGGTAACTTAATTTTCTTTGGTAAATCACTTTTATTAACAAACACTAAATGAGGTTTAGAAGCCACTTGATCTAGTAATTGTTGATCTTCATTAGTAAATTCTTCATTATTATTTAATACTAAGATAACTAAATCTGCAGTATTAATAACTTCTTTACTTCTATCTACCCCGATTTGTTCAATTTTATCAGTAGTTTTACGAATACCTGCAGTATCTATTAAATTTAATTCGATACCTTCTAAGTTGGTAACACCTTCAATTAAATCTCTCGTTGTTCCCGAGATATCCGTAACTATTGCTTTATCTTCATTTAAAAAAGCATTTAATAAGCTACTTTTTCCAACATTAGGTCTTCCGATGAAAGCAATTTGAATACCTGATTTAATAATCTTACCTAGTTCAGCATTTTTTAATAATAAGTCTAAATTTTGGTGAATTTTATGTAATTTTTCTTTTAATAAATCTTCAGTTATCTTTTCCGCATCTTCATATTCAGGATAATCTATATTAACTGCAATATTAGCCAGTAATTCTAATAAAATTTCGCGTTCGTTTTGAATCAACTTCGTTAATCTGCCATTAAGACCATTCATAGCTAAAGAGCGTTGTTTATCACTTTTCGAAGCAATTAAATCCCCGACTGCTTCAGCTTCTAATAAATCAATTCGACCATTTAAATAGGCTCTTTTCGTAAATTCTCCCGGTTCGGCCAAGCGAGCCCCTTTTTGAATTAATAAATCTAAAATTTTATGAGTGGTATATACTCCACCATGACAATTAATTTCGACTACATCTTCTTTAGTATAAGTTTGAGGTGCTTTCATAATCATTACTAACACTTCATCAATTTCTTGGTGATGATCAACAATAAAGCCATAATGAATAGTATGAGAAGGAACTTTGGTTAAATCTTTACCTTTAAATATCTTACTTATTATAGCAAGTGATTTAGGTCCACTCATCCGCACAATGGATATGGCTCCTTGACCAACAGCTGTTGATATGGCGGCAATGGTATCTTCCATAAAAGCACTCCCTTTCGCCGGTTATTATAACACACAAATTATTTCCCGGGAAATAATTTATCTTTAAAAGAAAAAATCTATCGCTTATTTAGCAATAGGTTTTATAATGACATGGCGATTAGGATCTTCACCCTCACTAATTGTCGTTACTCCTTTGTAATCAGTTAAGGCATTATGTACAATTCTTCTTTCATAAGAATTCATATCTTCTAGTTTAACTTCCATTTGGGTTGCCACCACTTCTTTAGCTAATTTTTTAGCTAACGTTACTAATTTTTTATCGCGCATTTCTTTATAATTTTCGACATCTAAATTTATAGAAAGATGATAATGATACTTATTTAAAGCAAATTGTCTTACCATAGTCTCTAAAGATTTTAAGGTTTGACCATTTTTACCAATTAAAATTTGATTGTTGTCGGAAGTCATATTGATATCTATCTTGCGATTGGCTACTTTTAGTTCCATCTCACAATGAATTCCTAAGTTTGTCACAATGGTCATTAAATATTCTTTAATTTGTTGGGTAGCTTCCGATAAAGTAATAGCGTAAATCTTATAGATAGTGCCTTTAAATAATTTACCTCTTTCTTCTTCGGTAATATGATATATGATTTCTGATTCATTTGCATTTAATTCTTGTAAAGCTTTATTAAGAGCTTCTTCTTTAGTTTTACCTTCTAATACTACTTCTGACATAATTATTTACCTCTTTTTTTTGATTTGGATTTTGGAGATTTTGGTTTACTCTTATTATCATTTATTTTAGCAAAGACATAATTTTGAACTACAGCAAAACCATTGGTAACAATCCAGTAGAATGCTAGAGCAGTGGGAAGGCTGAAAGATGCAATGGAAATCATAACAATCATAAATTTTAAAGAAAATTGTAATTGCCGGTCCATTTCACTATTGGTACTAGTTTGCTTCATTGAATTTTTAAATGATAAGTAAGTAGTGAAAATAATTAATAAAATTACGACAATATAAATATATTTTCCTTTACTAATTCCAATCCAAGGAGTCATTCCTAATTTCATTCCAAATAAGTTATCTTCAAATATAGCAGGAACCCGATTTATAGCTTGTAAGAAAGCAAAGAATAGTGGTAATTGAATAAATGATAACAAGCATCCCGATACAGGATTAATTTTATATTTTTTATATACTAACATGGTTTCTTGACTTTTCATCATCATTGATTCAGTATCAGTTTTATTTTCATATTTTTTTTCAATCCGCTGTATTTCCGGAGTAGCTTTTTTCATATTCTCCGATTGATCCATACTCTTTTTAGAAAAGGGAAGTAAAACTAAACGAATAGCTATACCAACTAACATAACCGATATTCCATAATTTTTAACTAAATTACCCAGTTTTAAAATAACAAATGCTAATGGTTTAACAAAGAAAGATTCCCATAAACTTTTATATTTAATCTTGTTAGGACTAAAGTCTTTACATTCTGGTAAATCTTCTAATTTAGTTTGTAATTGATCATTATATTTTTCATAAACTTTATATAATTCTTCCTCAGTAGGTTTACATAATATATTTCGTTGTAAACTTTGACCAGTTTCTTCGTTAGTTACAATTTTTTTATTATCTTGAATATAGTTGGATTTACCACATCCGGTACCACATAAAAGAATTAAAATAATTAGTATCCCTAATTTGTTTTTCGTTTTCATGTTCTCTCCTTTATTAATTCGACCAGACTTTGTTCTAAAAGACTAAATGACTTTTGATAACAATCTTTCTTTATCATTATAATATAATCACTATCATTTGAAAAGATATCTTTATGAAGGTCAATAATAGCTCTTACCTGACGTTTTAAATGGTTTCTAACTACCGCATTGCCAACCTTTTTACCAATAGCTAAACCAAAATGAGCAGTAGAATGATTACTTTTCCTTATATATATGTTAAAGAATTTATTTTTAGAACAAGGACAAGTTTGGATAATCGAATTAAAATCTGCTTTTTTTTTGACAACTTCCTTTTTTTTCATAAAATCACATATATTCTAGCAAAAAAACCACATTTTATTTGTGGTTACTTCGTAATTAAATTTTTGCGTCCTTTATTTCTTCTATTTTTTAAGACTTTAGTTTCTTTCCGAGCAAAAAATCCGTGTTTCTTCGCTTTTTTTCTTTTATTGGGTTGATATGTACTAATCATTTTTCTCCTCCTTTTTAAAGATAGCTTAATTATTATAATATTATAAATTTAGAAAAGTCAAGAAATTATCATAAAGTAACTAACTTTGCCATAATGATCGACAGTATGCACTTGGTTGTTAATAATTATATGCACTTGTTGATACATTTTTTAATAAAATTTGTGGATAGTGTTGATAAATCATTTTAATCTAGTTAAAATAGACAAACGGGATGGTGGATAACTTGTGCATAAGTGTGAACAATTACTTTTTACTTTTAATTTAAAAAAGTTTGAGATAAAATGAAGTTAATAAAAGTAACGAGCGAGTGGGGTGAGGAATTTGAATGAAGAAACATTTTGGAATACCTTTTTAACAAACATTAAAAATGAACTTAATAGTGCTTCTTATGATGCGTGGTTTAGTCAATTAAAGCTAGTAAACATCGATTCTTCATCCATCACTATTCAAGTACCTATGGAGATTCACAAAAAGATTTTAGGAGAAACTTATTATTCCATTATCGAAGAAAATTTATATAAAATAAATGGTATAAATTATGATATTGAATTTGTATTAGAAGAAGAAGCTAATGAAATACCCGAAAAGAAGGAAATTGTTACTAACGAAGAAGAAATGTGGGAAACTAATTTAAAACCGGAATTAAATTTTGATAACTTTATTGTCGGAGAAACCAATCGTTTAGCTAAAATTGCCGGTATGGCAGTCGCCGAGCAACCAGGAAAGATTCATAACCCTTTATTTATCTATGGTAAAAGTGGTTTAGGAAAAACTCATCTCATGCATGCTATCGGGAACTTTATTACTGAACATAGTGATAAAAAAGTATTGTATACTACCAGTGATATGTTTATGAATGATTATACTGGTATAGCTAACTTAGAAAAAGGTCAAAACTCCCTAGATTATGCCAATCATTTTAAAAATAAATATCGAAATGTCGACGTCCTTATTATCGATGATATTCAATATTTAGTTGGAGCCGAGAAAACCCAACAGGAATTCTTTCATACCTTTAATGCCTTACATCAAGCTAATAAACAAATTATTATTAGTTCTGATCGAAGTCCTATGGATTTAAAATTATTAGAAGAACGACTCCAAAGTAGGTTTATGTGGGGCCTACCAGTCAATATTTATCCCCCTGATTTTGATTTACGATGTCGAATTATCAAACAAAAAATTAAAAATACCAGTATTGCGGATAAATTAGATGATACCGTCATTGAATTCATTGCTAATTGTTGTCCTAATGATATTCGTTTCTTAGAAGGAACCTTGAATCGGTTAATGGCTTATACAGCGATGATGGTTCCGGATAAAATAGATTTAGCATTTGCTAACGAAGCCGTAAAAGATTATGTGAATAAAAATATTTATTCCGACAATAATATTCAAAATATTCAGAAAATTGTTGCTAACTATTACGGAATAACGGTGGAAGATTTAAAAGGCAAGAAAAAAAGTAATAAAATTGCTTATCCTCGCCAAATAGGAATGTATTTATCGAGAATGTTAACTGATGAAGCATTAGCAAAGATTGGCCTTGAGTTTGGAGGAAGAGATCATTCGACAGTAATTCATGCTTGTGATAAAATTGAAAAAGATATGCAAACCAATAAACAATTACAATATGAAATCAATGAAATTAAAAGCAAAATTTGAAGATAGTGGATAACTTAAAAAAATAAATACTTTTTATTCACTTAAAAAAATAAAAATAAAATCTCATTTTAAAGGAATTATGATAGTTATGCACATTGTGCACGCTATAATAAATATTATTATTAAATAGAAAAGAAAGAAGGAAATAAAATGAAATTTACTATTGATAAAAATTTATTATTAGAAAATTTAAATAATGTAATAAAAGGAGTTTCGACGAAAAATGTGATACCGGTCTTAAATGGAATTAAATTTGATTTAACTAAAGAAGGGTTATCTTTAACTGCTAGTGATAGTGAATTAACTATTAATGCTTTTATACCATCTAAAGAAATAAAACAAATAGAAAATCCTGGAACCATAGTTATTCAAAGTCGTTATATTTTAGATATTATTAGAAAAATGTCTAGTGATCTTATTAACTTTGAATTAATTGACCGATTAAAAATCAAAATTTATACGGATAATACCCAATATAATTTAAATTGTTTAGATGCTAATGATTATCCTAACTTAAAAATGGAAGAACATAAAGATCCAATAGTTTTATCGGGAGAAGTTTTAAAATCAGCCATTAATCAAACGGTCTTTGCTATTTCCACCCAAGAATTAAGACCATTATTAACAGGTATAAATGTAACTATTTCTGGAGATTTAATGGTTTTAATAGCTACAGATTCTTACCGGTTAGCCAAGAAAAATATTAAGTTAGCTGCCAAAGTACCTAATGATATCGATATAGTTTTGCCAGGTAAAAATATAATCGAACTAGAAAAAATTCTAATTGATGACGATATGGTCGAAATTCATATATTTAATAATAAAGTATTATTTAAATATAAAAATATTAAATTTCAAACTAATCTTCTTTCCGGAACATATCCTAATACTTCCAATTTAATTCCCACAGAATTTGGAATTATTGCTAAAATAAATAAAGAAGATTTTATGGCCAGTGTTGATCGGGCGGCATTATTAACACAAGGTAAAGATAAAAATATTATCAAAATGAAGATAGAGAATAAAGAAATGATTATCAATTCTTATGCTTCGGAAATAGGAAAAGTTGAAGAAAAACTAATCGTCGACACTGATGCGAAAACTAATATTGATATTTCCTTTAGTTCTAAATATATGTTAGAAGCATTAAAAACTATGAAAGATGAAGAAGTATTAATATTACTTAACAACGATGTTAAACCAATTATTATTAAATCGTTAACTGATGAATCTTTAATTCAACTTATTTTACCAATTAAAACTTACTAATTTTTAGGTAAGTTTTTCTTTTTTCGACAAAAAATTAACTATTATTTTGATAGGGTAGGAACCGATTTTCCAATAAGGGGGTGAAATTGATGGAAAATTATGAAATAAATAATAATACTGTGGCTTTATATGCTATGGGTGATAAGACGAGAGTATATGAAGAAGATAGTAATTTTATTGTGAATAAGTGTGCCAATGAGATAATGGAAGAGAGTTGCAAGTATTTTGGTAGTTCCTTAGCTGGTCGCAAAAAGGGAACCGAAAGTTTAATTGGTGTTTCTTATAAAGCTCCCATCATTGTTGAAGAAAGTTCTAATATTATCTTTTTTCCTACCTCTTCACCACGACTATCTACTTGTTCTTGGTTACGTTTAAGTTCTGTTGATCGTTATTATTATGAAAATAATAAATTAATTGTCGTATTAAAAAATAAAGATAAAATAGCTTTGGATACGACATATGGAATTATCGATAATCAAGTCATGCGAGCTACGAGACTAGAATCAGTATTAAATGGTCGAAAAATCGAAAAAAAGGTACAAAAAAAACCTTAATTATGTTATAATTTTAATAGGTATAGGAGTACATAAATACCTATTATTTTATTATATGAGCGTAAAAGAGGCTAAAAATGCAAATCCAGAATTTGAAATTACTAAATTTTAGAAACTATAATCAACTATCAGTTACATTCGATGCCCATCTTAATATCATCTATGGTAAAAATGGAGCTGGTAAAACTAATTTAGTGGAAGCAATTTATGTGTTAGCACTTTCTAGAAGTTTTAAACAAATTCAAGATAAAACCTTAATTAAAAATGGTACCAATTTAGCAAAAATAGAGGGTACAGTGGAAAATAATTATCAAAATACATATAAAGTTATTATTACTGATTTAGGCAAAAAAGTTAAAATTAATAACAATAAAATAACTCGAATTAGTGATTATGTTTCCAAAATTAATATTGTTTTATTTAATCCTAGTGATTTAAAGATGATCAAAGATACCCCCAGTGTGCGCCGAAAATACTTAAATATAGCCATTTCTCAATTACAGATTTCCTATTTAAAACTATTAAGTGATTATAATAAAATATTAAAAATAAGAAATGCTTATTTAAAGCAAATAAACGGTAAACAAAATACCTTAGATTCTTACTTACAAATCATTACTGAAAAAATGATTGATATTGGCTTACAAATATATGAAAAACGAAAAAAATTTTTAAATAATATTAATAATTATATTGCTGATATTTATTTAAAAATAGCTGAAACTGGTCATTTAAAAATTCAATATGTTAGTGATTATGAAAAGAAAAGTAAAGAAGAATTATTAAAATTATATAATAAAAATTTAAAAAGAGATCTAACTTTAGGAAAAACTAGTATTGGTGTCCATCATGATGATTTTATATTTTTATTAGATGATTTAGATATTAAGGATTACGGATCTGAAGGACAACAAAAAAATGCTATTATTGCTTGGAAATTCAGTGAAATAATGATTTTTAAAATTGAAAAACAAGTAACACCAATATTAATTTTAGATGATTTATTAAGTGAATTAGATATAGGTAAAATAAAAAATATTTTTAAGTTTATCGATGATGATATTCAAACGTTTATAACGACAACTGAGATTGAAAAATTAGAAAATTTATTAGGTAAGAAGAAATATAAAAAATTTCATATAACAGCGGGATTATTAGAGGAGGTTTAATTATGGATGATAAAATAACTCATTATAATGACGATGATATCCAAGTTTTAGAAGGCTTAGAAGCGGTAAGAAAAAGACCCGGAATGTATATTGGGACAACGAGTGAAAAAGGCTTACATCATTTAGTTTGGGAAATTGTGGATAATGCTATCGATGAAGCTTTAGCAGGATATTGTGATGATATTGAAGTAATTATTGAAAAAGGTAATATTATAACTGTTAAAGATGATGGTCGAGGTATGCCAACTGGTATCAATAAAAAAACAGGTTTATCAACTATTGAAACGATATTCACAGTTTTACATGCCGGTGGAAAATTTGGCGGTGGTGGCTACAAAGTGAGTGGTGGCTTACATGGTGTCGGAGCTAGTGTCGTTAATGCCCTTTCTTCTTGGCTTGAAGTTACTGTCTATCATGATAGTAAAATCTATTATCAAAGATTTGAAAATGGTGGTCATCCCGTTGAAGAATTAAAACAAATTGGTGAATGTGAAGAAAATAGAACTGGAACTACCGTAAGATTTAAAGCTGACCCCGAAATATTTACCGAAACCACAATTTATAACTACGATACTTTAGCTAAACGATTACAAGAATTAGCATTTTTAAATAAAGGTATCCGTATCTTACTACGAGATGAACGGGAAGAAGAAAAGAAAGAAGAATTCTTATATAATGGTGGAATTATCGAATATGTAAAAATGCTTAATAAAAATAAAACTCCGTTACATGATGAAGTTATTTATGTGGAAGGTACAATAGATGGTATCGAATTAGAAGTAGCGATGCAATACAATGATTCTTATAATGCTAATTTATATTCTTTTACCAATAATATTAATACTTATGAAGGTGGTACCCATGAAGATGGAGTTAAAAGAGCTTTAACGAGAATTATTAATAATTATGCCAAAAATGCAAAGTTTTTGAAAGATAGTGATGAAGCTTTAACTGGTGAAGATGTTCGAGAAGGATTAACTATGATTATTTCTTGTAAACATCCTAATCCTCAATTTGAAGGTCAAACTAAGACTAAATTAGGGAACGCCGAAGTGAGAAAAATTGCTGATGATATATTTAGTGAAGGTTTTGAACGCTTTTTAATGGAAAATCCTAATGAAGCTCGGATTATTATCGAAAAATCATCGACAGCTGCGCGTGCTAGGTTAGCTGCTAAAAAAGCTCGTGAATTAACTAGACGGAAAACTGTTTTAGATTCCATTAATACTTTAGGAAAATTAGCTGATTGTACTAGTAAAGATGCCTCTATTTCGGAAATATTTATTGTCGAAGGAGATAGTGCCGGAGGTAGTGCTAAAAGTGCTCGTATTCCTAAAACTCAAGCTATATTACCATTAAGAGGAAAAATTTTAAATGTAGAGAAAGCTAGGTTAGATAGAGCATTAGCTAACGAAGAAATACGAACTATGATTACTGCTTTTGGTACGGGTATCGGCGAAGATTTTGATATTGAAAAGTTAAGATATCATAAAATTATTATTATGAC
>CAZQAO010000006.1:3427-32443 GCA_964591225.1 uncultured Muribaculaceae bacterium | reverse complement strand
TCTTCAATTATGTATATTTTTTATTTGCATTCATACATTTAAAAGATATAATAAAAATGAGGTGAAAACATGGGGAAAAATAAAGATATGTTAGTAACTTTTAAAAAAGTATTACAAAATGATACTAAAGCTATTCAATCTATTCTTCCTAATTCTTATCAAAAAGATATTCAAAGTATTCCCTATGATAAACTAAAAAAAGAAGGATATAAAGCCATAATATTTGATGTAGATAATACTATAATGCCTGCTAATGTAAAAAAAGTAAATAAGGAATTAGCTTTATTTTTTAAACAATTAAGTAAAGATTTTGAAATCTGTTTAGTCTCTAATAATACCGAAAGAAGAGTAAAACCAGTTGCAGATAATTTAAATATAAAATATATTCATATGGCTCAAAAACCCAAAAAAGAAGCTTTTGAAAAAGCATTGCATCTTTTAAATAGTACGTCTAAAAATACAGTAATGATTGGGGATCAAATGTTAAGTGATATTGTTGGTGGCAATAATGCTAAATTGTATACCATTTTGGTAGAGCCGTATCAAGGTAAATATTATGATCTAAAAACCGGATTTGAACATATTTTACAAAATATTATGATGAGGAAAATTAAATCAAAAATAGAACGTTATCATTATTATTAGAAAGGAGAAGATAAAATGACTTATTCATCTCGTCTTAAAGAAGAAATGACCGAATATAATGGTAATTTAATGGAAAAAAGAGCAGAACTATCTGCTATTCTTCGTTATGATGCTACTATTACTAAAGATAAAATAACTATAACCAGTGAAAATGCCAAAATAGCCAGGCGAATATATACTTATTTAAAAGAAATTTTTGGTATAAATATTAAGATAATTATTAGAAATCAAAAAAGATTTCGAGTTAAACAAATATATATCTTAGAAATTAAAGAAAAAGTATTCGATATCTTAGAATCTTTATATATTTATAATGATGGTAAGAAAATAAAAGCCAATGATATGTATCTAGAAGCCGAAGAAGAAAAGATTGCCTATCTAAGAGGGACATTCTTAACTACCGGATCAATTAATGATCCTAGTACTAGTGGTTATCACTTAGAATTTGTTTTTCCTACCAAATCTGATGCGTTATTTGTCCAAAAAATATTAAAAAGTATTCGTTTTGATTCCAAAATATTAAAAAGAAGTAATCGGTATATGGTTTATATAAAAAGTGCTGAAGAAATCAGTGATATGATTAAAATGTTTCAAGCTATTCATTCTCTTTTTTACTTTGAAGATATAAGAATTTATCGTGATCACAAGAATATGGTTAATCGGTTGAATAACTGTGAAATTGCTAACCAAGAAAAAAGTATTACAACTGGAATGAAACAAAAAGAAGAGATTGAATTTTTAAAAGAACATGATTTAATTGGTTTATTAGATGAACATACGCAAATTGTTTTAGAATATCGAGATAAATACCCAGAATCTTCTTATCAAGAACTGGCTGAAATTATTTCGTTAGAAACTGATTATAAGATTGGTAAATCGGGGATTAATCATCATTTTATTAAAATGAAAAATTTAATTAAAAAATATCAAAATTTATAAAATTTCATCAATTAAACCATAATCTAAGGCTTCTTGACTACTCATATAAAAATCTCTTTCCATATCATGAGCTAAAACAGATTTATCTTTTTTGGTTTTTAAAGCTAAAATTTGAATTAATTTCTCTTTCATTTTTAAAATATGATCAGCGACAATTTTAATATCTGTGGCTTGTCCTTGAATGCCACCTAGGGGTTGATGAATCATAACTTCAGCATTAGGTAGAGCGCATCTTACATTTCCCGATGCTAAAAGAAAGGCAGCCATACTAGCAGCTAAACCGACAACTATAGTTCTAACGGGGCTTTTAATAAAATTAATAGTATCATAAATAGCAAAACCACTACTTACTTCTCCTCCCGGACTATTGATATATAAACAAATCTCATTATGATTTAAAGAATCTAAATATAATAGTTCACTAATAATAATATTAGCTGTACTCTCATTTATTTCACCAGATAAAAAAACAATTCGATCTTTTAGGAGGCGGGAATATAAGTCATAAGCATATTCTTGGTTATTACTTTTTTCAATTACAGTTGGAATAATATTCATTTTAGTCACCTAATAATATCATAAGAAAAACAATCTATTTTATACGAAAAAAGTATGACAAAATATAAGAGATATGATAAAATGAGTAAGAATACGAGGGGTATGTATGCAAGAAATAAAAATATTATTTGAAAATGGTGAAGAACAAAGTTTTAATACTGATACTACAGTCTATGAAGTTGCCAAAAGCTTTCAAAAAAAGTGTTCGACAAGTATTCTAGGAGCTCGTATTAATAATGAAATTATTCCTATGAGTACTAAGTTAAAAAAAGATTGTGCCATTGATTTTTTGGATGTTAATGACCCTTATGGTTATCGGATGTACCAAGCAGCTTTAAAATTTATCTTTGAAGTGGCTACTAAAGAAGTATTTCCAGAAAGTGAAGTCTATTTTTTACATAGTGTTCCCAAAGGAATTATGGTGGAAATTGGGGGAGAAACTAATATTATCAAAGATGATTTAAGTAAAATTAAAGAAGCAATGGTGCGTATTATAGATGATAACGAGCCGATATTAAAATATAATATTACGAAAAAAGAAGCAATTAAGTATTTTTTAAAAAAACATCAAGAAGAAAAAGCTAAAAATATTCATAATTCTAATAATGAAATCGTCAGTCTTTATAAATTAAAAAATATCTATAATTATTATTATAGTGAAATGCCCTGTGAAACTAAGAATATTAATAAATTTGATTTAGTTTATCTCGGTAAAAATAAAATTGTGATTGTCTTTCCTAGTAGTAGAACGGATGGTAATATTCCTGAATATGTGCATTATAGTAATATTATTGATACGTTTAAAAGTGGGGAAACTTGGTTAAAGTCAATGGATGTTCCCTATTTGGCCAATTTAAATGAATTAGTTAGTAATAGTAGAATTGAAAGTTTTATTAAAGTTAGTGAATTAGAATTTAATGATCATATTTCTTCAGTAGCTAAAGAAATTAAAGAGAATAAAGATATAAAAATGGTTTTAATATCTGGTCCTTCTTCATCTGGTAAAACTACAACGACGAAAAGATTATCAACATACTTAGAGTCTTTAGGTTATCATCCTATTCCTATTTCAGTCGATGATTATTATAAAGATGAAGAAGATATGTTAAAAGATCAAGTTGTAAATCATGAAGTATTAGAAGCTATAGATTTAAAACTATTTAATCAAGATATAAATGATTTAATAAAAGGTAAAGAAGTCCATCTTCCTATTTATGATTTTATTAGTCATAAAAAAACTAGGAGAACTAAGGGTATAAAAATGGATGAGAAAAGCATTTTATTAGTAGAAGGATTACATTGTCTTAATGATGATTTAACAGGTGATATTCCTAATAAATATAAATATAAAATTTATTTAAGTCCTTTTATACCTTTGCAAATAGATCGACATAATTATTTTTCTACTGTTGATTTACGATTATTAAGAAGAATTATTAGAGATAATCGAACTCGGGGAACGGATGTATCCGAAACGATAAAAACTTGGCAGATAGTAAGAGATGGCGAAGAAAAATATATTTTTCCGTATATTCATCAAGCTGATATTGTTATTAATACCGCTTATGCTTTTGAAGTTGGAGTTTTAAAAGTCTTTGCAGAACCTTTATTATATTCAGTTGGTTTAGATTCTCCCTACTATGAAGAAGCTAGAAGATTAATTAATTCTATGCAAGGATTTTATGCTATTCCTTCAGAATATGTTAGTAAAGATTCGATTTTAAGAGAATTTATTGGTTAGAAAGGATAGAAATTATGATTAGAGTTGCTATCAATGGTTTTGGAAGAATTGGTCGCGTGGCTTTTCGGAAAATGATTACCGGCACTGATTTTAATATTGTGGCTATAAATGATTTAACTGATCCCGAAGAATTAGCTTATCTTTTAAAGTATGATACCAATCATCGGTCTTTTCATGAAGATGAGATTACTTTTCTAAACGATGAGTTAGTAATAAATAAACGTAAGAGAATTAAAGTATTTAAAGAATTAGATCCCGTAAATTTACCCTGGAAAGAATTAAATATTGATTTAGTTTTAGAATGCACAGGTCATTTTACAACTTTGGAAGGTGCCCATAAACATATTGAAGCAGGAGCTAAGAAAGTATTAATTTCAGCTCCAGCTAAAGATGGTATTAAAACTATTGTATACAATGTTAATGATGATATTTTAACTAGTACTGATCAAATTATTAGTGGGGCTTCTTGTACTACCAATTGTTTAGCTCCTATTTTAAAAGTGATTGAAGATAATATTGGAATAGAAAAAGGTTTTATGAGTACAATTCATGCTTATACTAATGATCAAGTAACTTTAGATATTCCCCATAAAAAAGGAATTAAAGAAAGACGGGGCAGATCCGCTGCCATGAATATTATTCCTACTTCAACTGGTGTTTTAAAAGCGATTGGAGAAGTAATACCGGAACTTAATAATAAAATAGATGGTTTAGCATATCGTGTTCCTGTAAGTGATGGCTCTTTAGTTGATGTCATATTAGAATTAAAACGAAATACAAGTGTTAAAGAAATAAATGATTTATTAATAAATTCTCAAAATGAAACTTTAAAAGTTACTTTTGATCCGGTGGTATCTAGTGATATTATCGGTAAAACTTGTGGTTCGCTCGTCGATGCATCTTTAACGAAAGTTTTAGAAGTTAATAATAAACAATTAGTTAAGATAAATGCTTGGTATGATAATGAAATGGGTTATACCTCTCAAATGTTACGGACTGCGAAAAAAATGTTTTTAGAAGAATAAAAGTATTCATTTGCTATAATAAAGGTGGTGAAAATAAAATGAAAAAGAAATTAAAAGATATGGATGTTAAAGATAAAACTGTCATAGTTCGTTTTGATTACAATGTTCCGATTAAAGATGGAGATATTTTAGATGATACGAAACTAGTTCAAAGTTTAGATACTATCTATTATCTTTTAGAACAAAATTGTAAAATCATTTTATTAAGCCATTTAGGCAAAGTAGAATCTGAAGAAGATAAATTACTTTATTCTTTAGAACCAGTAGCTACTAGGTTAAAAGGTCTTTTAAAACGGGATATTATGTTTGAAAAAGATTTGTTTAATCCACTTTTACCGGAGAAAGTAAAAGCTTTATTACCGGGTGATATTTTATTATTAGAAAATACCCGCTTTTTAGATGTTCCCAATCATTTAGAGAGTAATTGTGATCCTCAAGCTTCTTCTTTACTAGCTTCTTTAGGAGATGTCTTTGTAATGGATGCTTTTGCTTGTGCTCATCGGGCGCATGCTTCGATTGTCGGAATTCCCAAATATATTCCTAGTTGTATGGGACTTTTAGTAGAACGAGAACTAGCAGCTATCGATAAATTTGTAATGCATCCAGAACGTCCCTTTACCATTATTATGGGGGGCGCCAAAATTGAAGATAAACTGGCCTTGATTGAAACGATGATCCCGAAATGTGAACATTTATTACTAGGAGGAGGACTAGCTAATAGTTTTTTAAAAGCTCTTCATTTTCCTGTTGGAGCTTCCCTTTCCACTAAAAATCCGGAAACGATTGAAAAATTACGGAATATTCTTTTAAATTATCGGGATAAAATAATGTTACCTTTAGATGCTGTAGTGGGTAATAGTTATGATAAAATGTATACTAAATATAAAAAAATTAATGATATTGATGTCGATGAAATTATTTATGATATCGGCGTCAAAACCATTGAAAAATATAAAGTTGCTATCAATGAAAGTAATACTATCTTTTTAAATGGTACCATGGGAGTATATGAAAATCATCGTTATTCTAATGGGACCAAAGAGTTATTACAAATTCTAAAAAGTAGTAATAAAGTTGTCGTAGTTGGGGGCGGAGATTCAGTCGCCAGTGTTAATTATTTTGGCTTTCAAGATGCTTTTACTTATTTATCTAGTGGAGGTGGCGCCACTTTAAAATATATTACTGATGGTAGTTTAGTAGGAATTGATAGTATTATGGAGGATGAAGAAATTGAAGTACTTGATGTGTAATTTAAAATCAACTAAAACTTTAAATGAAATTTTAGAATATAAAAAACAACTAAAGGCTTTAAATGGTGCCAATAAAAATATTATTCTCTTTCCTTCTTTTATATATCTACCCTTTTTTTATAATAGTGCTTATGCTTTAGGAGCTCAAAATGTTTCAACCTACAAAGATGGCAGTCATACCGGCGAAGTTTTAGCTTACCAACTAGCGACTTTAAAAGTTGGTTATGTGTTAGTTAATCATTGTGAAACTAAAGAAACCACGGAGAGTTGTGTAATCAAAATTCAAAATGCTACCGCTGCCAAAATTAAGGTCGTTTTATGTTTAGGAAGAGGTTTAACAAAAGAAGATAATAATTTTACAGCAATAAAATCCCAAGTTAGTGATATCTTTTCTTATCTAAATGAAGTAGAACGTAACAATTGTATTCTCGCCTTTGAACCAGCTTGGGCGATTAATCAAAATTGTCCGTTAGATTCTCAAGAAATTGAACAAACTGTCTACCAATTAAAATTATATATAAAAGAAAAATATAAAATTAATATTTTAGTAGTATATGGGGGTAGTGTGAATATAGATACTATTGATGATTTATTAAAAATCGACATATTAGATGGATATTTGATAGGAACTGGAATAAATAACGTCGAAAATCTATTAAAAATAACAGAAAAGTTATAAAATTCGACATAAATTTACGAAAATTTACAATACTAGACAAAATAAAATCTAGTATTTTGTCTAGTCTTTTTTTATAATGAATTTGCGTGCAGTAAAAATAAAAAAAGGAGATTAAGATGAAAACAAATATTAATGTACTTATGATTGATGATAATGAATCAATGCTAAGTAAAACAACGGAGTATTTTAGTAGTCACGCAGTAATCAATATTGTTAAAACAATTTCTAATGGCCAAGAAGCTTTATCTTATATATTAGATCATAGTGATACTTTTGATATTATCTTAATGGATATTATTATGCCACTAGTTGATGGTCTAGCTATTTTAGAAGAGATGCAAAAACATAAAATAAAGAAACACGTTATTGTTTTAACAAGTTATAAAAAAGAAATTGCTATCAAAATGATCAATAAATTTGATGTTGATTATTATATGATGAAGCCAATTGATAATTCTATTTTAGAACAACGTATCTTAGAAGTTATGCAAACGGAAGAAACTGTAGCTCCAAAAGATAATAAAATTGAAATAGAAATTAGTAAATTATTACATTCTTTAGGAATTCCTTCTCATATTAGAGGATACCAATATATTCGCGAAAGTGTTTATATGATGTATGAAAATCCGGATATGATTGGAGGGATTACGAAATGTATTTATCCCGAAATTGCTCTTCGCTATGATACAACAGCATCAAGAGTAGAAAGAGCTATTCGCCATGCTATCGAAGTTAGTTGGGCTCGAGGTGATTATGATTTGATGGAAGAACTATTTGGTCATAGTGTCGATTATGATCGGAGTAAACCTACCAATTCGGAATTTATTGCGACTTTAGCAGATAATTTAAGATTAAATAAAGATACGATAACATCTTAAAAAGGGCTTGACAAAATAGATTTAAAACGATAAAATGACTCCTTGTGGAAAAAGGAGGTTGTTTTTTTATGGTTGAAATTAGGAAAACAAAACAAAAATTAATAACTCAAAAAAATAAGTTAGCTAAAAGAATTTTACTTCTTGCGTTAACTTTAGGAATCCAAGTATCTGAACTTTTAAATGGCGACGCTAAAGTTAATGCTATGTGTCAAACTGGTTTAGAAATGTTAAAAGATGATAATGCTAAACATAATGCAGGAATTATTGAAGTTTTATATAGTAATTTAAAAGATAATGTTTCAGATTATAATAATATTAACCAAGTTCTTAATACTATTCAACAAGCTGACTCTCTATATTATGACCTTCCTTGTCCTTTAGATTGGCAAGATTATATTTTTGAAATGGCTGAAAAATATGAAGTTCCTGCCCAAGCTATGTTTTTAATTATTCATCAAGAATCAGGTGGTCTTTGGACTACTAATGGGGTAAAATCGGAAACGGAAGATTATGGTTTACCTCAAATTAATCAATGTAATTTAAAAATGATTAAAGAAAATTTAGGATATACTAAAGATGAAATATTAAATGATCCTTATAAATCTATTGAAGCGGAAGCTCTTATTCTTAGTACGATTATGGATGAGTACGAGTATACTTTAGATGATTATGATTTATTAAATATTTGTGGTACATATAATGGTTGGACCAATTGGCGGGAAAAAGAAATGTCGATAGATTATGTGGAAAGTTGCCAAGAATTTATTAATGAAGGCTTATTTACAGAAAATATTAGAAGTTTAAAGAAATAACTTGAGTTTGAGTTTTCTCTTTTTTTATGGTAGTATAATGGCAACTATGGTGATACAAATGAAAAAAATAATAACAATAATTTTAGATGGTTATGGTTATCGGGAAGAAAAATGGGGTAATGCTATATTAGAAGCAGATCCCAAGAATTTTACGGCTTTATGGAATAAATATCCCCATTCTTTATTAGATGCTTCTGAAGAAGCAGTAGGTTTATTAAAGGGCCAATTTGGTAATAGTGAAGTTGGTCATATGACTATCGGAGCTGGTCGCAAAATAAAACAAAATATTGAAAGAATCAAGGAATATTTAGATAATGACTTGGAAACGGATGATAAATATTTAGATTTAATTCAAGATATTAAAGAAAATAATAAGACAGTGCATTTAATGGGGTTATTTAGTGATGGTTTAGTTCATGGTGATATTAACCACTGGTTTAAGCTTTATGATAAATTAGTAAATTCCGGAGTTACCAAGATTTTTTTTCATTTAATTACAGATGGTAGAGATACTTCTACAACGAGTGCTTATACTTATATCGACCAATTAAAAAATAAGATTGATACCACGAAAATTGGTCATATAGCTACTATTTGTGGGCGTTATTATGCTATGGATCGAGATAATAAATTAGATCGAACGAAAATATATTATGATTTAGTTACAAACCGAGTAGGAACATTAACAACAAATATCGAAGAAACTTTAAATAACTTTTATAATCAAAATATTACGGATGAATTTATGGCTCCCATATTAGTAGATCCGACAGGTAATATTCGCGATAATGATATTTTAATTTGGATGAATTATCGTACTGATCGTGCTAAACAAATACTAGATTGTTTTGTTAATCCCACTTATGATAATTTTAATGTTAAAAGATATCAAAATTTAAAAGTTTATTCTTTTGTCCCTATTGATAAAAAAATACCCACCATTTCGTTTTTGGAAAATGAAACTATTGAAAATCCGCTAGGTATTTATTTAGCTAAATTAGGTCTTACGCAAGCCCGTATTGCTGAGACTGAAAAATATGCTCATGTAACTTATTTTTTTGATGGGGAATACAATGGTCCTATTGAAAACTGTACCAAGTATTTAATTCCTTCTTTGAAAATAAAAACCTATGATTTAGATCCGCGTATGAGTGCGGTGGATGTTACGAAAAGAGCTTTATTTTGTATGGAAAAAGATGTTGATTTTATCTTAGTTAATTTTGCTAATCCGGATATGGTCGGACATACTGGTAATTTTGATGCCGCAGTTAAAGCGATTATGACGGTAGATATCTGTTTAGGTAAAATCTTAGAAGAAGCGGAAAATAACTTTTATAAAGTGATAGTTACCTCGGATCATGGTAATGCTGATATCATGTTTGATGAAAATAAAAAACCAGTAACTACGCACACTTTATCAAAAGTACCTTTCATTATTGTGGATAAAGGTGTAAAATTAGAAGAGAGAGGCGATCTTACTAATATTGCTCCAACTATATTAGAGTATATGGATATTGCATTGCCTAAGGAAATGAAAAATAGTAAAAGTTTATTAAAAAAGTAAGAGGGTTTTAAAAAATGAAAAAGGTTAAAAATTGGTTTTGGATAATATGTTTATGGGTTTTTCTGCCCCTATATGTTAAAGCCGGTAGTATTATTTATGGGGATGATGTTCGTCTTAACGAGAATCAGTATACTTTTGATTTAAAAGCTCAAGATATGGATTTAAATTATATAAGTGGTCAAATTAAGATAACGAATGGTAAAATCATAAATGTTGTGATGGCAAATGGTTGGGAAAATAAAACTGGTAATAGTAATACCTTCTCTTTTCAAAGAACGTCCGCCATTAATGGTAATTATAAAATTGCTACGTTTACGGTAACAATGACGAATAATAGTACTTATAGTATTTCTAATTTACAATATGGTAAGTATACTTGTACGAAAGATAACTATGGTAATTACTATAATCTTAATTCGCAAAAAGTTTCTTTCTCGGAATATCAAAATTCTTGTGATAATAGTAAAGATGCTACTTTAAAAAGTGTATTTCCAAGTTATGGATCTTTAGCACCTAGTTTTAATCCTCATATAACCGAATATACTTTAAAAATAGATAGTGATGTAGAAGAAGTTAATTTCAATGCAGTTCCTAATCATCAAAAAGCGAAAATAGTTAGTGGTAATATTTGTAAGTTAACAAATGCTTATACTAATTGTTATTTAGTCGTTGAATCTGCTTCTGGATATCGGCAAACTTATCTTTTTAAAGTAAGTAAACTAGTTATTGATCATAGCTTGGATGGTATTACGAATTTTACCGTTCATAATGGTCATTTAACAGAAGCATTTAACGACCGAAAATATACTTATACGTTGATACCTGATAGTGCTACTAATCCTATCTACTTTAGTTTAAAAGTAAATGGTACTTTGATAACTTCTAAAACTTGTAGTAGTACTTCTCCGCTTTGTGAATTAATTCTGACTTTAAATAACCAAAAATTTAAATATACTTTTAATATTGTTACTAATTCCTCACCATCTGTTAGTACTCCACAGCCAAGTAATCCTAAGAAACCATCATCGTCTTCTTCTTCTGAATCTAGTTCAAGTAATAAAAATACTCCTAGTAAAGGTACTACACCGAATAAAAATAATGAACTACCCAATGCGGAATTACCTGTCGAGACCCCTCCAGTAGAAACTAACCCCCCTATGGTAGAGGAACCGGAAGTAACTTTAGATCCTATTGAATATAACAACCAACAAAAAGAAGAACAAAGTAAAGCCGAAGCTGAACAAGCTATTAACCAAGAAGAAGAATCAAAGAAAATTAATTTATTATTAATTGGAGTTATTGTTATAATCGTCTTTATTATAATGAAAATATATCATCTTTATAAAAGACATAAACCACTGAAATAAAAAATTAGTAAACTGGCGCAAGTCAGTTTTTTTATGAATAGACGGATAGATAAAAAAATGATACACTAATAATACTTAAAATAAAGGTGATTATAGCGTTAATAAAGTAGGAAGAAGTGTTGTAAATGGATAGTTGGCATAATAAAAGTATTGATAAAATATTTAAAGAATTGAATACTAGTGAAAACGGTCTTAAAGAAGCTGAAGTTTTAAAAAGAAGAGAAAAATATGGTTTAAATACTTTACCTAAAGACAAAAAAGATAGTATATTTAAAATATTATTTGATCAATTTAAAGATCCTATTGTCTTACTATTAATAGTAGCAATTATTTCTTCTTTTGTGGTCGGAGAAGTAGTTGATGCCATCGCCATTATTTTTATTGTTTTAATTGATGTTATAATGGGAACTTATCAAGAAAATAAAGCTAATAATACGGCCTTAGCCTTATCAAAATTAGTTACCGTCAAAGTAATGGTTATAAGAGATGGTAAAAACTATGAAATACCTTCTGAAGAATTAGTAGTAGGAGATATTGTAGTTTTAGATTCTGGTGATAAAATATGTGCTGACTTACGCATCATAGAAGAACAAAATTTAATGGTTGATGAATCAATATTAACTGGTGAAAGTATTCAAGTTCAAAAAACTAAAAATATCGTTACTAAAGAAAAAGCTAGTTTAGCTGAACAAAGTAATATTTTATTTTCTGGTACGACAGTGGTTAAAGGAAGAGCTACGGCGGTCGTTATTAAAACCGGTTTAGCTACGGAAATTGGTAAAATCGCCGATACAATTAATAATACGAAAGAAGAAAAATCCCCTCTTACTATTCGAGTTGAAAAATTATCTAAACAAATTAGTTTTTTAGTTTTAATTGTCGCTATCATTATTACCGTTTTATTAATCTTTAAAGGGGTGGAATATCACGAAATATTTTTATCCGTTATCGCTTTAGCAGTTTCTGCTATGCCAGAGGGGTTACCGCTTGCTCTAACTATGGCCCTTACGATTGCTTCTAATAAAATGGCCAAGAAAAATGTCGTTGCTAAAAAACTGCATTCAGTTGAATCATTAGGTAGTTGTACCGTCATTGTTAGTGATAAAACGGGTACTTTAACAGTCAATGAACAAACTGCTAAGAAAATCGTCTTACCGAGTGGAAAAGAATATGATATTTCGGGAACTGGTTATGAAACAACGGGTAAAGTTACTGGTGGCGATGTTTCTAAAGTTACTGAGATTGCCAAATTAGGAGCTATTAATAACGAAGCTAAACAAGATAATGATAAATTTATTGGTGATTCTATAGATATTGCTTTTCTAGTTTTAAAAGAGAAATTAAAAGTTAATATTCAAGATATTAATATGTTAGAAATGATTCCTTATGAATCTGAAAATAAATATTCTGCTGTTTTCTTTGAAGAAGATAATCAAGCCTTTTGTACTATTAAGGGTTCTATGGAAACCGTATTATCATATTGTCAAACTAAGAGTAAAAAAGAAGTAGCTAGTATTATTAATCAAAATGAAAATTTAGCCCGTCTTGGTTACCGAGTAATTGCTTTAGCAAGTGGTCCTGTTACTAAAAAAGATAATTATACGGAAAAAGATATTAAAAATTTAGAGTTTAAAGGTTTAGTAGGATTTATTGATCCGATTAGAAAAGAAGCGGTTAAAGCTATTTCTGAATGTCGCCAAGCGGGAATTAAAGTCTTAATGGTTACTGGTGATCATCCGCTTACTTCTTTATCTATTGCCAAAGATTTGAATCTTACGGACAGTGAACAAGATATTACTACTACGGATGAAGTAGCAGAGTATTTAGAAAAAGGTGAAAAAGAATTTGATGAGTTTGTTAAAAGCAAATGTGTTTTTACGAGAGTTACCCCTTTACAAAAGTTAGAAATTGTTAATTCTTTGAAACGTCAAGGCGAATTTGTCGCTGTAACGGGAGATGGAGTTAATGATGCTCCGGCAATTCGCAGTGCTAATTTAGGAATAGCTATGGGTAGTGGTACCGATATAGCAAGAGAAACTAGTAAAATGATTATTATGGATGATAATTTTAAATCCATAGTAGCTGGTATTAAAGAAGGAAGGGTTGCTTATGCTAATATTCGTAAAATTATATTATTCTTAATATCTTGTGGTTTAGCTGAAGTTTTATTCTTCTGTTTATCAATTTTATTTAATTTACCTATGCCTCTAGTAGCTATTCAATTACTTTGGTTAAATATGGTTACCGATGGTATTCAAGATTTTGCTTTATCGTTTGAACCCGCTGAAGATAATATAATGCAAGAAAAACCTAAAGATCCTCAAGAATCTTTATTTGATAAAAGTTTATTTAAACAAATTGCAGTATCTGGGGTATTCATTGGTTTAATAGTCTTTTGGGTTTGGTTTTATTTAATTAAAGTTGTGCAAATGGATGTTAATGTAGCAAGAGGTTATGTCATGGCTTTAATGGTATTTATTCAAAATATTCATGTCTTTAATTGTCGGAGTGAAAAATCCAGTGCTTTTCATATTTCTCTTCGCAGTAATATGTTAATATTTGTAGGAGTTTTAGCATCAGTAGGATTACATTTAATCGTTATGAATGTCGATGTCTTAAGTAGATTTTTACAAACAACTACTATTCCGGCGCGACATATGGTATATTTATTAATCATTGCTTCGTCAGTTTTAGCAGTAATGGAAATCTATAAAAAGCTACAGGCTCATAAAAATAAAAGAATTTAGTAATTAGATTCTTTTTTTGTTTTAAATTTTTTGGCGAAAAAGTGCGATTTTCGGCTAATTTCTGCTTGCATTTCATATAATATATTGCTATAATTTTGGATGTATGACGGCGAGGATGTGCGAGGTTGCTGATACACTAGGTGGAGTTGTTAACAACTTATCGAATTATCAGGGAATTTGTACGGAGCTAGTCTATACTCGATATAGGCGAAAGGAGGACATGTAGTCATGTCAAAAAGTAAAGTACGTATCAATTTAAGAGCTTATGATAATAAAATATTAGATTTAGCTGCTTTAAAGATCGTCGAAACAGTAAAAAGACTAGGCGGAAAAGTAAGTGGACCAATTCCTCTTCCCACAGAAGTAGAAAAAGTAACAGTGTTAAGAGCGGTTCACAAATACAAAGATAGTAGAGAACAATTTGAAAGTCGGACTCATAAAAGACTTATCGATATTGAAGAACCTAGTAAGGAAATTATTGATGCTTTAACTCACTTAGATATTCCAAGTGGGGTAGACATTGATATCAAATTATAAGAAAAAGAAAGGAAATAAAATATGAAAGGAATCTTAGGACGCAAAGTAGGAATGACCCAAGTGTTCACTAAAGATGGAAAATTAATTCCCGTAACGGTGGTAGAAATTACTCCTAATGTAGTTATGCAAGTTAAAACAGTGGACCACGATGGTTATAATGCTATCCAACTTGGCGTAGTAGACAAAAAACAAAATAGAGCGAATAAGCAAGAAGTAGGACATGCCAAAAAAGCAAACACTACACCTAAGCGCTTCTTAAAAGAATTAAGAAATATTGATGGCGAATACAAAGAAGGCGAAGTATTAAACGCCGATATATTCACCGTAGGTGAAATGGTTGATGTTACTGGTACATCCAAAGGAAAAGGTTTCCAAGGTGTTATCAAAAGACATAACCAAAACCGTGGACCAATGGGTCATGGTTCTCACTATCATAGAAGACCAGGATCTATGGGTACCATGTTACCTAAAAGAGTATTAAAGGGCAAAAAATTACCTGGACACATGGGTATGGAAACGATAACAATTCAAAACTTACAAATTGTTGAAGTGAATGCTCAAGAAAATTATATTTTAGTTAGTGGTAACATTCCAGGAGCAAAAAATTCATTAGTTTTAATTAAATCAGCTGTTAAAAAGAATAGTAAAAAGAGCAGCAAAAAAGAAAATTTAGAAGTTCTTTCTTATGTAGAAGAAACGGTAGTTGATGAAGTTGTGGAAGAAACACCGGTAGCAGAAACTGAAGAAGTAACGAAAGAATCTGCTGTAGAAACTGAAGCAGAAGTAGAAACTCCTGCTACTGAAGAAGCACCGGTAGAAGAAAATACCGAAACAACCGAAGAAAAAGTAGAAGAACCAGCTACCGAAGAAACACCTAATGAAACAACTACTGAAGAAGAAAAAGAAAGTTAAAACACTTAGGAGGGATAATTTATGGCTAAAGTAGAACTTAAAAATAATAAAGGCGAAAAAGTTAAAGATATCACCTTAAGTGATTCTATTTGGAAAATTGAAACTAATGATGATTGTTTAAAAAAGATGATTCGTTTGCAACTTTCAGCAACTAGACAAGGAACTGCTAAAACCAAAAACCGGAGTGAAGTTTCGGGAGGAGGCAGAAAACCTTGGAAACAAAAAGGAACAGGACGAGCAAGAAGTGGATCTAATCGTTCTCCAGTATGGCGTGGCGGTGGAGTTGCTCTAGGAGTTACGCCAAGAGATTATACATTTAAAATTAATCGTAAAGAAAGAGTATTGGCTCTTAAAAGTGCGTTAACAGAAAAGTTAGCTAACAAAGAATTAATTGTAATTGATAATTTAGCAATCTCTACTTTAAAAACTAAAGAAGTAAAGGCATTACTAGATAAACTAAATATAGCTGGCAAAGTATTATTTGTTACGAAAGAAGATAATGAAAATTTATTTATGGCTACAAGAAATTTAGGCTATACTTATCACATTCTCGCTGAAGAAATAAACTGCTATGATTTAGTAAATGCTGATTATGTCGTTTGTGATGAAGCAGCGATTTCATATATTGAGGAGGTACTAAAATAATGACAAACCCCGATATTATTATTGCACCAGTAATTACCGAAAAGAGTGCAATGAATACTCAAAAAGGTGTATATACATTTAAAGTAGATAAAAGAGCAACGAAAACCCAAATTAAAAAGGCAATTGAAAAACATTTTGGCGTTCATGTTGTAAAAATAAATACTTTAAATACTAAGCCTAAAGATCGAAGAGTAGGAAAATATACTGGTAAAACTAAAACTTATAAGAAAGCGGTCGTAACCCTATTAAGTGGCGAAACGATTGACTTATAATAAAGGAGGATAACGATGGCAATTAAAAACTATAAACCAACGACAAATGGTCGGAGGGGAATGACTTCACTTACGAATACCGAAATTACTTCTCGTTCTCCTCAAAAGAGTTTAACAGTCAAAAAGAAAAAAAGTGGTGGTCGTAATAATCAAGGTAAAATGACAGTTCGCCATATTGGTGGAGGAGCTAAACAAAGATACCGGATTATTGATTTTAAAAGAGATAAAGTTGGTGTTCCTGGAAGAGTAGCATCAATTGAGTACGATCCAAATCGGAGTGCTAATATCGCTTTAATTAATTATAAAGATGGTGAAAAAAGATATATTATTGCTCCTAAAGATTTAACAGTGGGAATGATTATTGAAAGTGGTAAAGATGCCGATATTAAAGTAGGTAATGCTCTACCTTTAGAAAATATTCCTGTCGGTACAGTTATTCATTGTATCGAGTTACAACCTAATAAGGGTGCGGAACTATGTCGTAGTGCTGGGGCTTCTGCTCAAATACTAGGACGGGAAGGAAAATATGTTTTAGTAAGATTACAATCTGGAGA
Organism: uncultured Muribaculaceae bacterium; assembly: GCA_964591225.1. Classification (GTDB taxonomy): domain Bacteria; phylum Bacillota_I; class Bacilli_A; order RF39; family UBA660; genus MGBC108787. Next base: position 15,318 of record CAZQAO010000006.1, on the reverse strand, counting down.
AACCAGAAAAATATTAGGAACTTGTATGGCAACTATTGGTGTAGTTGGTAATGAAGACTATGAACTTGTCAATATCGGTAAAGCCGGACGAACAAGACATATGGGAATTAAACCAACCAACCGTGGTTCTGTCATGAATCCTAACGATCACCCTCATGGTGGTGGTGAAGGACGTGCTCCAGTAGGAAGAAAAACTCCAGTTACACCTTGGGGTAAACCAGCACTTGGTTATAAAACTAGAAAAAATAAGAAAGCTTCTAACAAATTAATTGTTAGTGGAAAGAAAAAGTAGGAGGAATTTAAATGGCAAGAAGTTTAAAAAAAGGTCCTTATGTTTTCGATAGATTATTAAGCAAAGTAGAAGAGTTAAATAAAGCTAATAAAAAAGAAGTAATTAAAACATATTCTCGTCGTTCAACTATATTCCCTGATTTTGTCGGTCATACTTTTGCAGTCCATAATGGTAAGGATTTTATACCAGTTTATGTTACTGAAGAAATGGTCGGTCATAAATTAGGAGAGTTCGCCGTTACTCGTAAATTCGGTGGACACGCAGGACAAAAGTAGGAGGTTCATAGATGGAAAGTTATGCAATACATAAAAGTGCAATGATTGCACCAAGAAAAGCCCGAATGACTCTGGATTTAATAAGAGGTAAAGATGTAGCTACCGCTGAAGGTATTTTGGAAACTACAAATACTAAAGCTAGTCGTTTAATTTTAAAAGTACTTAAAAGTGCTACTGCTAATGCCGTCAATAATGAAGGAGCTACAGAAGCAGATTTATTTGTCAGTGAATGCTATATTAATCCCGGACCTGTCTACAAAAGAATTAAATTTGCAAGTCGTGGTAACGTTGATCGAAGAGATAAAAGAACAAGTCATATTACTGTTAAAGTAAGTGATGGTAAGGAGGCAAAATAAGAATGGGACAAAAAGTAAATCCAATTGGATATCGACTTGGAGTCAATAAAGATTGGGAATCAAAATGGTATGCAAAACCTAATGATTTTGGTGATACTTTAAATAAAGATATTAAAATCCGTGAATATATTGCCAAGAATTTAAAAGATGCAGCCGTTGCCTCAGTAGTTATTGAAAGAAAAAAAGATAAATGTGAAGTAACTATTAATACCGCTAAACCAGGAGTTATTATTGGCCGGGGCGGTGAAGATATTGAAAAGCTAAGAAAATCTTTATCTAAATATGTTGGTGAAGAAGTATATATTTCTATTGTAGAAGTGAAAAATCCTGATTTAAATGCCAAATTAGTTGCTGATAATATTGCTTTACAAATTGAAAATCGTGCTCCGTTTAGAAGTGCCCAAAAAAGAGCTTTAAGAAATACAATGAAAGCCGGAGCTAAAGGAATTAAAACTAGTGTATCTGGTCGTCTTGGTGGTGCTGAAATGGCTAGAACTGAAGGTTATACCGAAGGTACAGTACCTCTTCATACTTTGCGAGCTGACATTGATTATGCTCATAGTGAAGCCGATACTACTTATGGTAAAATTGGAGTAAAAGTTTGGATCTACAAGGGTGAAATTCTTCCTACCAAAAAGAACCAAAAGGAGAGTGATCAAAATGTTGATGCCAAAAAGGACTAAATATCGCAAACCCCATCGTTTAACTTACGATGGTCATGCTAAAGGAAATACCGAATTACATTTTGGCGAATACGGATTAATGGCCAAAGAAGGAAATTGGATCACTGCTCGTCAAATTGAAGCTGCTCGTATTGCGATGACGCGTTATATGAAAAGGGGCGGCGAAGTATACATTAACATATTCCCTCACTTAGCTATTACAAAGAAACCTTTAGAAACTCGACAAGGAAAAGGAAAAGGTAACATCGATCAATATGTTGCAGTAGTTAAAGAAGGTAAGATTATGTTTGAAATCAGTGGTGTTTCTGAAGATGTGGCTCGGGAAGCCTTAAGACTTGCCTCTCATAAGTTACCAATCAAGACCAAATTTGTTAGTAAGGAGGCCATGGCAAGTGAAAATTAGTGAAATTAGAAAATTAAAAGATGACGAATTAAAAACTAAAATCGTTGAAAACAAAAAAGAATTATTAGATTTAAGAATTAAAAATGCAACCGGTTCACTTGATAAACCTTCCAAAATAAGAGAACTTAAAAAAGATGTGGCCCGCATGTTAACCGTTTTAAAAGAAAGAGAAAATAGCACAGGAGGTAATGAATAATGGAAAAAAGACAAGAATTAGTTGGAAAAGTAGTTAGTGCCAAAAATGATAAGACAATTACTGTGCTAGTAGAAACATATAAAAAACATCCATTATATGGAAAAAGAGTAAAATACTCTAAAAAATATACAGCCCATGACGAAAATAATACAGCGAAAGTTGGAGATACAGTAAAGATTAGAAGTACAAGACCATTATCCAAAACTAAAAGATTTGAGCTTGTAAGTGTTCTAATTGAAGCTGTTATTCTATAGGAGGTAAACTATGGTACAACAAGAATCAAAATTAAAAGTCGCTGATAACACTGGAGCTAGAGAATTATTAGTTATCCGTGTTTTAGGTGGATCAAAAAAGAAATATGGCAATATCGGTGATATAGTTGTTGGAACCGTTAAAAAAGCGATTCCGAATTCTGGACTAAAAAAAGGAAAAGTTGTTAAAGCGGTCATCGTAAGAACAGTTCAAGGTGTGAAAAGAAAAGATGGTTCTTATATCAAATTTGATGACAATGCCTGTGTTATTATAAAAGATGATAAAACTCCAGTAGGAACAAGAGTTTTAGGACCGGTAGCTAGAGAATTAAGAGAAAAAGAATTTAATAAAATCGTCTCTTTAGCACCTGAGGTTTTATAGGAGGAACAAGAATGAAAATAAAAGTTGGAGACAATGTTAAAGTCATCGCTGGTAAAGATAAAGGTAAAACTGGTAATGTTATTAAAACTCTTAAAAAGACCGATAAAGTTGTTGTCGATGGCATCAATATTGTAAAAAAACATCAAAAACCAAGTAATGGCAATGAAACGGGAGGCATTATTGAAATGCCAGCTCCTATCCATGTCTCAAATGTTAAAAAGACCGATAATAAAACAACTAAAAAAACACCAAAAAAAGAAGAAAAGAAAGATGAGTAGGTGAAATATGAGTACTTTTAAAGAATTATATAATAACGAGATCATAAACTCATTAATGAAAGAATACAACTATAAAACAGTAATGCAAGTACCTCGCTTAGAAAAAATCGTCATTAATATGGGTGTTGGTGAAGGAGCTCACGATGATAAATTTATCGATGCCGCTGTTTCTGATTTAGAGACCATTACAGGACAAAAACCAGTCGTTACTAAGGCACGTAAATCTATTGCGGGATTTAAATTAAGAGAAGGTCAAACCATTGGGGCTAAAGTAACCTTACGGGGTGAAAATATGTATATTTTTATGGAAAAGCTGATTAAAGCTGCTCTACCACGGGTAAGAGATTTTAGAGGAGTTTCTAATCATGCTTTTGATGGTCATGGCAACTATACTTTAGGTATTAAAGAACAATTAATATTTCCTGAAATTGAATATGATAATATTTTAAAAATACGAGGAATGGATATCGTCTTCGTAACAACAGCTAAAACAAATAAGGAAGCCGAAAGTTTATTAAAAGCCTTCGGAATGCCTTTTAAAAATTAAGGAGTGAATCTATGGCAAAAACAAGTTTAAAAGTAAAACAACAACGAACACCAAAATATAAAGTACGTGCTTACACCCGTTGTGAAAGATGTGGACGTCCTCATGGAGTTCTAAGAAAATATAAATTATGTCGCATCTGTTTTAGAGAATTAGCAAACCGGGGTCAAATACCTGGTGTTAAGAAATCAAGTTGGTAGGGAAGGAGGAATTTTAAATGGTACAAGATAAAATAGCTGATATGCTTACGAGAATACGTAATGCCAATCAACTAAAATATGATACAGTTACTGTTATTGGAACAAAAATGACTTTAGGAATTGCTGAAATTCTTAAAAGAGAAGGTTATATCGCTGATTATACTTATGAAAAAGATAGTAAGGGCGATAAATTAACATTAACTTTGAAATATGGCGAAAAACGAGAAAGAGTAATTACTGGTTTAAAAAGAATTAGTAAATCAGGTCTTCGTGTTTATGCTAAATCGGATGAAATTCCTCGCGTATTAAACGGACTTGGTATTGCAATCATTTCCACTAGTAAAGGACTAATGACTGATAAAGAAGCTCGAAATGCTGGATTAGGAGGCGAAGTACTTGCCTATATTTGGTAAGGAAAATACCGATGAGTAGAATTGGAAATAGACAATTAGTAATACCAGATGGTGTTACGGCAAGTATTGAAGATAATAAAATTATAGTCAAAGGTTCTAAAGGAGAGTTATCATTAGATCTACCGGAATTAGTGAAAGTAAGTATCGAAGATAACATAATTAAAACTACACCTAGTTGTGAAAGTAAGAATGCAAATATTATGCAAGGAACAATAAATTCTCTAATAAATAATATGTTAATTGGTGTCCATGAAGGATTTAAGAAAGAATTAGAAGCTGTTGGTGTTGGATATAAATTTAATGTTCAAGGAAATAAAATTGTAATTAATGCTGGTTACTCTCATCCTGTTGAGATGAAAATTCCTGAAGGAATGAAAGCGGAATTAGTAAGTAACACTGAACTTACTATTCATGGAATAGATAAGCAAAAAGTATCTGAATTTGCGGCGAATGTACGAAAAGTACGAGAACCAGAACCTTATAAAGGTAAAGGTATTCGTTATAAAGATGAATATGTTCGTCGTAAAGAAGGTAAGAAAGCAGCTTAATGGAGGGATATAGATGATAAAAAAAGAATCAAAAAATGATGCACGTAAAAGAAGACATGCCCGTATAAGGGAATCATTAAGCGGAAATGCCCAATGTCCAAGATTAAATGTCTTTCGTTCCAATAAGGGAATATATGTTCAAGTAATTGATGACGAACAAGGTAAGACTTTAGTTTCTTCTTCATCAAAAGATTTAAAATTAAAAAATGGGGGCAACATTGCCGCAGCTACAATGGTTGGAAAAGATATCGCCGAAAAATGTAAAAAAGCAAAAATTGAAAAGGTCGTTTTCGATAGAGGTGGCAACCTATATCATGGACGAGTTGAAGCTTTAGCAGAAGCGGCTCGTGAAAACGGATTAAAATTCTAGGAGGTCATCATGCAAAAAGAAACAAAAGATACAAAAGAAAAACAAGTAAATAAAGATTCAAGAAAGAAACTTTTAGAAGAAAAAGTTATTTCTATTGGTCGTGTAACGAAAGTTACCAAAGGTGGTAGACATTTTAGATTTTCAGCTACTGTTGTCGTTGGAAATCGTAAAGGTTTAGTAGGAATTGGAACTGGTAAAGCTAATGAAGTTCCTCAAGCTATCGCTAAAGCAAGTATGATGGCCAATAAAAATGTAACTAAAGTGGCGATTATTGATGGCAGAACCATTCCTCATGAAGCTTATGGCAAAGTTGGTCGGGCTAACGTACTAATTAAACCAGCTGTCAAAGGTACAGGAGTTATTGCAGGTGGTGCAGCTCGGAGTGTTCTAGAACTAGCTGGAGTAAAAGATGTTATTTCTAAATCTCTAGGAGCTAACACTAAAATCAATGTGGCTAAAGCTACTTTAGAAGCATTAAAGAGTGAGAGAACACCAGCTAAAATCGCTGCTCTTCGTGGCAAGAAAGTAGAGGAGTTGTAATATGAAGTTAGAAAATTTACCAAAAACGAAAGAAATGAAAGCCAAAAAAATAGTTGGTCGGGGACCAGGATCAGGAATGGGTAAGAATTCTACTCATGGTGAAAAAGGTCAAAAATCTCGTAGTGGTGTAACTGTTTCAGCTTGGTTTCAAGGTGGTCAATCTCCTTTATACCGAAGATTACCTAAAAGAGGATTTAATAATAAAAGATTTGAAACTAAGTATGCCACCATTAATTTAAGTGATTTAAATAACTTCTTTAAAGATGGCGATGTGGTTACTCCCGAAATTTTAAAAGAAAGAGGAATTATTAAAAAGCAATTAGATGGTATTAAAGTGCTTGCTAATGGCAAATTAGAAAAGAAATTAACTGTCAAAGCCAATCGTTTTTCAATGAAAGCTATTGATGCCATTGAAGCCTCTGGTGGCAAAACTGAGGTGATTTAGATGTTTCGTGGTATTGCCAAGATATTTTCCAAGGAAAACAAAGATTTAAGAAAAAGAATATATTTTACCCTTTTTGCTTTAGGAATATTTTGTTTAGGAACTGGAATTACTATTCCGTGGGCCGATGTTCTATATGAAGAATTAGGATTCTTAGAAATCTTCAACTTAATGAGTGGAGGAGGACTTAGAAGTTTCTCTATCTTTGCTTTAGGAGTCAGTCCTTATATTACAGCTTCTATCATTACCCAACTATTACAGATGGATATTATTCCCTACTTTAAAGAATTAAAAGAACAGGGTTATGTGGGAAGACAGAAAATTCAAAAAATAAATCGGTATTTAGCAGTTATCTTTGCTTTTATTCAAGCCTATGTCATATCGATATTCTACTTAAATACTAATGATGTTATGGTAATGTTAAAAACTTCTTTAGTTATGACTGCTGGTACCTCTTTCCTATTATGGTTAGGAGATCAAATAACTACTAAAGGGGTTGGTAATGGTCAATCATTAATCATTATGGCTGGTATCATTCAAAGTATGCCAAGTATCTTTACCGGGGCCTTTAATGCTTTTATTACCTCTGGTACTTATGCTTTACCTTTAGGAATTACTTTATTTGCTTTATTCCTTATCATTTACTTAGTAGTTCTAGTTGGTATTATATGGGTAACCTTAGCAGAACGAAGAATTCCTATTCAATATGCTAATCATACGACTAGTGCGTATGGAGCCCAAAATTCCTTTTTACCAATTAAAATTAATAGTGCTGGAGTTATACCCGTCATCTTTGCTCAAATTATGTTGACGATTCCAGCTACTATCGCCGGATTATTTAAAAATGAAGCTGCTATCTCATTTATCAATAAATATATTATTTATACATCTCCAACAGGATTCATCTTATATGTTATCTTAATTATGTTCTTCGGTTATTTTTATACTTACATGATGATGAATCCAGAAGAAATGAGTAAAGATTTAAATAAACGGGGCGGTTATATTCCAGGCGTAAGACCAGGAAAAGATACGACTGAATATATTAGTAATACCATTGGTAAATTAACTATTGTGGGATCTTTATTCTTAGTTATTCTTTCCGGTTTACCAATTTTAATCGCCAATATATCTAGTTTACCAAGTTCAGTTACTATTGGAGGTACTGGTATTCTAATCGTCGTTGGAGTTGCTATTGAAACATATAAGCAAATTGAAAGTGGCTTAATTACGAGAAGCTATAAACAAAGGAGACGAACAAGATGATGGATATCATCTTTATCGCTCCTCCTGCCGCTGGCAAGGGAACGATAAGTGATTATCTAGTAAATAAATATGGTTATAAACACTTATCGACAGGTGACTTACTTCGTAATATGGCTAAAGAGGATAGTCCTTTAGGTCATGAAGTTGCCAAAAGAATGAAAAAGGGAGAATTAATCGATGACGAGATAATATTTGCAATCATCAAAGACAAAATAGAATATTTACATGGTCAACCTTTTATCTTAGATGGTATTCCTCGTAATCAAAAACAAGCTGAATACTTAAGTAAATTATTTGTTGAAAAAAATATTCTTAATTATGTCGTCATCAACATTACAATTTCGATAGATTTGTTAAAAATGCGAATTACAGGAAGAAGATTGTGTCCACAATGTCAAAAAAGTTACAATATCTATTTTGAAAATTTTAAACCCCATGAAGAGAATAAATGTGATATCTGTCATGGTAACTTGATAACTAGAGAAGATGATACCTTAGAAACATTTCAAGTTAGGTATCAATCATACTTACAAGAAACCAAACTCTTACTAGAGTATTATCAAAGTAAAAATTTACTTTATCAAGTCGATGCCAATCAAACAGAAACAGATATATTAAAGGCTATAGAAGCAATTATAAAGGAGGATTAAATGATTAGTATTAAAAGCGATCGAGAAATTGAACTTATGAAGTATGCTGGCCATATTAATTATTTAACTCATGAAGAGATTAAGCATCATCTACACCCCGGTGTTAAGACTAAAGATTTAGATAAGATTGCTTATGATTTTATTACCAAACATGATTGTGTTCCTTCTTGTTTAGGTTTTGAAGGATATCCTAAAAGTATTTGTGTTTCTATTAATGATGAAGTAGTCCATGGTATTCCCGGTAATAGGAAGATTAAAGAACATGATATCGTTTCTATCGATTTATGTGTCGGTTATAAAGGATATCACTCCGATAGTGCTAGAACTTATATGATTGGGGAAGTTTCACAAGAAGTTAAAGAGTTAGTTTTAAATACGGAAAAAGCTTTATATGAAGGCTTGAGTAAAATAAAAAGTGGGGTTCGGATAGGGGTCGTTAGTCATGCTATTGAAACTTATGCTCATAACCATGGTTTAAGTGTTGTCGAAGAACTAGTAGGACATGGTGTTGGTACTTCGATTCATGAAGAACCAGATGTTCCTAATTATGGGAGTGAACAAGATGGTATAGTTTTAAAAGAGGGCATGACCATTGCTGTCGAGCCGATGCTCAATTTAGGAAGTAAAGACGTAAGTCTGACTGATCAAAATGATTGGGTTATTGTAACCGCAGATGGAAGTCCATCAGCTCATTTCGAGCATACGGTGTTAGTAACGAAAGATGGATATGAAATATTAACAGGAGAATAAAAAATGGCGAAAAAAAATATACAAAATAAAAATATGAATACTGTAAATAAAACAAATCAACCAAAGAGCGATAAAATTGAAGTGGAAGGCAAGGTAGTCGATGTCTTAAAGGGCGGCGATTACATTGTTGAATTAGCTAATGGTCATACTGTAGAAGCCTACGTTTCTGGTAAAATGCGCGTGCATATGATACGTATTCTACCAGGTGATACAGTAACCATTGAATTATCGCCTTATGACTTAACACGTGGGCGGATAACATGGAATAAAAGATAATGGAGGTAAAGATATATGAAAAAAAGACCATCAGTAAAACCAATATGTAAAAAATGTAAGAAAATAAGAAGAAAAGGGAAAGTAATGATTATTTGTGAGAACCCTAAACACAAACAAGTACAAGGTTAATAGGAGGATTATATGGCAAGAATTAAAAATATCGAATTACCAAACGAAAAACACGTTTGTATTGGTTTAACCGCTATCTATGGTATAGGGAGAAGTTTAGCTTTAACTATTTGTCAAGATGCGAAAGTAGAACCAACAAAGAAGATTAAAGATTTAACTGATGCAGAAATAGCTGCTTTAAGAAAAGAAATAGACAAATATGATGTTGAAGGAGATCTTCGTCGTGATGTCCAAATGTCTATTAAAAATAAAATGGAAATTAATTGCTACCAAGGAATTAGACATAAGAAAGGTTTACCAGTAAGAGGACAAAGAACGAATCGTAACGCCCGGACTCGTAAGGGTAAAGGTAAAGTAGTAGCAAATAAGAAAAAAGTAGGTAAATAGGAGGTAAATCATGGCATATAACAGAAGAAAAAGAAAAGTTAAGAAGAATATTCCGGAAGCAGTGGCTCATGTTCATGCCACATATAATAATACTATTGTAACTATTACGGATAATGATGGTAATGTAATTAGTTGGGCTTCCGCTGGAACTATCGGTTATAAAGGATCAAAGAAAAAGACTCCTTATGCTGCTGGTATGGCTGCTGAAGCCGCTGGTAAAGCCGCTATTGATGCTGGAGTTAAAATTGTCGATGTTGTCGTTATGGGATTAGGATCTGGTCGCGAAAATGCCATCCGTTCTTTATCGGCAGTGGGACTAGAAGTTCGTAGTATTATGGATGAAACTCCCGTACCTCATAATGGCTGTCGTCCACCCAAACGTCCTAGAAATTAGAGAAGCGAAAGGAAAGATTTAATATGTTTAAATTTGAAAAACCAGAATATAAAATAACAGAGTATGCAGCAGATTCACATTATGCAAAATTTGAATTAGAACCATTAGAAAGAGGATTTGGTACCACTATTGGTAATGCTTTAAGAAGAGTTATGTTATCTAGTCTACCAGGATGTGCTATTACTAGTGTTAAAATAGAAGGTGTCTTACATGAATTCCAAAAAATAGAAGGTGTTTATGAAGATGTTACTAGTATTGTTTTAGCTCTTAAAAGTGTTGTTTTAAAAAATCATACCGACGAAGATAAAGTTATTCATTTATCTAAATCTACTCCCGGACCAGTTTTAGCTGGAGATATAGAATGTGATGCTGACCTAGAAGTTATTAATAAAGATTTAGTTATTTGTAACCTTGTTGAAGGTGGCAAAATCGATATGGAAATGACTGTATCAAATGGTAAAGGATACGTCGATGCTAAAGAAAATCAATTATTATTAGATAATAAAAAAGTAGGGGTTATTGCTATCGATTCTATTTATTCACCAATTGATAAAGTTGCTTATGAAGTCGAAAGTGCTCGAGTTGGTCATAATGAAAACTACGATAAATTAATTATGTATATTAATACCAATGGTAGTATTACTCCTGAAGAAAGTATGGCCCTATCTGCTAAAATATTAATTGAACATTTTAATATTATTGCTGATTTAAATTCTATTAGTGATATTTCTGGGTTAATGGCTGAGAAAAAGGTTGATACTATTACGAAAACTTTGGAAACTCCTATTGAAGAAATTGAATTTTCAGTTCGAGCCTATAACTGTTTAAAAAGAGCTGGTATTCATACCGTACAAGATCTAATTTCCAAAAGAGAAGTAGAAGTAACGAAGATTCGTAATTTAGGTAAAAAATCACTTAAAGAAGTATTAGATAAAGTTGCAGAAATGGGACTTAAGTTCCGCGACTAAGGAGGATTATTATGGCATATAGAAAAATAGGAAGAGAAACTAGACAAAGACATAGCGTATTTGCAGGACTTACTGTCGATGTAATTATGAATGAAGGTATTACCACTACTGAAGCTAAAGCCAAAGAAGTACGCAAATTTGTTGATAAAATGATTACTTATGGTAAAACTGGTACTTTAGTATCTCGAAGAAAAGCTTTAGCATTCGTTTATAATAATAAAGAATGTGTCGACAAAGTATTTAATGAACTAGCAAAACGTTATGAAAATCGTAATGGTGGTTATACGAGAATTATTAAATTAAAAGAAAGAGTTGGCGACGACGCTTTACAAGTAAGAATTGAATTAGTTTAAAATAAGAAGAAGATGGATATTTAAACATACCAAATTCTTCTTTTTTTATACAATAAAATAGAAAGTGATGATCTCATGAATTTTATTAAAGAACAAATAAATTTAATTCGTACCCAAGATCCAGCTATTAAAAGTAATTTAGAAGTTTTTTTATATCCTAGTTTTAAAGCTATGCTTTATTATAAAATAGCTCACTATCTTTATAATAAAAAACATTATTTTCTAGCTCGTTATGTATCCGAAAAAGCAAAACGAAAAACTGGTATTGAAATTCATCCAGGAGCTACTATCGGTAAACGTTTATTTATCGATCATGGTTCGGGAGTAGTTATTGGTGAGACTGCTATAATTGGGGATGATGTAACTATTTATCATGGAGTTACTTTAGGGGGAGTAGAAAATACTTATGAAAAACGTCATCCTACGGTTTTAAATCATGTTATTATTGGAGCTCATGCGCAAGTACTAGGTAATATTATTATCGGTGAAAATGCTCGTATTGGGGCGAATGCCATAGTTTTAGAAGATGTTAAAGCTAATACCAC
>CAZQAO010000006.1:0-3327 GCA_964591225.1 uncultured Muribaculaceae bacterium | reverse complement strand
AAAAGCTTTAGAAAGAATTTCCATTGCTTATCAGTTAAAAAAATAGTACAATAACCGTAAGATATAGGGAAGGAATTTAGTAGTATATGAGGCAGGAACATATAACCAAGAAACGCCGAAAGAATAAAAGAATAATTAAAATAACCCTTTTCTTCTTAGTAATTACCATTTTTATTATCTTTATCTTTCGGGAAAAAGATTATCAAATATCTTATCGCCAAAATGATATAGATATCACCGAAGAATATCATAAATCTGCCCATATCTACCAATTTACTTTTAAAAAAGATGGATTTGAATATATTTTCATGACGCAACATAAAAAATTTATTAATAAAAAATTAGTTAAAAAAATAGATGTCTATGAACAAGATGATACTCGTTGTATCATTGCTGAAAGTAAAAAAATAACTTTCTATCCGTTATGTAATAATGGTAATGAACAAATAGATTATCATCAAGTTTTAGATCTTAATATCCTACCTAAAAAATATAATCAAGAAGATACTTCGAAAGAAACCGAATATAAAAATATTAATATTTATAATTTAAATCATAAAACTTATTTTATTTGGAATTATAAAGGTTTTTATAAACTAGATGAAAATGAAAATGCGGAAATTAATTTATTAAAACAAGATACTTATAATATTCCTTTAACTTATCAAATAAATAATATGTTATTAATAGCAGATTATAATCAAAAATATAATTTTGATACTTTCTATTTATTATCTAAAAATAATAATAAAATCAAAAAAATAACTAGTAATATTGAATTTTCTTTTGATTCTTATTACTTAGGTAATTATAAAAATAAAGTTTATCTAGTGGATAAAAAGAATAAAAAAGAATATGAAATAAATCCGAAAGTAAATACGATCACCAATATAACACGTAAAAATAAAGGTAAGATCTTAGAAAATAATACCTGGAAAGATATAAGTATCAATAAACTTATTAATCATGAATATCAATTTACCACTAATAAAATCTATACTTATGAATTACAAGATAATACCCTTTATCAAGTTATTAACAATCATTTTATCAAAGTAAGTAAGCAAACTATCAAAGATATTATTAAAATCGATAATGATACCGTATATTACTTAGTAGAAGATAAGTTATATTCTTTTAATCCGTTAGAAGGAGAGCAAAAACTATTATCTTACTTTGAATGGAACTTCAATTATAAGAATATGATTTATATCTTTTAACCATAACAAGAAAACTGCATACCCTATACTAGGAGTTGATAAAATGTTTGATAAATATTCGATAAAAGAGGGCGAAAATATGGAAAATATCGCGAAAAAATTTAATACGGATATCAATACTTTAAAAAGCCTTAATAATATTTATTTTGATGATCAATTAAGAGCTAATATGGAAATTATTGTTCCTAAAAACAAAGATCAATATTTTAATTATTATGTGATAGAAAAAGGCGATTCTTTGTATGAAATAGCTCGTAAATATAATATTAATCCTGAATTATTAGCAAGTATGAATGGTTTAAATATAAATGATTATATTTATCCTAATCAAGAAATATTAATTCCTAAAAGTGGTTTTAGTTATTATATAACTAAAGAGGGTGATACTTTAGATACTGTCAGTAATATTTTTAAACAATCGCAAAGTGTTCTTTTAGAGAATAATCCTACAATTTATTTATTAGCAGGACAAATAATGGTTAAAAAAAATAAGTAAAATATGACTTTGCATCATATTTTTTTTATGATAAAATCGTGGTAGGAGAAAGGAGTTGATAAAAGTGATATTAAAAAAGCCCTATGCCTTTTTAATTAAATACTTTCGTATTATTCACTTACTATTACTCCTACCTATGGGTTATTTAATTAATAAAACCTTTAAAATCGTCTCTTTTTTTAGAACTTATGTTGCTAATAATTATACTACGAATATTATTAATATCGCCGGAGAACATATTAATTTTTTAATGTACTTTGCCGTCTTATTTATTATATTAAGTGTTCTAGCTATTTACTATTTAATGCGTCAGAAAAAGAAATCAACGAAATTTTATTTTTTTACTTTAATTTATTATATTGGTTTATTTGTCTTAATTAGTGTAGCTCATAGTATTTTAAGTGGTATGGAAAGAGATATTATTACCGCTCAAGTATCACGAGCTTACCGCGATATATCCTTTGTTCTATGTCTACCTCAATATTTCTTTTTTATTTATATGTTATTAAGAGGTATTGGTTTTGATATCAAACAATTTAATTTTGCTAATGATTTAAAAGATTTAGAGATTACTGATGTCGATTCCGAAGAATTTGAATTCTCAGTTAATGTGGAAGGTTACAAAGTCCAAAGAAAGATTCGGCGTTTTATTAGAGAATTTATTTACTATGTTCGCGAAAATCAGTTTGTTTTTACTTGTATCGTCGTCGTATTAGTAATTGTTCTAGGAACAACTTTATATTTAAACTTTGGGGTTTATAATAAAACCTATCATGTTACAGATAAAATGGTTCATAACTTTTTAAATTTAGAGATTTTAGACAGTATGGTAACAGATTTAGCTTATAATGGTAATAAAGTATCGGAAGGAAAATATTACTTAGTATTAAAGCTTAAAATAGATAATAATACAATTCATGACTATGACTTTGATTATACTAACTTTCGTTTAATTATTAATAATAAAAACGTCTATCCCACTCTAGATCGTGGGGAATACTTTATTGACTTTGGACGTCCTTATTACAAAGAAAAAATCAAAAAACAAACATCTACTATTTATTCTTTAGTTTATGAACTAACTCCTAAACAAGTAGATGATAAATATAAAATTAAGATACTAGAAAGTATTGACTATAAAGTAGGAGAAGTAACTCCCCATTATAAAATTATTGAATTACATCCCGAACGTTTAGATAAAGTAGAATTGGTAGGTACGACTGATTTGGGTAAAGTATTAAAACTAAATAATACTGCTTTAGGATATACCACTTTAAAAGTAGATAACTATTCTATTGGCAATACTTATACTTACTCTTATAAACAATGTTATAATACGATGCAATGTACGGAATTAAAAGATATGATTACTGCTGATACGGTAGGTACTATTGAAAAAACTACTTTATTAGTTTTAAACATGGAATATAACTTAGATCGGACCGTTGTCTATACCAAAAGTATTAAATCCGATAAAAAATTCTTAGATCACTTCTTTTCATTACAATATACTAAAAGCGGTCAAACAAAAACTACAAGTTTAAAAAATAGAACTACGGATAAAATGGAAAATACAGTAGTATATGAAGTATTAGATGAAGTAAAAGAAGC
>CAZQAO010000005.1:29684-34202 GCA_964591225.1 uncultured Muribaculaceae bacterium | reverse complement strand
TAGAAGCTTATCGAGCTACTTTACCAGCTAATGCAAAACCAATTGTTAATCGTTTTAAAGGTTTAGGAGAAATGAATGCCGAAGATTTAAGAGATACAACTATGCACATTGATAATCGGGTTTTAAGAAGAGTTACTGTTGAAGATGCGATGGAAGCAGATCAAATTATTAGTAATTTAATGGGTGACGATGTCTTACCAAGAAAACAATATATTGAAGAACATGGTCATGAATTTGAGGATTTGGATATTTAGGAGGTAAACCATGGATAAAATAGTTGAAAATAATATTGTTAATGAATTTAAAAACTCTTTTGGACGCTACTCTATGAGTGTTATTATAGCGCGGGCGATACCTGATTTACGTGATGGTTTAAAACCTGTTCATCGGCGGATTTTATATTCCATGTACGAATCTGGTTATACTCCTGATAAACCTTATCGCAAAAGTGCCAGAATTGTTGGAGATGTAATGGGTAAATATCATCCTCATGGTGATTCTTCTATCTATGAAGCCATGGTTGGAATGGCCCAAAACTTTACTTATCGTCATATGTTAATTGATGGTCATGGTAATTTTGGTAATATGGATGGTGATGGGGCTGCTGCCATGCGTTATACCGAAGCCCGTTTATCAAAACTATCTTTGGAAATGGTGCGCGATTTAAATAAAAATACGGTTGATTTTGTTCCTAACTTTGATGAAACGGAAAATGAGCCGGTTATTTTACCAAGTCGTTTTCCTAATATTTTAGTAAATGGAACAATGGGTATTGCTGTAGGAATGGCTACCAATATTCCTCCTCACAATTTAGGAGAAGTAATTGATGGTTGTGTAGCTTATATTGATAATCCCAAAATTGATACCGATGGCTTAATGCAATATATAAAAGGACCAGATTTTCCTACGGGAGCGACAATATTAGGAAATAGTGGCATTAAAAAAGCTTATGAAACTGGTAGAGGTACCATAACTATAAGAGGAAAAGCTGATATTGTCGAAGAAGATAATAAAACTTGTATTATTATTAGTGAACTTCCTTATAAAGTAAATAAATCTGAATTTCAAAAACGAATTGGCGAACTAGTTCGTGATAAAGTGATTAATGGAATTAGTGATATTCATGAAGAATCTAATTTAGAAAATCCTGTCCGAATTGTTATCTATTTAAAACGCGATGCCAATGCTAATGTCGTTCTTAATAATTTATTTAAATTTACCCAATTACAAACAACATATGGTATTAACTTCTTAATGATAGATCAAAGAAGTCCTAAAATATTAGGATTAAAAGATATTATTGCTAAATATATTGATTATCAAAAAGAAATTATAATTAGAAGAACACAATATGATTTAAAGAAAGCTGAAGAAAGAGTTCATATTTTAGAAGGTTTAAAAATAGCTTTAGATCATTTAGATGAAGTGATAAAAATTATTAGAGAAGCGGAAACGGACGTTATTGCTAAAGATGAATTAATGAATCACTTTAATTTAGATGATGTTCAAGCAACTGCTATTTTGGATATGAGATTACGGCGTTTAACTGGCTTAGAACGAGACAAAATAGAAAATGAATTAGCAGATTTGTTAAAAGCTATCGAAGAATATCGAAGTATCTTAGCTAGTGAAGAAAAAGTATTAGCAATTATTAGAGAAGAATTAATAGAAATTAAAAATAAATATGCTGATGAAAGACGAACTAATATAGATATGTCAGCTATTGAATTTATTGAAGATGAATCATTAATACCCGAACAAGATATTATGATTGCTCTTACACATAATGGTTATATTAAAAGAACTACCGCCGATACTTTTAAATTACAAAATCGTGGTGGAGTCGGCGTAAAGGGTATGAATACCAATGAAGAAGATTTTGTGGAGCATTTAATCTCTTTATCTACTCATGATTATGTCTTGTTCTTTACGAATAAAGGTAAAGTATATCGCTTAAAAGGATATGAAGTTCCTGAGTTTAGTCGTCAATCTAAAGGTTTACCAATTATTAATTTATTACAAATTGATAAAGAAGAAAAAGTTAATTCTATTTTAAGTATTCAAAAAGAAGATGAAGCCAAATATTTATTATTTGCTACTAAGTTTGGTATAGTTAAAAGAACTTCGATTAATGAATTTGATAATATAAGAACGAGTGGTAAAATTTGTATTAATTTAAAAGAAAATGATGAATTAATTTCTGTTCAAAAAACAACGGGAAAAGATTGTATATTACTAGGTTCAAGCGATGGAAGAATGGTTAAATTCATTGAAGATGAAGTAAGAATTATGGGCCGAACAGCTAGTGGAGTTAAAGGTATTACTTTAGATCATAGTACTTGTATTGGAGCTGAAAAAGCTACTGACCAAGATTCATTAATTATTGTTACTAAGAAAGGTTATGGAAAACAAACAAATGTACGTGATTATCGACAAACAAAACGAGGTAGTAAAGGTGTAAAAGCACTAAATGTTACCGAAAAAAATGGTGATATGGCCGCATTTAAATTAGCTCGGGACAATCATGATTTAGTAATTGTTACTAATACCGGTATGATTATAAGAATGCCACTAGATCAAATTAATGTCTTAGGTAGAGTAACTCAAGGTGTTAGATTAATTCATTTAAAAGATAATCAAGAAGTTTCTACATTAAGTTTAGTAGAAAAAACTGATGAAACAATTATAGATGAAGAAGAAAACTAAAATGTTTCACGTGAAACATTAGAGTGATTAATAAAAAAATAATTCAAAATAAAACATAATTGCCTATTTTTCTAAAATTTATATAAATAATTAAAATTATTATAAATAAAAATATGATGTTTCACGTGAAACATCAAAAATAATAATTAAAATAGTAAAACATATATGTTCCACGTGGAACATATTGTTTTTTTAAGAAGAAAATGTTAATATTTAAAACGTGCAACGGTTATATTGTAACTTGGTCAGAGTTGGAAAACAGCAGCCATATCAGTCTCTAATCGTGTGCACTTTTTTAATTAAGGAGAGATTTAATTGAATTTAAATCAACAAATTGAACAAAAATTATTACAATTAGCTAAGAGAGCTAGTTTGAATGAAGAAATACCTGTCTCAGCAGTTATAACTTATCAAAATAAAATTTTGAGTTATGCTTATAATAAACGAGAATCATTACATGATATTACTGCTCATGCCGAAATCTTAGCTATAAAAAAAGCAGCTAAGAAATTAAAAAGATGGAATCTAAACGATTGTGATCTATATGTTTCATTGAAACCATGCAATATGTGTCTGGAAGTAATTAAACAAAGTAGAATAAAAAATGTTTACTATTATTTAGATAAACCTGAATATAAACATGATTTTAATAAAAGTAATTTTATTCAATTATCAAGTGAAACTGCAATGAATGATTATCCACAATTATTATCAAATTTTTTTAAAAATAAGCGGTAAGGCTTATGTCTTTATGCTATAATATCTATTGGTGATGGGACATGGAGAATGATTATAAGGTTCTATATCGAAAATATCGACCTAAAAATTTTGATGAAGTAATAGGTCAAAAATATACTATTCAAATGCTTAAAAATGCAGTAATAAATAATCAATTAGCTCATGCTTACATTTTTACTGGACCTAGAGGAACAGGAAAAACAAGTACGGCTAAAATTTTTGCTAAAACTATTAATTGTGAGAATTTGGTTGATGGTAAACCATGTGAAAAGTGTAATAGTTGTATAAATATGAATCATAATGCTGACATAATTGAAATTGATGCTGCTTCCAATAATGGTGTGGATGAAATAAGAGAACTTATTAATAATGTCAAAATTGCCCCATCTTTTAGTAAATATAAGATATATATTATCGATGAAGTCCATATGTTATCAGAAAGTGCCTTTAATGCTTTATTATTAACTTTAGAAGAACCTCCTGCTCATATCATATTTATTTTAGCTACTACCAATATTGAAAAGGTTCCTATAACTATTTTATCTAGGTGTCAACGCTATGATTTTAAAAAAATTGATCAAAATGAAATAGTTAATCATTTAAAAAATATATGTCAAAAAGAAAAAATAACAATTACTGATGAAGCCTTAGAAGAAATAGCTTATTTATCTGATGGAGGATTGCGGGATGCTTTAAGTATTTTAAATCAGCTATATACCAGTTCTAATGCTATTAATTTAGAA
The DNA here is from genome assembly GCA_964591225.1 of uncultured Muribaculaceae bacterium. Taxonomy (GTDB): domain Bacteria; phylum Bacillota_I; class Bacilli_A; order RF39; family UBA660; genus MGBC108787. The sequence goes on along the minus strand of CAZQAO010000005.1, from coordinate 30,015 downwards.
ACAGTTATTGCTAACTATGGTTCTGTATCCTCAGTCCAAATTCAAAATATTATCACAGCTTTTTTAGAAGATAATTATGCTAAAATAAAAGAAATATTTGCTAATTTAACCAATAATACGGCAGATTATAAAATATTTATTAAAAAATTGGTCGATGGCTTATTTGCAGAATCATTAAAATTAAAAGGCCAAGGTAATGATGCGGCTTATTCTAAATTGAAACAAATAATCTTTGAATTAAACGATTTATTAAATAAAATTAATATAAATATTGATCCTTTTTTGTTAATATTTATGATTTTTGTCGAAAATATGACGATTCCTTTGAATA
>CAZQAO010000005.1:0-29584 GCA_964591225.1 uncultured Muribaculaceae bacterium | reverse complement strand
CCTTTTTTGTTAATATTTATGATTTTTGTCGAAAATATGACGATTCCTTTGAATAGTGATAAAAAGGAAGAAACCATAAAAGAAGAAAGCCAACCTAAAGTAGAAACCAAAAAAGAAAAAACAAAAGTTGAAAAAATAAAAGCCGAAGATAATCAAAACGATACCGAATATCACGAATATTTAGAAAAATTAAAACAAGTACGTTTAAATAATTGTTTTGCGTTAGCAGATAAAAAATATTTACTTCCTGCCAAAGATAAATGGCAAGAATTTATAGCAAACGTAAGTTCGTCAGAAATAAAATCTATTGTAATTGATTGTGAAGTGGTTTTAGCTTCTTTAGAAAGTCAAATAGTTGTTCATGCTAATAAAAGTGGTGCGGAACTATTTAATCATCATTTAGAAGAGATAGAAAATTTGTATACTACTAGTTATAATACACCAATAAAATTTATTGCTTTTTCTGCAGATGAATGGGAAGAATCGAAAAAAAAGTATGTTCAAAACTTAAAAGATGGTTATAAATATCAAAAAGAAGAAGAACCAGTTTATAATCCTAAAAGTTCAGAAAATAAAATAGATAGTGGAAAAGATATTGAAACTAGTGATATAATGGATATATTCGATAGAGAAAAGGTAGAGATAGAATAGGAAAGAAGGAATAATAATATGAATATGCAAAATTTAATGGCTCAAGCACAAAAAATGCAACGAGATATTGAAAAGAAAAAAGATGAGATAGATAAAACCTTATTTACTGGCAAAAGTGAATTAGTTGAAGTAGAATTTAATGGCAAAAGGGAAATGACGAAAATAAAAATAGCTCCCCAAACTTATGAACAAGATGATGTAGAAATGTTAGAAGATATGGTCCAAATTGCTGTTAAAGATGCTTTAACGAAAATAGATAAAGAAATTGAATCTAAATTAGGTTCGGTAGGTAATGGTTTAGGTGGTTTATTTTAAAAATGATTTATCCTAAAAAGTTAGAAAATATTATTGAATACTATAAAAAGTTACCAGGAATAGGAGAAAAAAGTGCGGAAAGATTAGCTCTTGCTACATTGAATTTAGATAGTGATCAAATTAATGAATTTAGTACCTCATTAATAGCTGCCAAAAATGATCTGCATCCTTGTAAAATTTGTGGTCATTTGACGGATCAAGAAATATGTGAAATATGTGCTGATGAATCGCGAAATCAAAATTTAATATGTGTTATTGAAGATTATAAAAGTGTTTTTACGTTCGAAAAAGCTGGTAATTATAAAGGAACATATCATGTTTTAAATGGTCTTATTTCTCCTGCTGAAGGAGTTAGTTATGAAGATATTAATTTAGCTAGTTTAATTGATCGGGTAGAAAAGTTAGAAAATCCTGAACTAATATTAGCTTTAAAACCAAGTATTGAAGGAGAAACCACCACTTTATTTATTAAAAAACTTTTCGAAGGCAAAAAAGTATTAATATCTAGACTTTCTTATGGTATCCCTATTGGAGCAGATATTGACTACATTGATGTGATTACTTTGCAAACTGCTTTAGATGATCGCAAACAAATTTCTGAATAATTATATCTCCTATCTTCATAGAATGAATTAGGTGATTCTAATGATGGGAAAACTTTTGAAAGTAGTAAAACGAGTTATATTTGCATTTTTATTGTTGTATGGATTAAATTTATTAGTAAATTCCTTTGATGTACTAATTCCTATTAATGTGTTAACTATTTCTTTAGTATCGGTTTTAGGGGTACCTGGTTTAGTATCTTTAGTGGTAATGTTTTTCATAGTTAGGTAGTAGTAGGTGATTTATGGGTGATTAAAAATAAAAATATTGAACAATTAATTAGTAAATTTCGGGAGAATCGGCTTTCTCATATTTATTTAATTGAAACTAATGATAAAAATCAATTAATGCAAGATTTATTAGAATTAGTTAAGATTATTAATTGTCCAGAAATATACCAAGAAAATTGTCAAAAATGTAATTTATGTCATTTAGTAGATAATCATATTTTACCTTCTTTAATTTTAATTTATCCCGATGGACAAGCTATTAAAAAGGAACAAATAGAAGATTTAAAACAGGAATTTGCTCATAAACCTTATATAGCTAAATTTAATATTTATATTATTAATGAAGCTGAGAAATTAAATGCTGCTTCTGCTAATACGATGCTTAAGTTTATCGAAGAACCAGAGCCGAATACCATAGGTTTTTTAATTACCAATAATAAAGAAAATGTTATCAGTACTATTAAAAGTAGGTGTGATTACTTAAAATCTTATTATGATATGCCTAAAGAAACCTGGTCGGAAGAATTAGAACAATTAGCTATTTCCTACTTATATGATGTCGAAATCGTCAAGACTAAAAGTATTTTTGTTAATAAAAAAATTGTTGATAAAAAACTAGAACGAGATCAAATTAAAGAATTATTTCAAATTATATTAACTGTTTATTTAAATTTATTAGATGGTAAGCTAAATTACGAACATTTAAAAGATATGCAAAAATTAAATACTAAGGATATTATCAAAAGGATATATTTGGTTAATGAAATACTTGAAAAAATCAATTATAATGTTAATATAAACTTGTTATTAGATGATTTTGTACTTCGGGTGGAGGAGTAATATGAATATTTATAGTGTAAGATTTAATAGTAAAGGAAAAGTATATTATTTTGATGGTGAAGATTTAACGCTTTCTTGTGATGATGCCGTTATTGTGGAAACCGAAAAAGGTTTACAATATGGAAAAGTAGTGGAGAAAATCGATTATACCCAAATTAAAGATTTTTCCGAAATAAAAAAAATTATCCGAATGGCCACCGAAGCCGATTATCAAACTTATTTAAAAAATTTAAAAGATGCTGAAATAGCTATAAAAAATGCTCAAAAAATTGCGAATGAGTTAAATTTAGATATGCGGTTTTTAAATGCTTCTTTTACTTTTGATCGGCGGCAACTTCTGTTTCAATTTACGGCCGAGGAACGAGTCGATTTTCGTGAGTTAACCAAGAAATTAGCTAGTTTGTATCATACTCGGATTGAATTACGCCAAATAGGGGCTCGCGATAAAGCTAGTAATATTGGTGGCATTGGACAATGTGGAAAAGAGTTATGTTGTAGTACTTTTTTAAAAACTTTAGAATCAGTAACAATGAATATGGCTAAAAATCAAAATTTAGCTTTAAATCCTTCCAAAATTAATGGTTGTTGTGGCCGTTTATTGTGTTGTCTAGCTTACGAAGATGAATGTTATTTAGAATCCCGGCAAGGATTACCCAATATCGGGGCGAAAGTATCCTATGAAAATGTGGAAGGAAAAGTAGTTTCTATAGATATATTAAAACGTTGTATTAAAGTCGATACTGGCAATGAAATTGTAGAAATTAATTTAAACAATGAAAACCATAAATGATTTATATGATTATGGCTACAAAATTGCCCAGGATTCGGAATATTTTAAATTTTCCTTAGATTCAATTTTACTTGCTGAATTTGTGGATAATGTGAATAACCAAGATAAAATATTAGATTTATGTGCTGGTAATGGAGCGGTTTCACTAATTTTATCTTTTTATTATCCAAATCCTATTGTTGCCTTTGAAATGCAAGAACCAATTTATCAATTAGGACAAGAATCAATTCATTTAAATCACAAAGAAAAGCAAATAAAACTGATTTGTGATAATGTTAAAAACCTTAAAAATTATTTCCCGGGAAATAATTTTGACATAGTTGTTGCTAATCCACCTTATTATAAAAGTAATTCTTCTTTAAAAAACACTAATGAAATCAAAGCGATAGCGCGTCATGAAATAACCTTAACACTAGAAGATTTATTTAAAGTTGTAGCTTATTCTTTAAAAAGTAAGGGGACATTTTATTTAGTTCATCTTCCCAGTAGATTAGAAGAAATACTTTATTTATGTGAAAAATATAATCTTGTGGCTAAAAAAATTCAGTTTGTTTATACAAAAAATGATAGAAGTGCTAATATAGTTTTGATAAAATGTATCAAAGGGGCACGAAATGCGGTGCAAATTTCACCACCGTTATATATAACAGATCAAAAAAGTTATCAAAATATTTTTAGGGTGTGATGTTATGAAAATGATAGTGGGTTTAGGAAATCCTGGTTCAGAATATGAAAATACCAGACATAATGTAGGTTTTAAAATAATAGATGCTTATGTAAATAATTCTGATTGGAAAGCAAAATTTGAAGGTTTATATCAAATAAAGGTCATTGATAATGAAAAAGTATTGTTTTTAAAACCACAAACTTTTATGAATTTATCGGGTAATTCCGTTTCCTTGGCTGCCAAGTACTATGATATTGTTCCAGAAGATATATTAGTAATTCAAGATGATATGGATTTGCCTTTTCAAAAATATAAACTAAAAACTAATAGTTCTTCGGGGGGACATAATGGCATTAAATCAATTATTGCCTCTTTGCATACAGAGGCTTTTGGTCGTTTAAAAATTGGTATATCTCATGCTACAAAAGGGGATACTATTAATTATGTACTAGGAAAATTTTCTAAAGAAGAACAGAAATATTTAGATGATACTATGCCATTATATTTTCAAATTATCGAATCTTTTATTAAATATGGCTTAGCTAAAACGGTTAGTAAATATAATTATAGAGGGTAATATGAAATGGTTAACAGAACAGTTTAATTTAGATAAAAATATTCGCATTACCGGATTAACTAATGAATTAAGTGTCCAGTATTTATTAGCTTACTATAATAAGTATCCTGATAATTTACTAGTTGTAACTAATTCTTTGTATGAAAGTAATCAATTATATTCCTTATTAAGTACATATACAAACGATGTGCTTCTTTTTCCGATGGATGATTTTTTATCTACCGTTGCTTTAGCAACATCTCCCGATTTACAAATAAAAAGATTAGAAACTTTACGATTAATTAGCGAAGGTAAACATATTGTGGTTACTAATTTAATGGGATATTTAAAATTCCTACCTAAAGAAGAACAATTAGAATCTATAAAACTTAAAAAAGATACTATTATAGAGCGTGATACTCTAATAAATGAGTTAGAAAATTATGGTTATGAACGGGATAGTATTGTAACCACTACCGGGTATTATGCCTTACGAGGCTTTATTTTAGATATTTTTCCTATTGAAAGTGAACATCCTATACGCATAGAATTTTTTGGCAATACAATTGAATCAATTCGTTATTTTGATGAGAATACCCAATTATCCCTAGAAAACATTAATGAATTAGACTTATATCCTTATAAAGAAATAATTAGTGATAAACATAGTAGTTTATTAGAATTATTAAATAATCCTATTGTTGCTTATTTTGATTATGAACAAATAGAAGCTGGTTATAAAAAGATTAGTGAAGATATATTAGAATATAAACAATCAAGTGATATTAATAAAGACTATCAATTTATGTATGCTTTAGAAGATATGCATACGAATAAAGTTCTCTTTTTAGATCGACTTAATAATTTAACTCATAGTAAGTATCCTACCTTTACTTATGAATCAACCGAAATAGAAAATTTTCGTTCTAATTATGATTTATTGCAACAAAAAGTTTTTAAGTGGCTAAATAATAAGAAAACAGTAGTTTTTTGTTTATCAAAAGATAGTCAAAAAAAGCAAATATTAGAGTTATTTCCAAGAGCAGTAGTAAAGATGAATCCTATTGTAAATGGCATAACAATTATAATGCAGAAGTTAAATAAAGGGTTTCAATTTCAAAATTATATGGTTATATCTGAATTTGATATTGAAGATGTTAAAAATGAACCTATTAAGTATCGAAATACTTTAAGAATTGGGAAAAAAATAAATTCTATTGAAAATTTAAAATTAGGTGATTATGTGGTTCATCGTAGTCATGGTATTGGTATTTATAATGGGGTTGTTACTTTAAAACAACAAGGTTTATTAAAAGATTTTATTCAAATTAATTATGCCGGAAGTGATAAAGTCTATATTCCGGTGGAAAAAATAACTAATATTTATAAATATACGGATCGTGATGGGGAAAAACCTAAGGTTAATAAATTAAATAGTACGTCTTGGGAATTAAAGAAAAGACAAGTTCAAAGAAAAATTAAAGATATTTCTGAAGAACTGATGCGATTATATGCAATTCGGAGTCAAACTAAAGGTATTGCTTATAAAGATTACCCAGAAGAAGATGTTTTTGCTTCCCAATTTACGTATGAAGAAACCAAAGATCAATTGCGAGCGATTGAAGAAATTCAAAATGATTTACGTAGTCCTGTACCGATGGATCGTTTGTTATGTGGTGATGTGGGATTTGGCAAAACGGAAGTAGCTTTTCGGGCCATTTTTAAAACTATTTTAAATAATAAACAAGTCTTATATTTATGTCCAACTACTATTTTATCCAAGCAACAATATAATACTGCTCTAGAACGATTTGCATCTTATCCTATCGAAATAGCTTTATTAAATCGTTTTACTTCTAGTAAAGAGGTTAAAAGAATTTTAGCTGATTTAAAAAATGGTAAAATAGATTTATTATTTGGAACCCATCGGTTATTAAGTAATGATATTGTTTGTAAAGATTTAGGATTGTTAGTAATTGATGAAGAACAACGTTTTGGGGTTACCCATAAAGAAAAAATAAAAAATATGAAGAAAGATGTAAATGTCTTAACATTGTCTGCTACCCCGATTCCTAGAACTTTAAAAATGGCGATGAGTGGTCTTAGAGATTTATCTATTATTGATACGCCCCCGATAAATCGTTATCCGGTGCAAACTTATGTACTTAGTGAAAATGATTTAATTGTTAAAGATGCTATCTATAAAGAATTAGCACGTAAAGGACAAGTATTTATTTTATATAACAAGATTGCCACAATAGAAGAATTTAGTAGTCGTTTGCAAACGATGATTCCTGAAGCTAGAATAGAGTTTGCTCATGGAAAACTTTCAAAAAGAGAACTAGATAATATTATGGAATCATTTGTTAATCAAGAATTTGATATTTTAGTTTGTACTACGATTATTGAAACTGGTATTGATATACCTAATGCAAATACTTTAATTATTTATGATGCTGATCATTTTGGTTTAAGTCAATTGTATCAATTGCGAGGCCGAGTAGGTAGAAGTGATCGTATTGCCTATGCTTATTTATTATATGATAAAAGCAAGGTATTAAATGATATTGCAGTGAAACGATTACAAGCCATCAAAGATTTTACGGAACTAGGAAGTGGTTATCGTATTGCCATGCGGGATTTATCTTTACGGGGAGCAGGAGATATTTTAGGTAGTGAACAAGCCGGATTTGTAGATTCAGTTGGTATATCACTTTATATGCAAATGATTGATGAAGAAATTAAACGATTACATGGTACTTTAGTAGAAGAAGATACTGAAACGCAATCACTTATTAATGTTAGTACCCATATTAGTGATGAATATGTAAGCGATGAAGATGTAAAAATTGAAATTCATCAATTAATTAATGGTGTTTCTAACGAAGATTCTTTAAACAAAGTGAAAGCTATTTTAATAGATCGTTTTGGTAAAATTACCGATGATATGGAAATTTATATGTATGAAGAATGGTTTGAAAAGTTAGCTAAACAATTAAATATAACGCAAGTCCGAGAGACAGAAAAAGCTATTGAAATAGAAATACCTTCAGAAATATCTACAAAGTTAAAAGGCGATAAATTATTTTTAGAAGCTTATAATATTAATACTAATTTTGCTTTTAAATATGTTAATAAAAAAATTATTATTACTTTACTTATTAAAAAGAATGATAAACATTTCTTATACTATATTGTGCCATTATTAGATATGATTGTTAAGGATTTAGAAAAGTAAAAAAATTAAGCATAAAAATACCAACTCTTACTCACACTAAATGGTAGAGGAGTTGGTTTTCTTTTGAAATCTACAGGAGTTATTAGAAAAATTGATGAACTAGGAAGAATTGTTTTACCAAAAGAAATAAGAAGAAATTTAGGAATAAGAGATGGTGAAAATTTAGAAATTTTTGTGGAAAATGACCATATTCTTTTAAAAAAATATTCCAAAATGCAAGATTACAGTGAAATTGTAACCAATTTAGCTAATATTGTAGATCAAACTTATGATTTTAACATATTAATTACCGATCGAGATAAAGTGCTTTATTCCGGAGTAAAAAATATTCCAGTTCATGAAGAAATAGGAGATCGTTTACTACGTTATATTCATAATCGTGAATCGGTAACTAAAAGTACATTAGAAACTTATAATTTTAAAGATCATAGCTTAACAGGATATTTTTTAGTTTTACCCATTATTTCCTCCATCGATTGTCTAGGTTTGATTATTTTTTATCAAGAATCTAGTCCTATTTCGGAGTATCAATTTAATTTATTAAAATTATTATCTAATTTGATTATTAGTAAAGTTGATATTTCTTGAAACCAAATAAATTTTATGTTAAGATACTCATAATTAATGAAGAAGGAAAGAGTAGTATTTTTAAATTTTAAAGAGAGTTTGTTAGTGGTGGAAGACAAATAAAGGAAAAAATATGAACATGGTTCTGGAGTTAAATCGATTCATTCTCGTTACGAATTTAAGTGCATGATTTAATCATGAATTAAGGTGGTACCGCGGAAATTTACTTCGCCCTTAATTTATGATTTTTTTTCTGTTATTTACTATTAATAAAACATAATCTTTAGTAAAGAAGATAAGAGAGGGATAAAAATGAAGAAAAAATATTATATAACAACTGCTATTGCTTATACATCAGCTAAACCCCATATTGGTAATACTTATGAAATAGTTCTCGCCGATAGTATTGCTCGGTATAAAAGACTTATGGGTTATGATGTTTATTTTCAAACCGGTACGGATGAACATGGTGAAAAGATTGAAATAAAAGCTAAAGAAGCTGGTATTAGTCCTAAAGAATATGTCGACAATGTTTCGAAAGAAATAAAAGATATTTGGGATATTATGAATACGAGTTATGATAAATTTGTTCGTACCACAGATGCTAATCACGAGAAAATTGTCCAAAAGATATTTAAAAAAATGTATGATCAAGGTGATATTTATTTAGGAGAATATAAAGGGTTGTACTGTACCCCTTGTGAATCTTTTTGGACGGAATCACAACTAGTAGATGGCAAATGTCCTGATTGTGGTCGAGCTGTCGAAGAAAAAAAAGAAGAAGCCTATTTTTTTAGATTGAGTAAATATCAAGACCGTTTAATTAAGTATATCGAAGAGCATCCTGAATTTATAGAGCCAGAATCTCGGAAGAATGAAATGATTAATAATTTTATTAAACCGGGCCTACAAGATTTATGTGTGTCTAGAACTTCTTTTGATTGGGGAATTCCCGTTGATTTCGATCCTAAACATGTCGTTTATGTCTGGTTAGATGCCCTAACTAACTATATTACCAATATTGGTTATGATCCTGATGGTAGTAACGAAGAATTTTTACAATGGTGGCCAGCTGATTTACATTTGATAGGTAAAGATATTATTCGTTTTCATACTATTTATTGGCCATGTTTTCTCATGAGTTTAGATTTGCCATTACCCAAACAAGTTTTTGGACATCCTTGGTTAATTGTGGGGGATGGTAAAATGAGTAAATCTAAGGGAAATGTAATTTATGCTGATGATTTAGTTAAAGAGTTTGGAGTAGATGCTGTTCGTTATTATTTATTACATGAAATTCCTTTTGCATCTGATGGGGTTTTTACAAGAGAGTTACTTATCGAAAGAATAAATGGCGATTTAGTTAATATTTTAGGAAATTTAGTAAATCGGACCATTGCTATGGCTCAAAAATATTTTGCAGGTCATATTATAAATAAACAAGTTATAGAAGATGTCGATAAAGAATTAATAACTATGACTAATGAACTCGGAACCAAAATAGCAGAAAAGATGGATCATTTAGAAGTAGGGGGAGCTATTGATTGTATTTTTGATGTTCTAAGAAGATGTAATAAATATATTGATGAAACAACACCTTGGCTTCTTTTTAAAGATGAAACCAAAAAAGATCGGTTAGAAACAGTCCTTTATAATTTAATTGAATCTATTCGGGTATGTGCGGTTTATTTATTCCCTTATTTACCCCAAACCAGTGAGAAAATTTTAAGTCAATTAAATACCGAAGCCCAAGATTTAGAGTTTATTCCTGATTTTGGTTATAATTTAAATCAACCCGAAATATTATTTCAAAGAATAGATGAGAAAAAATAGAGGTGAGGTAATGGATTACTTAAATATTTTTTATGAAAATGAATTTCAATATCGAGAAATTAATGAAAAAAAGATTCAACAATTTTTAATATTATTTTTAGGACAAACCAATCTTCCTTTTTTGGCTTATTATGGAGAGATACAAGATTGGAATTATGATTTATTATATTCGTTAAAGAAGTATGTATATACTTTTTATCCGCAATATATTTCTTTATTTCATAGCTTACTAAATGACTTTAATTTTTGTAATCGTTATCATATTATTGATGTTGTCGATGATTTAGGTTGTGAAACTAACAAAGAGATTCCTAAAAACGTAATTGAATTAGCTCAAATCTCTCCCTATGTCAAAAATATCGAATATTTAGATCACAAAATTTATTTAGAAACTATTGCTAATGAGTATTCTTTTTATAGCTTGAGAGATTATTATCGGCATCAATTTACAGCATTAAATTATATTCGAACTTGTCGGTTTTCTTTAGCTGGAGATTGTCATAATCAATCGTGGAATTTTATTCATATTTTAGATGAGCCCGCCGATTTAATAACGGAATTACGTCCCTATATTTTTGATGGTAATATTTATCATAGTTTAATTCGGGATGAAAATGAAATGTATGTCGATTTAGCGCATCAAATTGTTTATGATAAGACGATGAAAGATGAATTATTTGCTGGCAAAATTGTTAGTGAAACTAATAAAGATGACTTAGAAAATAATGTCGAAGAAGCTATATTAGCAATTGATAATGATACAGCTGAAGAATTTAGTGAACCTTTGTTATTAGCACTCCATAAGCAATATAAACAAAGTAGGTAGGTGATATAAATGTTTTGTGATACTCATTGTCACTTATTTAAAGAGTATTATGATGATATTGATTGTATTTTAAAAAAAGCTTTAGCTAACCAAGTAGATAGATATATTGTTGCAGGATGTAGTGATGAGACTAATCATGAAGTACTAAAAATAGTGGATAAAGAAAATGTGTATGGCACTTTAGGAATCCATCCTGAAGAAGTAGATAAGTATCATCTTTCTGACTTGCAATTTATAGAACAATACTTTCTTCATCCCAAAATAGTTGCTATAGGAGAAATTGGTTTAGATTACTATTACACCAAAGAAAATAAATTAAAACAAATTGAGTTATTTGAGTATCAATTAGCTTTAGCCCAAAAATATCATTTACCTGTCGTTATTCATTCAAGAGAAGCTACTGAAGATACGATAAATTGTTTAAAAAAGTTTCATGTCAAAGGAGTTATCCATTCTTTTAGTGGGAGTTTAGAAACAGCTAAACAGTATATAAACATGGGGTTTTTACTGGGCATAAATGGAGTGATAACTTTTAAGAATTGTCATTTAAAAGATGTCATAAAAGAAATTCCTTTAGAATATATAGTATTAGAAACAGATTCGCCTTATTTAACACCTGTTCCTTATCGTGGTACACCAAATGATCCTAGTCATATTCTTGATATTGCTAAATTCGTCGCCGATCTTTATGCAATTAATGTGGTTGAATTAGCTAAAATTACCAATCAAAATATCGCTCGAATTTTTGACATTTAGCTGGTTTTTTGGTAGAATGATTTTTAGATACGAGGTGGAAACAAATGAACCATAATCCTTTGCAAAGTATTTGGAAATTTGTTCAATTAGCAGTTATTGTTATCCTTGTCATTGTGGTTGATTCAAGTAATACGGAAGTAGAAATGAAAGTTGTAAATGATAATTATAATAAATCCATTGATTTAGCTACAATGGCCTTAAAATTAAAAGAGGATATAGCTAATGATTTATATAGTGCCAAAGATACCTATACAGGAGATTTAACTGGTTATACTGCTGATTGTCCACTATGTAGTGGTAGACTGGCTTGTTTACCTAACTATAACGTTTTATCAGGGTTAGATACATATAATGATATATCATATGGTAATGTTCGGATTGTGGCCTCATCTTCTAATTTAGCTTGTGGGACGATTATTAGATTTAATAAACCTAATATTGCGACTGATCCGATAATCGCCATTGTTTTAGATCGAGGAGTTCTAGGAAATGATATCGATTTATTAACCAATAATTTAGAATATGCTTACTCTTCGATTGGACGCTCAACAATTACTTATGATATTTTAAGAAATGGATGGCAATAAGCCATTTTTTTGATTAGGAGGAGTTTATGCAACCAGTAAAAGCCATAAAAAAATATGGTCAAAACTTTTTAAAAAATAAAGAGATATTAAATAAAATAGCTAATAGTATAACCACTCAAAAAGATGATTTAATCATTGAAATTGGACCAGGTATGGGCGCATTAACTAAGTATTTAAGCAACAAAGAAAGTGAGCTTTTAGGTTATGAAATTGACTATCGTATGAAAGAATATTTAGATAGTTATGAAAGTGCCAAAACGCATATTATTTATGATGATTTTTTAAAACGAGATTTAAAAAAAGATTTAAAAAATAAACATTATCAAAATATTTATGTAATTGCCAATATTCCTTATTATATAACGTCACCTATTTTATTAAAATTAGTAAATAGTGAAATTGTTTTTACTAAAATTGTTCTTTTAGTCCAAAAAGAATTTGCTTATCGTTTAGTAGCAGATGCTAATAGTAAGGATTATAATGCTTTTACGCTATTAATAGATTATTATTATAATGCTAAACTTTTATTTATAGTAGGTCGCGAAAACTTTGTTCCGGTACCGAAAGTAGATAGTGCGGTCGTATTGTTAGAAAAAAGAAACGATAAACCGATAGTAAACGAAGATGGTTATTTTAAATTTATTAAAGAGGCTTTTCAAAATAAAAGGAAAACGTTAAAAAATAATTTAAAGAATTATGATTGGGGAAAAGTTTTAGCTATTTTAACTGAGTTAGGCTATAAAGAAAATGTCCGTGCTGAAGAAATAAGTAAAACGGATTTTAAAAAAATATGGGAATCTCTTTAAAAGCAAATTTATAAAAATTGCATATAATTTAATGGTGAAAGTTATGCAAGTAAAAAAAGGGGATTATGTAACCCGCAATAGTTATCATAACGATACACTTTTTAAAGTGATTAATATCAAAGGTAATACTTGTTATTTAAAAGGAATTGATGTTCGTCTTTGTGCCGATAGTGATATTAAAGATTTAAAAATTGCCACCGAAGAAGAACAAGAAGAGTTAAAGATCGAAATTGAAGACACAGAAGAAACCAATTTAGATCGAAATGACTTTTTTTATTTACCAGGTAAAATCTTGCATATAGATGGCGATCAAGATTATTTAACTAGATGTTTAAATTATTATAAAAAACATAATGTATATGCTGTGGGGAAGAAATTAAATGAAGTGGATATTCCCTATAAAATAAAAGATTTATTAGAAGAATATAAACCTGATATAGTCATAATTACGGGTCATGATGCATATTATCAAAAGAAGGGAAATATTGAAGATATAAGTAATTATAAAAATACTGAAAACTTTATTAAAGCCGTTAAAGAATGTCGAAAATATGAGAAAAGTCATGAGAAATTAGTAATTATAGCCGGGGCTTGTCAAAGTAATTATGAAGAACTTATTAAAGCGGGCGCCAATTTTGCCTCTAGTCCGAAAAGAATTAATATTCATTGTTTAGATCCAGCCATTATTGCCACCGATATTTCTCTTACAGAACGCAATCGAGAAATTGATTTAATCAAATTGCTTGATAAAACTAAATATGGGAAAGACGGCATGGGAGGATTAATGTGTAATGGTTTAATGTATGTCGGCTACCCAAGATAAGGAGGAAAAATGAATTTAGATGCAATAAAAGAGGATGTTAGAAAACATTTAAATAAAAATGTCATAATTAAAGTTTTTGGCATGCGTAATAAAAATTACCAAGTAGAAGGCTATATATCCAATGTTTATCCTAGTATTTTTACGGTTAATGAGAATGGTTTAGAGAAAAGTTTTAATTATTCAGATATTGCTACCGGTGAAATACGTGTTGAGTATTTATAAAAAGTCTTGATAAGTTTTAAATAATGAATTACAATATATTTAAGTTACTAGAAAACTTTAGAAGGAGTGTCTTATGGAAATAACATCAGTAACAGTTCGTAAATTTGAAAAAGAAGGAAATAGAATGAAAGGAATAGCAACAATTGTTTTAGATAATGCCTTTGCTATTCATGATATTCGTATCATTGAGGGTGATAATGGTTTGTTTATTGCAATGCCAAGTCGAAAAACCGCATCCGGTGAATACCGAGATATAGCTCATCCTATCAACACCGATGTTCGGACAATGTTCCAAAAAGCTATTTTAGACGAATATAATAAAACCAGTGAAGAATAAATTTAAAGTCTAGGAAACTAGATTTTTTTTAAGCATATTTTTAGCTACTTCACATAATATTGTAGTGGGAGCGTGTTTATAATGGATAAAGAAGCGGATAATATTATGTTAGGTAGTCACGAATTAAAAATAAATGATCGAAGAGAAATCTTTTTAACTGGTATCAAGAAAATTACCAGCTTTGATAATGAAGAATTTTTAATGGAAAGCAGCATGGGAATGATATTACTAAAAGGACATAATTTAGAAATCTTAAAACTTGATACTCATGATGGCAATGTAAAAATAAAAGGAAAGATTGATAGTTTTAGTTATTTAGATAGTGATGGAAATCAACCAAAAGAAAGTTTCTTTGCTAAATTATTTAAATAATGGACTATAAAATTCAGCTTATTTCTTTTTTATTTTCTTTTCTTTTTGGTATCTTTTTTTATATTGTCAGCAAATTAAATTATAAATTAGTTTGGAAATATTCTGTGGTATGGCGTTATTTAATTACCTTAGTATTTATTTTAGATGTAGCTTTATTATATGTTTTAGCTATGTATCATATAAATTATGGCGTTATTCATATTTATTTTATCTTAGTTTTATTTCTCGGTTTTTTCCTGGCCGATATATATGAAAAAAAATTGCGAAAATTATGTAAAATAAAAGTTAAAAAATTGAAACATTAATTTTTTCGTGTTATACTTCTAGTGGAAGATAGGGAATATAAATGACTAAGAAAAAGTATTATGTAAAAAAACTGAAACTAAAATGGCATTATACTTTTATATATGCTACGATATTTTTATTAGTTGGTATTATAATTGCCAATGTCTTTAATAATTTTTGTCAAATTGTTAAAAATAAAAACCAAATTGCTGTTTTAGAATCTCAATATGATAACTTATTACATGATGCTGAATCTTTTCAATCCGAGATTACTAAATTACAAGATAGTGATTATGTTGCTCGCTATGCCAGAGAAAAATATTTATATTCTTTACCAGATGAAGTTATTATTAAATTACCAGAAAATGAGAGTAATTAAAAACTCTTTTTTTTTCGCTTGTTCATCTGTATAATAAGTGAAGTGGTGGTTATATGCGGGTTTTATTATCTTTAGACAAATTACCTATAACTAAAAATACATAGGTTTCTTTAAACGTTTATGACGGAGTAGCTACATTTTTATGTGGAACCGATTCTAGTTTTATGCTTTCTTTATTAAAAGCTATTGCTAACCAAAATAAAAATTGTTTAGTTTTGTTTAATAAATCCGTTTTTAAAACGAAAAGTATCGCAGAAGAGATTCAATATCAATTGTTAACAGAAGCACAAAAAGAATTAGTTTTATCTTTCTTTTCTCCGCTTAATTTAAAAGAAAATCCTAATAATATCTCTTTTTATCAACAAAAATTAGTACTTTTATGTTCAGTATTACATCATAATCCCCAACTACTATTTATAGATCATATTTTTGATTTTTTAACTAATCACGATAGACAAAAATTTAATGAGTATTTTAAAAAACAAGCTATGACAGTAGTTCTAGTTTCTAATAAGATTGAGTATGCTTTGGATTATCCATATATGATAGTAATGCATGAAGGAAAAATAGCTATTGAAGGATGGACTAAACAAGTATTAAAAGAAGAAAAATTATTAAAACGATTAGGCATAGGTTTACCATTTTATATTGATTTATCCATTCAACTTAATTATTATAATCTTATCGATACTATTTATGATAATAAAAAAGATTTAGGTGATCATCTATGGAAATAAATGATTATATTAAAAAAGGTCAAATTAATGCTATTAAAGGTTTTGCTTTTGATCAAAATTATGTGCACAAAAATATGATTTTTATAGCTAATGAATATCCTGATGTCACTGTTAAAAAATATGTTTTAGATACTAAGCGTTGTTCTTCTAAACGTTTTTTAGATTCTTTAAAAATGGTTAATTTAGATTCTTCTATTGGTAGTAAACAAATTAATGAACTAGCTAGTAGTGATCAGTTAAAATTAGAGTTAGCCATGGCTTTAATAGATAATCGCGAACAATTAAATTTTTATTATTTTGATGCTTTTTTTAATGAAAAAGAACTATTATTTTTTAAACAATTATTGATAAAACTAGTAAAACATTATCATAAAACAATAGTTTTATTTGATTCTAACTTAGATTTCTTATTAAATTTAGTTGATAACTTAGTAATTTTGACTAAGGAAAATACTATTCGTACTTTTGGTAAAGAAGATTTATTTTCTCAAGAGTTAGAGTTATATTTTGACTTACCACCAATAATGGAATTTACAAAATATATAAATACCACTAAGAAAAATATTGGTAATTATACAGAACTAAAAGAATTATTAAAAGCTATTTATAGGAGTGTTTAAAATGCGTTATTTTATAAAATTTCAATATGATGGTGGAGCGTTTTATGGCTTTCAAAGACAAAAAGATAAGAAGACAGTACAAAAAACTATTGAAGAAGCCCTAACAATTATTGCTAAAGAACCCATCGTAATTAAGGGGGCTGGTCGAACCGATGTTGGGGTGCATGCGCTGGGACAATGTGCTCACTTTGATTTACCTAATAAAATAGAACCATTACGGCTAAAAAAGGCTTTGAATAATATTATCAAACCATATATATATATTACCGACTGTAAAAGTACTGATACTTCGTTTCATGCTCGTCATAAGGCAGTGGGTAAAAAATATATGTATAAAATATGGACGGGAACATACAATCCTTTACTTTATAATTATTATTTAATGTATGATAAAAAAATAAATTTAAAAAAAATGAAAGAATGTGCTCAAATTTTTGTCGGTCGCCACGATTTTCATAATTTTGTTTCGGGGGTAAGAGAAAACTACAATAACGAAATCTACAAAATTACTTTTAAAAAGACTAAGAATTATTTAGAAATTCATTTTTATGGCAAAAGCTTTTATCGCTATATGGTGCGTAATTTAGTGGGAGCAATGCTCGATTATAACGAAAATAAATGTCCGATTTTAGATATCGAGAGGATGGTTAAGGAAAAAGACTATCATAAAACTTTACGTTGTGCTCCTGCCAATGGTTTATATTTAGAAGAAGTTTTGTATGAAAATTCATGATTTTTGTTTGACTTTTTGTAGTTCTTTGCATATAATTTTAACTGGTACATTTTGTTTGTTATGAAGTATTAAGCCTTGGGAAAGCTTAGATATGGATGACTTATGAAAGGAAAAATATTCATGAAAACATTCATGCAAAAGAAAGAAAATATTGAACGTAAGTGGTATGTTATCGATGCTGAAGGAATCGCTTTAGGTCGAGTAGCAACAAAAGCCGCAACAATTTTAAGAGGTAAACATAAAGTTACTTATACTCCTCATGTTGATTGTGGAGATTATGTAATTATTATAAATGCTTCTAAAGTAATTTTAACGGGAAATAAATTAAACGATAAGATGTATTATGACCATAGTGGTTATCCAGGAGGACTTAGAGAACGTAATGCCAAATTAATGGTGGAAAAGTATCCTGAAGAAATGGTCGAAAGAGCAATAAAAGGTATGCTTCCTCATAATCGGTTAGGAAGACAAATGGCTAAGAAATTATTTGTTTATGCTGATAGTGATCATAAACATGCTGCTCAAAAACCAATAGAAATGAAAGTTGATTAGGAGGGTAATATGGCTACTACAAAAACTACAACTAAAAATAGTTGGTCTGCTACTGGCAGAAGAAAACGTTCTAGTGCACAAGTAACTCTAACTAGTGGAACAGGGGTAATTTTAGTTAATGGTATCGATGTTAACGAATATATGCCTTATGCTACCTTAGTTATGGATTTAAAACAACCATTAGTTTTAACCAACAATGAAAATAAGTTTGATGTTAATGTAACTGTTAAAGGTGGAGGTTTCTCAGGTCAAACTGGAGCTATCCGTCTAGGAATTACTCGAGCATTATTAAAATACGATGCTAATTCTGATCAAACTAGTGAAGATGCTTATCGGAAACGTTTAAAAGTTGCGGGATTTGTTACTCGTGATCCAAGAGTTAAAGAACGGAAAAAACCAGGACTAAAGAAAGCCCGTCGGGCTCCACAATTCTCAAAAAGATAGAAGCTTATCTTGGAGAAAAAGTTTTCAATGTTTTAAAAACCCAATTGATGGGTTTTTATTATCTACTAAAAATATGATATAATAAAATGGTGTTTAGGGGATGTTTTAATGGAAGAGGAAAACTTTACTATAAGTTTAAATGATAATAAAATATTAATTAATAAAGGTGACAAAAAACTTTGTATTTATCGAGATATCAATAATAATATTAATTTTATTGCCAATAATCAAAATTTAGTTTTATTATTTGATAGTTTTTCTAATAATATCCAAGAAAGAAAAGTAGCTAAATTACTGGATAATTTAATGAAAAGAATGGTTGGCAATTATTTTTTAAGTGGCGATTATGATAATATGACCTCTGTTTTACCTAAAGATTTTATTAATTTAGTTGAAAATAAAATTACTTGGTATGACGATGAAGCCATGGATAGTCAATTAATATTAACTTATGACAATCGTTTTATTAAATTAGAGTTAACGCAAAATCCTCAGCTTAAAATGGCACCCGTAACTGAAGTAAAGGTAGTAACTACTGGTTCCGTTTATGATTATTACTATGTTGAATTTGAAGAATTATGGAATCAATTAGTAGCTATGAGTACTATTATGGGGATGGATGTTAATCGAGTAATTAATTCTATAGAAAATCAAAATCTAGAAAGAAAAAGAAAATTATTTAATTTTCCTTGGCAAAAATAATTGTATAGTGCATATACTCTACTATGAAAAAGTATTTAGTAAAGGTATGCCTTCTTTTTTTAATTGCCATTGGTTTTTTAGCTAATCATATTGTTTTTGCTAGTCTGCCTTTAATGGGTAAAGTAATAATTTTAGATAGTGGTCACGGTGGCGTTGATCCGGGCACTATGTACAATGATATTTATGAAAAAGATATTAATTTAGCTATTACTTTAGAGTTAGAAAAAGAATTGAGTCGTTTAGGAGCTAGCGTATTATTAACTAGAAATGGCGATTACGATTTATCTAAACCGAAGGCTTCGCTACGTAAAAAAAGTGATTTTGACAATCGAATTAAATTAATTAACGAAAGTCAAGCTGATTATTATTTTTCAATTCACTTAAATTATTTAGAAGATTCTCAGTATTATGGTCCTCAAGTTTTTTATAATAATAAAAGTACTAATAATAAATTAATTGCCCTACAACTTCAAGATGCTTTAAATAAAGAGTTAAAAACTAATCGAGAAGTAAAAAAAATACCAACTAAAACTTATATGTACGATAAGTTAAATGTTGAAGGGGTATTAATTGAATGTGGTTTTTTATCAAATTATCAAGAACGCAATTTATTAATTACCAAATCTTATCAAAAGAAATTAGCCAAAATTCTAGCTACTGCTATTGGTAATTTAAAACTCTAGATGTTTAATAGTTACTTTCTTTTTCCACGATAATCCGGTAAGATATGATTTATCTTGGAGATATTTAAGATATTCTTTTTCATTAATTTTATCATGTAAAAAATCATCAGTTTTGGTAAATAAAACTAAAGCTTCTTGCATGGAAGTTTCATATAAATCTAAAAAGGAAGAAGTACTTATTTTATTAGTTAACCAAGGATGATACCAAGGTTGATGATCTTTATTTAATATTGTTTCATCTATTTGCGTAATATGGGAACTAAAATATTGATATTTTTGTTTATGAGGAGTCCAAAAATCAATTATTTTATATAAAAATGTTTTAATTCCCGTTTTATCTTCTATTAAATATTTATAAGTATAATACATATTTCGTTGACCAATTTGATATTTAACGCCCCCGTTTTCAATCGAAAAAGTTTGTTCATAAGTTTTATTTAAAATATCAATAAGTTCTGGACTTAGTTTTTCTTTTGTAATTAATTCGCAATGAATTTTAAAATCTTTAAAAGGTTTATGAAATTTTTGTTCGTACAAATAAGCATCTATTTGCATTTCCATATGACTATGAAGACCATTATATTTTTGGGTATCTTTATTGTGAGAATCCCATACTCCGGTTTTGTAAACGATGTAAGGATGACAATTACTATCGAGAACATAATGGGTAAGATGACCATATAAAGCTGCTAAAACTTCGGGATTATTTATTTGTTTACTAGCTTTAATATTTTTAATTAAATTTAAAAAATAAGTATCAGTTTCATTATTATGGCAATAAGATATTAAATTTTCTTTAGAAAAACGAAAAAAATCGTAGAACATAAATACATCAAAGCTTTGGGCAAATAGTTCATAAATATGTTTTTTAGGTAAAATTTTCATTCTAATTACTTGAGCAGTTTTATTTAATACCTCGTTAGCAAAAAAATTATGAGTTGTTATTAATGGCATATATAACACATTCTTTCTTTATGATTATAACATATTTATCTTTGGAAAAAAGTATACTCATTATAGTTCATGTGATATAATCATATAATAGGTGAGTATATGAACAAGATATTTAAAACCCTAGACGAACAGGTAGATATTTTAAAACAAAAAGGTTTATATATAGATGATGAAGTTTTAGCTAAAGAGATTTTATTACGGGAAAATTATTTTTTTATAAATGGCTATCGCATGTTATTTATGAAATCTCCTTCTGATAAAAATTTTGTGACTGGGGCTACCTTTAGAGAATTATATTCTATGTTTAACTTTGATCGTCATATTCGTAATATTTTATTTAAAAACTTATTAATTATTGAAAACAATTTAAAAAGTATTATTTCTTATCATTTATCAAAAACATATGGTATTAAAGAAAGTGATTATTTAAATCCTGCTAATTTTAATCGGAGTAATGATAAATCTCGGCAGGTAAATGATTTAATAAAAAAAATGAAACGGCAAATTCGTTCTAATGCCGATTCGCATACAGCAACTAGTCATTATCAAATGAATTATGGTTATATACCTTTATGGATTGCTGTTAAAGTATTGTCTTTTGGAATTGTTAGTGAATTATATATTATTTTAAAACCAAGTGATCAAAAAGAAATAGCTAATTTTTTTAAAGTTAATGTTGATGATTTAATATTATATTTACCAATTTTATCGAATTATCGAAATTTATGTGCTCATGAAGAGATTTTATATGATCATCGCGTGCAACGCAAAATAGAAGATACTAAGTTTCATGAAAGATTAGGTATTCCCAAAATGGATGGTGAATATATTTATGGTAAAGATGATTTATTTGCCTTAATTATTATTTTAAAACAAATGTTACGTAAAGATGATTTTTCGGAAATGCTAAAAGAATTGGATTATGAAATAAATTTATTAGATGGTAAATTAGAAAGTATTAGTATTGGCAAAGTGTTAGATAAAATGGGATTCCCTGTTAATTATATGGAGCTAGAAAGGATGAATTAATCATGCAAGAGTATAATAAGAATAATAATTTTAGAACGGGTACGATTTTATTAATAGCTTTTCTTTTGGGTGCGTTAGGAATGTTTGCTCTTATAAAATATTATCCTAGTGAAGAAACTCCTAATGTAACGGAAACCACGAAAGATGTAACTATTACTGATACGGGAATTGCTGATGCGGTAGAGAAAATTTATAATGCGGTAGTAACTGTGGAAACTTATAAAGCTAATAAGTTATATGCTACTGGTACCGGTTTTGTTTATAAAGATGATAATGGTACTGCTTACATTATGACTAATAATCATGTTATTGAAAATGGTACAAAAATAAAAGTTGTATTCACGAATCAAAATTCAGTGGAAGCTACAATAATAGGGAGCGATAAGTATGCTGATATTGCCGTATTGCAAGTTCCTAGTGATCAAATTATTTCGGTAGCTAGTATTGGTAATAATAAAGATTCAAGGATTGGTGATACGGTATTTGCAGTGGGGACGCCGATTGATAGCGAAGCTTATTCATGGAGTGTTACAAGAGGGATAATATCTGGTAAGGATCGGTTAGTGGAAGTTAGTTTAAATAATGATTCTGTAAGTGATTGGGTAATGAGCGTATTACAAACTGATACAGCGATTAATGCTGGAAATAGTGGAGGACCTTTAGCTAATTCCAATGGTGAAGTTATCGGAGTGACTTCTATGAAACTTGCTAGCAGTTCAATAGAGGGAATGGGTTTTGCTATTCCTATTGAAGATGCTCTTAGTTATGCTAAGAAAATAGAAAGTGGCGAGAAAATCGAACGACCATATTTGGGAGTTTCTATGTCTAATTTAGAAGATATTGAATTTAACGAAAGTGATATTACGAGCGGAGTATATATTGAAGAAGTGGAAAAAGATAGTCCAGCGGAGAAAGCGGGATTGCAAACCGGGGATATTATTGTTAAATTGGAAAGTGAAAAAATAAGTAGTTTGGCTTTTTTGAAGTATCAATTATATAAACATAATATTGGTGATAAAATAGAGATTTCATTTTACCGAGATGATACTTTGCAAACAACTATAATTGAATTAAGTAAAGCAGCTGAATAGGGCTGTTTTTCTTTGGGAATATAAAACTTAACCTAACGATGCGCTGTTAAGAAATTTAATCTGATTATATGAATTTTAGTGATTGTTATTAAGTAAAAATTTTAATATAAAATAATTGATTTTTTTAATGTTTTAATATATTTTAGTTATATGGAAATATAAAAGTGTTATTAAATTAATAAGAGAGGTATGTTATGAAATACATAATTGGACTAGACTTAGGTGTAAATAATGTTGGTTATTCTGTTATTGATGCCGATACTGAAAAAATAATCAAAAAGGGAGTTCGGTTATATAGTGTTGCTGATAAAGCGCAAGATAGAAGAATTTTTAGAAATAGTAGAAGAAGAATTAAAAGAAAAAATAATCGAATTAGTGAGTGTTTAAATTTATTTGCTCAAATTGATTTTCCTATAAAAAATACAATTGATGCTAATTTATTAATGAAAAGAGTAAAAGGATTGCATGAAAAATTAGATAAACAAGATATAGTAAATATAGTTTGTTATTTTATGAGTCATCGTGGTTATATACCATTTGGTGATGAAGAACGAGATTTGGTTGAGTTAAAAAATATGTATCCTTGTGAATATTATGTTGATGCTTTAGAAAAATATGGCAAATTTCGTAATTTACAATTAGTTATAAAACATGATGATTTAAAAAAGGAATTAATAGATATATTAAATAAGCAAATTAATTTTTATCCTGAATTAAAAGAAATAGTCAATTCAGAACGAGGTTTATTATGGATATTTTCTCGTAAAAGAAAATTCTGGGAAGGACCAGGAAGCATAGAATCTTTAACACCTTATGGAAGATTTAAAACTAATGAAGATGTATTAGAATACAAGCAACTACAAAAAGAAGGAAAAGAAAAATATTTATTTGAAGAATTAATTGGTAATTGTAAAATATTTACGAAAGAAAAATGTGTACCAAAAGCTAACTACTTTGCTGAAAAATTTAATTTATTAAATGATTTTATAAATATAAAAATAAATAATATTGAAAATATAAAAAATAACGAATATATTTATTTAGATAGTAATAAATCTTATCGACTTACTACTACCGCTTTAGAAGCAATAATAGATTATTGTATAAATTCAACTGGAACAATTACATACGTGAAAGTGTTAAAAGAAGTTTTGGGACTAAAGAAAACTGATATAAGCGGTTATAGATATGATAAAAATAGTAAACCCTTATTTTCTTTAATGAATTCTTATAGATATATTAAAAAAATGTATGACGAAAATTCATTAGATTTTAATTGGCTAATAGAAAACAATTATAGTAATTATAATATTTTAATAAATTTATTGGCAGTAGCACCTGGAATTACTGAAATTACAAAAATGTTAAATAATATTCATGAATGTAGTGAAAAGGAATTAAATGTTATAAAACAAATAAGTGATAAATTAAAAAAAGATCAAAAATTACAATATTGTTCATTATCTGAAAAAGCTTTAGTTATGGCAACAAACGATATGATAACTAATTGTATGAATTTTATGCAAGTTTATAAAAAATTTGATTATGAAAAGGAATATCGTACTCAAATTATCAACGAATATGGTCAAGGCCAATCAAGATTATTAATGACAACAAAATATGTTGATGATATTGTTGCATCTCCTCAAGTTAAAAAAACATTGCGACAAGCAATTAATATTGTTAATAAAATTATTAAAGAACAAGGTGAGTATCCTTCAGTAATTGCTGTAGAATCAACAGCAGAAATAAATAGTGATGAACAAAGAAAAGAAATAGAAAAAAATCAAAAGCAAAATGAAGAACGTAGAAATGAAGCTATAAAATATTTAGAACAGCATGTTTCAAATGAAAAAATAACTCCAAAAATGGTTGAAAGAGTAATGCTATATCGAGAATTAGATGAAATGTGTCCATATTGCGGTAAGCATTTAAATATAAACGATGTACTTAATGATATAGTGGAAATAGAGCATATATTACCAATTAGCCAAAGCGCAGACGATTCACAAGATAATAAAACTTTAGCATGTGTTAATTGTAATCATACTAAGGGGAATAGAACTCCATATGAGTTTTTAACTCCAGAGAATTATGAAGCATTTGTGGATAGAATTATAAAATTAAAAATTAGTGATAAAAAAAAGGAAAACTTTTTAACTACTGAAGATATTAATAAGTATAAAATAAAATTCTTTAATAGAAATTTACGTGATACTGCCTATGCTACTAAAGAAATGATACAACAAATTAAATTATTTAATTTATACTTACAAGAAAATGCTAAAGACATAAAAATCTTAACTTTATCTACTCCTGGACAATTAACTCATAAGATAAGAGAAGATTGGCATTTTGAGAAAGATAGAACAGAAAAATATCATCATGCAGTTGATGCTTCAATTGTTGCAGGTATTGCTACTACATATGTAGGTCAAAAAATAATTAAATTACAAAATGATCCTCAATATTTAGTGCTAAATAAAAATGAATTAAATGAAATACCGACATTATTAAGAAATTTTAGTATGCCAAAAATAAAAGAGGAAGTAAGTCATATTCATAGTGATGCTGATGTTGATATATCAATGCAAGTAAACAAAGATATAAACCGGTCAATTTCTAATGCAAATATTAAAAAGTTTATAAATAAAAATAATGAATATTATATTATTAATCAAGTTGATGATATTTATGCTCCAGAATTATATCGCAATGATAAGAAATTGCTTGATAGTTTATTTGATGAGAATGACACCAAAAATATGCTATTATGCCAAGAAAACGATCCTAATTTATTTCATTATTTAAAAGAAATATATGATAAATATAAAAATGATAATACTAATCCATTTTTAAATTATTGTTACGAAAAAATGGATAAAGACCCAAAAGAATTCAATTATTTATTTGATGGAATAAAAACACCATCTAAAAATAATAAAGGAGTGCTAATAAAGAGATTACGTTATATGCAAAGTGTAAATGATCCATATCTTTTGGATAAAAAAAATATTAATAAAAAGCAAAATACTTTAATTGGATTAGATAGTGTGGCTGTTTATTGTACGAGTCTTTATTGGGATAAAGATTTAAAAAAAATAATATTTATGCCAATATATGTACCTTGCGTAGATTTTAAAACAAAAAAAATAAATAAAGAACATAAATTATATCAATTATATTATCAAAGATTACTTGCAGGGAAAAATGTTGAATTTATAGTTGATTTATATAATGGTAACTATATTAAAATTGAAAAGCCTAATGGTGATATACTTTATGAATATGTAAAAGGCTATCATAAATCGAATGCTAGTATACAATGCAAATCTGGGAAATATTTATCGCCTAAAGATAAATTCACATTATATGATGTTGACGTATTAGGTAATAAACATAAGCGCTTGACATGGCCCCCAAAATAATTTACAATGTAAGTGGATATTGATTTTTATTGTTTTCAATATCTCAAATTACACAGGGTTTCCTATTATAACTATTTTTAGGTAACCGAGAATGCTTTAGCATTCTTTTTTTTTACAAAATATGGCATTTAGAACTATTTATATTGAAAAAGCAGTAAAAGTTAAATTAGATTTAAATAACATTGTTGTATATTATGAAGATGACAATTATTATATAAATATTGATGAAATTAGTACGATAATCTTTGATGATCCTAGATGTAATATATCATTAAGATTACTTGCGAGTTTGTGTGATTCAGGCATTAACGTAATTTTTAATAATTCATCTCATATGCCAGTTGGATCTATTCAAAGTCTATATAATAATACGAGGGCTCCTAAGAAAATAAAAAATCAAATAAATTGGGATTCATCGTCACAAATTTATTTATGGACGGAAATAATTAAACAAAAAATTATTAATCAAATTGAAACATTAAAAGCATATGGAAAAACAGAAAAAATTATATTACTTGAAAAATTAAAAAACGAAATAATTTTAGGAGATTTGACTAATAAAGAAGGAACTGCTAGTAGAGTGTACTTTAGGGAATTGTTTGGTCAAACATTTAAAAGGTTTGATGAAACAATAGTTAATTATTCACTTAATTATATTTATCAAATTATTCGTTCCAAAATTGCTCAGGAAATTGTAGCGAGTGGTTATATCCCCGCATTAGGTATAAATCATAAAAGTGAATTTAATTTGTATAATTTAGCTGATGATTTTATTGAGCCATTTCGGCCTATATGTGATTACTATGTTTACAAAATATTAAATAATTCATCAGAAAATTATTTAACAAAAGAAATAAAAAGGGATTTAGTCAATATATTAAACGAAGTAGTAATATATAAAAATTGTCGTTATAAAATACATAATCTTATCCAATTTTATGTTCAATCTTTATGTTCATTTTTAGAAACTGGCGATATATCAAATATTAATTTTCCTTTATTATGTTGTACATAAATTTATACCGTCAAATGCGACTTATTTTGCTATATGATTTGCCAGTTAAGAATGAAGATGATAGAAAAATATACAATTACTTTCATACTAATATAATAAAATTAGGTTTTTATATGTTACAATATTCAATTTATATTAAAGTAATTAATAATGATACTTCATTAAAACAATATTTATATAAAATTGAAAAAATTATTCCTAAAAAAGGAAATATAATAATTATGAAAATTACAGAAAAGCAATATCAAGATATGATTTATTTAAGAGGTGAAAAAAATAAGTTCGAGAGTATTGTAGGTGGTAAAGAATTTGTAATATTTGGGGGTGATGAAGAATAAATTTAAAAATTATTGATAAAACAAGTGAATTTTTAGAACCAATTTTAAAAGATAATAAAATTATGGTAATAAATAAAAAAGCATTATTTAAATTTTATTATCAATTTTATCGTTCAATCGTATTAAAGGAAAAGGATGTAGAAATTTATTTTGGGCAAAAACTTTTAGATTCTAAAAATAGTATATTATTTTCTTTCTTAGATTTTAAAGAAATACTAAATAATTTAATTTTTAAAAAAGGTACACTTTTTTATGAATATTTATGTATATCTTTAAATGATTTAGATTTGAATTTAAATGAAGAAATATTTAATAGTATTATAAAAATAAATCAAGAATTAATACAAAATATTAATATTGATGTTGATTATGATATTGATGAAGATTTAGAAAAAATACTTTTAAATGTTGTAAATTTTAAATGTATTTTTAATGTTCAAAAAATAGATTTAATATATAATACTTTACTTGAAAAAATAGTATCAAATAATATGAATAAAATATTTATTATTTTTTATGATTCTGATTTATTAAAGCTAAATATTAATAATTATGATAATTGTTATAGTTTTGATATTTCATTAAGTGAAAAAGAATATAATTTGATATGTAATGAAGAAATCAAATATTTTAATATTGATTGTATTATTGATAAATTAGAAGGAATCTGGCCCATTGAATTTAATAAAAATAAAATTCAGAATTATATTATTAAATATTTTTCTTTTCAAAAAGCAAATTTATTCTTAGAAGCTTATAATGAAGTAGAATATCTTGTATATGTTTTATTAAATAAAATGTTTAATTGTGATATAATTGTACAAAATAATTGTCTTTTAAGCAACAATGTAAAATCTTTTTTAACAAAAATTTAAAAAATTTGATATAATATCTATAGGTTTTAGGATCCTGTGTAATTTGAGATATTGAAAACCAATTAACATCAGCATTAAAAGATATCAAGTTTTAGGATCCTGTGTAATTTGAGATATTGAAAACTCTTCGTTATATTGATGAGTTACCTCGCCAGTTTTAGGATCCTGTGTAATTTGAGATATTGAAAACTACTTATGAAAGAAAATAATGTGACAAATAGTTTTAGGATCCTGTGTAATTTGAGATATTGAAAACTCGTGAAGACTTAGGGGCTAAGGTTCCGAAGTTTTAGGATCCTGTGTAATTTGAGATATTGAAAACTGAAGAGGAGGTATAATTATGAATATAGAAGTTTTAGGATCCTGTGTAATTTGAGATATTGAAAACGACAATATCAAAATCAAGAGTCAGCTCTAGGTTTTAGGATCCTGTGTAATTTGAGATATTGAAAACTTATTTGGTATGTTTAAAGATGGTAACGAAGTTTTAGGATCCTGTGTAATTTGAGATATTGAAAACTATCAGTAGTACCAAGTACTAGAGAAACTTGTTTTAGGATCCTGTGTAATTTGAGATATTGAAAACTGCTACGTTGTCTACTTTTACTAAAATACTGTTTTAGGATCCTGTGTAATTTGAGATATTGAAAAATATTGAAGAGGTGTAAATATGAGTAAAATATCAATCGAAGAATTTATG
>CAZQAO010000004.1:0-35510 GCA_964591225.1 uncultured Muribaculaceae bacterium | reverse complement strand
AATTGTAGTTATAACTATAATTTTCTTCTTCATTACTTCACCTTTTAGAAAAGAAGATCTATTTACATAGATCAACTTTTTATTTATATTTTTCATATTTTGCTTGTTAAATCTAATCAGAACTCATAACAACATCATTAGATGTTATTCCACCATAAGATATATTACCTATTTTAGTCGAAAAAGTATAGTATTTATCACCAGCTGCAAAATAACCATATGTGCCTTTATATTTTTTTAAACTTGACATAGTAAATGTATATTCTCCTAATTTTGTACTACTAGTACCATTGTCTCTAACTAATAATGCAGATAATTTTGTATCACCATCTTCTAGCCAATTTGGTGTAATAAATAAAGTGTTATCTCCTGCAGTATAATATCTACTTGATCCAGTTAATGACATTCCTCTTCCTAAACTTAAAGTACTAGTATAAGTAGTTGCTGATACTACAGAAACTGATGTAACTATACATATACTTAATAACAATGTTGCTAAAATTGATTTTTTATTTTTTTTCATTATTTATCGCCTCCTTTCTTTAAATTTATATCAAATCTATTACTAGATTTAATACCATTATGTATTAATACTTACGCCACCCATTTTATCGAAAAAATCATTATTACCAAAAGCAAACACGCCACCTAATCCATTAGCTGAAATACTAAAATTCAAACTATCTGACATTGATATATATCTGTTAGCATGTTGGTAACTTGCGTATACTGTTCCTCCAGAATTAATTTCAAAAGTTTGTTCAAGAGCAATACTCGAACAATTACTTGGCAATTTTATAGAAGCACCATAACCATTTGAAAATTTTTTAAATCCACTTATATTACTTGAAGTATTATCAAATAATACGTTAGTAGTAACATCTTTTGAAAAACTTGCATTAGATAACCTTACCCCTAAAACATCATAACTTCTAATAGTTGGCATAGCTTTCCATTTAACTTTTACTACCACCATTCTATTTGAAGATGATGAGGACATAATTTCGATACTTAATTGTTTATAATCTGTATTATGAACTTGAGATATTTGAGATATATCATAATTTTGATTTAATTCTTTTTTAGTTATTTTCAAATTATCATCAGAATAATATTTTTTATATTTATCAAACATTTCTTGTGTCATATTTTCCAAAAAAATATACCCATGCACGTTAAGTGCATTTTTATATTCAATCTCACTCATTTCCACACCATTTTTATTTATATAATAAACATTTTCTTTAGCATTTACGTTAATACTACTTCCTAAAAAGAAACTAATACATAACGCTATAATAATAAATATTTTTTTCATAATTATATTTCTCCTTCTTTTACAAACAAGATATCATTATGATTTAGTGTATTCAAGCAACGTTTCATTTCTTTTAAATTTTAATAATAAAAAATTTAAAAAACTAGACTTAATAATCTAGCTTTCAAAATATTCTTTGATATATTTATCTTTAAAATATTTATATTTCTGTTGATGATTTGAACAATCTCCCTTTAAGCAAGAAACTTCATCATTTTTATATTCTGACTCTTGTATTATTTCATTTTCCTTTCTTAAATAATAAATAAAATAATCAGTCTTGGAATCTAAAAACCATAAATATTTTTCTATCGTATCATTTTCATTTTCTTCTACTACCAAAATATTTGAAATAGTACTATAATCAATAAAAAATTGTTTATTATTTTCTTGATATTCTAAAATATATTGATTTTTATCATCATTTAAAATAAAGTTATCTTTAACTTTTTGAGGAACATCAATTTGAGGAGAATCATTAGATGGTTCATTATTACTAATTTTAACAGTATTTTTAAAAAATAACTTATTATTAGTATACATTCTTGAAGCATTAAGTTTAATAGTATCTACTTGATCTATCCCGTAAGTAATATCGGCATACATATTATCAAGCATTAATTCTATATCATCAAAAGAAAAATACTCGTCATAACCTCTGTCTTGAATTATTAAAACATCGCCTTTGTCAGAAGCATAAATTTTTTTCTTCGTACCATTTTTTAAATAATAAAATTCAATTTCATCTGGTTCATTTTGAGAAAAAGTGACACCTTTAAAGTTTAAATAAGCAACTTCATGAGAGAAAACTGCTAGAGTATCCATGATTTGAAATTGATCATTGCTCCCACTAATTTTATAAATTTTGAATTGATTATAAGTCATAATGAAATAATAAATTAAAAAGGCTATAATCATCAATGAAATAATAGCGGAGAAAATAATAATTATTTTTTTAGTTTTTTTAGAATTCTTTTTTAAAACATCAATAGTAATATTATTTATATATTCTTCATTCTTTTTTGATCTTCTTTCTCCTGCTATAATTTCATTAGAAGTTACATTAAAAACGTTACAAATCTTTAGTAATAAATCATAATCTGGTAAGCCAACTCCTCGTTCCCATCTACTAACGGCTTGTCTAGTAACATATATTTTATTTGCTAGTTCTTCTTGACTCCAACCTTTTTCTTCTCTTAATTCTTTAATAAACTTTCCTACTACTTTGGGATTCATACAACACTCCTTTTTGATTTATTATAAAACTAATTTAAATTAAAAAAAAGCAATTTTTTTATTACTTTTTTACTCTTTACCTGCCTCATACTCTTTTTTCCATTCTTTAAAAGAAATTAATTGTTTTATAGAAATATACCTTATAATAATCCATAAAAGGACATAATAAACTTGCTCTTTATTTTTTATTTTGGTTAGCAAATAATTTTTTTTAATATTAGATAAATTTATAGGTAAGTTTAATTCTTGATTTATCACCTTTGATAATAAATCGTCAGCGATATGATTCCCCTCTTCCACAACAATATCAAAATCTTCTTTTTGTCTGCTAATATAATAACTAGTTATCTTATCAACATCTTTTGTAATTTCTTGATATTTTTCCCTTGTAAAAATAGCTTTTAATTCTTTCAATAATTTATTTATAGTCATATCTAATACTTTATCTTTTTCACGATCAGTTATTCTTTCCAATATGCAATATAAATCTTCAAATTCTAAATCAAGAATTTCCAAAATCTTTAAAATTTCTCCGTTAGTATTTCCAATCAAAGCATTGCTAACTTCTTCTATATGATTTATATTTCTTTTCATTTTTTTGGCTCCTTATATTTTTTTACTTACTTTAGCAAAATTATAGCACAAATTATTCATTAAGTCGTACTTTCATGAATAACTTAATTATCAATGGGAAAATTATTATTGGTGATAGGTATGATTGATAATAACTTACGAGATTGTCGTGAAGAACTAGAACAGACTCAAGAGGAATTAGGTATCATTTTAGGGGCAAGTAAACAAACTATATCTAATTGGGAAACAGGTTATGCTTTTATGCCACTACCAAAATTAGTAAGATTTTGTAATTTATATAATTATTCTTTAGATTTCATTTGTGGTTTTACTAGAAAGAATACTAAATATAACAAAAAGATTAAGCTAGATTCAAAAGCGATTGGAAATAACTTAAAAAATTTGAGAACTGAATTAAAACTAACTCAACAACAAATAGCTAATAAATGTAATATGTACCAATCAACATATAACCACTATGAAACCGGATATAGTCTAATTAAAATTATACCAGCATATTCAATTTGTAAAACTTATAACGTTTCTATGGATTGGTTAATAGGTAGAAGTAATCAAAAATTTATAAAATCTAAAAAGTAAATAATATATCAAAATTCTCCCTCTATAAAAAAATATCATATTTCATATAAAAAAATTGTCGATTTTTGTAAGCTTTATCATTTTTATAATATAACAATTTTAATAAAACATTAAAAAACATCTTTAAAAGATTAACTATCAAAATAAAATTATTAATATGTATTTAAGGTTATTTCAAAATTTAAGAAATAACCTTAAAATAGTTAAATTGTGAAGTTTTACTAAATTCATAAGCATTCCACATATCTGTATGATTAGTTGCTGGATCTACCATTACAATATTTTTATCATTTATTCCTATTATTGCTACCCAATGCTGATTACCAGGACTAGCACCTTTTACTTCAGCAGTCAGATAATACCCTTGATTATAATATTGTGATATCAATGCTAATTTTTCTTCTTTTGTTTTTTTTCTTAAATTAACATTTCCTTCATATTTAAAATTTGGTACAACTTTACTAACTGCTGCATATTTTAGATTACCATTATTATCAAATCCACCATTATTATTAAGTGCTTCAACAAAAGTTCCAGGATTAAAAGGAATAATATTGCCTGTATCTACACCTGATTTTTGAATCAAAATAGCAATAGATGTTACTAAACAACCTATATCGCCTATTGTACTACTCGTATTACCTATCTTTACATTAGACCAACTAGGATCTCGTTGCCTCCAATTTATAAAATCACCGGTTTCTTGAAGCCCATATATTGCTCCATTCCATAAACTTGCATATTTGTCACTAGCTAATTCTTCTAATTGTTTATTTTGATCAATACTAAAATTATATTGATTTTTCATTTCTTCGATAGTCTTGTTAGTTATTTTTATATGCAGTACCTTTTTTTGCACTTCTTTTGGTTTTTCTGTTTCATTAACTCCTCGTTCGATAATAGTTTCCTTTTTAACTTTTGATGAAATTTTATTCATATCCCAAAAAATTTGTTTAAAAGTTGCTTTTTTATTATCATCTATTGTTATTACATCTTGTTCATTTACTCCATTTGATATTTTAATCGTATAAATAAGTAATACATCTTTCCACGGTGCTAAATTTCCATCTAAAACATATTCTTCATAATTATTAGAGTTTTGAATACTTTGAATTTTATCTGTAAATTCTTGATTACATTCTGCAATTACTTCTTTCATAGTAATTCCATTAGCACTTGTTTTTTCCCCTGAAAAAAATATGCCAAAAATGGAGCTACATAATAAACCAACTAAACAAATAATTATGATAACTATAACTGCTATTCCCCCTCCTGCAACTAAGGCAGAGATTAGGGCTTTTGTTCCGGCAATAATGCCTTTTACGGCGGATATAGTGGCTTTAACTGTTGTCTTAATTTCTTGTACCATTTTTTTAGCACTTTCTTTAGCCAATTGCATTGCTTTTTGACTCGTTTTTAAAGTTTCGTTTGCAACTTTCTGAGTATTTTTTACAACTTCACTATTTGTTTTTATTTTTTTCTGTGGTATTTCTTTTTCATTTTTTTCAGTTAGTCTAGTTTTAATATTTAATTTCTTTTCTGATTGATTATTTATAATTTTATGATTAGATATTCTTAAAGTTGTATCCCCCAATTTTTTTATTTTTCGAGAATTATTAACAATTTTTCTTGTTCCATCTATGATCTTATTAGTTGCATATTCGGTCGAATCTAATTCTTTACTTTTAGTTGCATTTTCACTTTTTTCTTTAATATTAACAATACTATCTTTCATTTTTTGCATAGCAACAACATCTTTATTAATAGTTTTTATTGTATTATTGACAGCATTTTTTGTCTTAATTTTAGACATAACTATTCTCCCGGTTTAGTAGTCATTAATTTATAAAGTTTAGTGTTTGTTGGAAATTGATTTATAAAAGGAACAAGAGAGCTACCATAACGAATCAGTCCACAACCTGCGTCAGCATTTGTAATATAACTCATTTGTTCATCAGAAATATTTAATAATTTAGCAAGCTCTTTTCTATCCGTTGCTGCTTGATTTAACATTACAATAAATTCACTATTAGATAGCATAGTTGAGGCCTCGACAGAAGAAAGTAAATATTCTACATTTTGCGTGATAGCAGTTGGATATGCATTTCTCTTTCTAAATTGTCGCCAGGCAGAATTAAAAAACGTAGCAGAATACTCATTTTCAAATAAAACATGAATTTCATCTATAAATATATGAGTTCTTTTACCTTTTTTATAATTTTCTGATACACGATTTATCATGGCATCAGTTATTACCAACAAACCCATCGTTTTTAATTGTTTACCTAATTTATAAATATCATAAGAGACTATTCTACTATTGATATTAACATTAGTTTCATGAGCAAATACATTTAATGTCCCATCAGTAAACAATTCCAATGATAATGCCAGTTCACTTGCTTCTTTTTCTGGTTGTTGTAATAATTTAGCTCTTAATTCCATTAAAGTGGGAGTAATACCAGTTTTATGATAATCATCATAAACAAGAGCCGTACATCTATCTATAATCGATTTCTCTTTTGGACCTAATCCCTTTTTATCTAATTGTTCAAATAAAGATAAAATAAATTCGGATTTGTCTACAACCGGATTAGCTCCATCGCCATATCCCTCAGTCATATCCATTGCATTGATATGGTCTTTGCTACTTGCTGATATTTCAATAACTTCGCCACCCATTGCTTTAACTAGTGCAGAATATTCACCTTCCGGATCACATATTAAAATATCATCATTTGTTGATAATGATAAAAAGGTAATAAGTTCTTTTGCACTAAAAGATTTACCACTACCTGGCACTCCTAATAAAAATGATGATTGATTCAAGAGATTAGTTTTATTTATCATAATTAAATTATGAGAAATAGCATTTTCACCATAGTAAATACCACCTTTATCTTGAATTTCTTGTACTCTAAATGGATTTAAGACTGCTAAACTTTCTGTAGTTAGTGTTCTTAAATTTTTTATTTGTCTAACTCCAATAGGTAGGACGGTATTAAGGCCATACATTTGTTGATATTTTAACGGAACAATTTGACATAAATGTTTTCTTGCTGTTATAAGAACTGTTTCAGTATCAGCCTCTAATTGTTCTTTTGTATCAGCAGTAATTACCAAGGTTAAGTTAGCAAACATCATCCTTTGATCTCTTGTTGTTAAATCATCTAAAAATTCTTTACTTTCTTTTCGTTGTTGTTCCATATCGTAGGGAATAACTGCTGAAAAGTTATTATTAGCATTTTGTTTTCTTTGCCAGTTAGTAATATTAGTTTCTACGCCAAGTAATCTATTTTCTACTTCTCGTACTGCCTCATCAGTTGGAATCGGTATGATATCAATACTCATCATCATATTTTGATTCATATCTGTAAGCTCAGTAATAAAACTATCTTTAATATAACTAGCATAATCTTTTAAAAAGAATACTCTCCCAAACTTATTACCCATTTCAAAATAATCACTTTTGAATGAAAAGCCATCTGGACAAATATAATCTTTAAAATTATGTCCTTTTTTCATCATATCTTTTAAATCTAAATTAAAATCAACTTCTTCGCCAATTCTATAAAAATCGTGTAATATTCTTAATTTTTCTTGAGCATCTAATTCAATACATTTACTACCTAACTTAGCTAAATGAGAAACAATATCATTTCCAATTCTTCTAAAATAGTTTTTTGCCTCATCATAATTCTTTTTTACTACAGACACCGTTAAATATATTTCTCTTACCATACCATTACTACCAATGGCTTTATCTAAAAGCATTTGATTATATTCCTTCCGATATATATCTAAGCCATCATCTTTAAGTGGAAGTAATATTTCTTTTTCAAAATCTTTTTTATTTATTCTTCTTAATGCCACGGTTATTTTAGTTGTAGCACCACTATCAAATGAATTTAATAATTCACTATAATCTAGAAACATTGATTCTTTATCTTCTTTTGAAGCTACAGCATAGTTTATATCACTAAATTTATAAGTTAAAGAATATTTATTCTTACCTACTAGAAATATCCCATTCGTCCATATTTTTTGAATTGGTATAACTTGCTGAACATTTTTAGGTATATTAAAATCTTCCTTTTCCTTTTTTTGAATATTTGATATTGATTTAATCATTTTCTTTTTAAATTCTCCTTTTCTTTTGCAATAAAAAAAGGCTTTACAGCCTCATAATAAATATTTTGAGATTCAAATTTTAACTTTTTAGGAATTAATATTTCTGAAATAACAAAAGCTTTAACAAATTCTTCAAGGGGCATACCATTATATTTAAAGAATCCTAATCCGGCAAATGGTAAAGCACCTAATATACAAATCCATGATACTATTTCTTTATTAAAATAATGGCTGGTAACAAAATATAATAATACTGCCATACCACAAGCACAAAGAGAGCATATGAACTGCCTTAATGACAGTCCAAAAAAGACGCTCTCTGTATAATTCCTAATCTCTCGATTGATTTTAACTTCCATTATTTATCATCCCTTTCATAATCATTTAATTTTAATTTAATTGGGGGTATTCTTTTTGAATATGACATATTATCTTTCACCCTTATCTTTATTTTTATTTTTTGTTTTTCGTTGAATTGCTTTCTCACAGTCAAAATCAATTTCTACTGACATAATATTGTCATTTATTGTTCCATCATTAAACTTAACAATATATCTATCATTATAACTATCTTTTCCTTTTAAAAGACCAATAACTTCCACGATTTCGCCATTATGGTGCATATCTTCAACCATTTTCGTTTTAAATAATGCTTTTTGATTTTCATAATCTATAAAGTTGTCAAAAGTTTTATACAATTCTAATTCGTCATTATCTGTCTTGCTCATGGTAACTCCTTTGTTCAAGATTATGAAAAGATAAATTTCCACCATTTATAACCGTTTTGTATGCTTTTTTTCCAGAATCTTCATCTTCATAATATTTACCATATCCCCAAGTTAAATTATTATTAACTTCATCTATGGCATAGTTAAAAGCAACAATATATTCTTTTTCATTATTACTTAAAATTTTCTCTATTAAAGCAATAGGTTGTTCTTTCCTAAAACCTTTATCAATTATCTTTAGATTTCTGTTATAAATTTTATCTTCAAAACCAATAGTTTCTTTATATTCACTTTCGATTCTTTCTTGATTATTTCTTAACCACTCTTGCAACATTTCATAACTAGAATGTTTAAAATTTGAATATTCTTTTGAATCTAAAAATTGATTAGCTAGATAATTACAAAAATCATAATTAGTATCACATTCTAATACATCATATTTTTTTATCATATCGTGTAATAAATCATATCCTAAAACAAAAGTAATATATGCTTTTTCACTTTCTAAATCAGTTTTGTCAATATAAACATCATCAATATATTCTTTGATATTTTGCTTTAATCTAATAGTATTTAGAGAAATTCTTTCATTAATTTTATTTTCATTAAAATCTTCTTGACACTTATAAATATTTACAATATTTTCTTCAGGACTATCATAATTAGTATCATCTGCTTCTATAACATATCCTTTATAAGTTATCGTTTCGTGCAATTTTAATCCCTCAAAATATTTCATAATATCTGGTGTATCAAGTTTTGTCTTTTCATCCAAATACTTTTTTGTAATACCATTATCAGCACAATATTGTAAATACCATTGAACACCATCTTTATAATTTATATCTTCTGGATATAATTCTTCAATACTATTCCATACTCCATAATGATTATCTACACTCATATAACCAATTTCATAGCCTTTTTCTAATTCTTGAAATAAATAATCATCAAAGTTATAATCCCATTCTGCTATATGAGAATAACCTTTTTCCATTTCTTTTGTATATGGAGTAAACTCAACAATTTTTCCTTGTCCATCACTAATAATACTTATCGTGTCGTTATTATTTGGGTTTATTAAAATAAAATCTATTTTTGTACCATATAATTCTTCATCTTCCTCTATCGAATCTTCTATACTTTTTTTAATGATTTCTACTACTTCATTTGATGACATCATCGTACCTCCTTATCTTTATTTTTATTTAATAATTTTTCAATTGTTTCTACCGATTTATTTTTTTCAATAAAATCATTATAATCTACAAAATCATTCGAAGATTTATCTCCCATTTTAATTTCTTTATTTGTAATTATTGAGCCAATTCTGTTTACTAATACTCTTTTTTCAATAGTGGCTATATCATTTCCAAAATCACTATCTCGCAAATCATAACAGAAAAGTCCCATTTTCTCATATTTTAATCTTTCATTATTATCTAAAATATGCGTTACTAAATATTTCATAATTTCACTCTCCTATAATCCCATCATTTCTCTAACAACTCGATCGGACATCTTTATAGTTCCTACTAGGACTAACATATTAAAAATAAGTTCACCTATATATTTCCATACTTGCGTAACTGCTGCTGCACTTACATCAACAACAGGTGGAGTAGAAGCAAATAGTGAGAATATAATGCAAGCTAGAACAATGATTGCTCCCTCTAAACATACTGCAGTAAAAGATTTTAGAAAACTTTTTCCAACTTGTTGTGTTGGCTCGCCTGCAAATGTCGATAAAGGAATAGGCGCAATAGCTGTATATAAATATAATTTAAAAAATCTACCATAAACTGTTAAAATCATAATGAAAGATAATACCGTTATAAATAATCCCCCTATAAGAGTTACTGCCCACAAAGGTATAGATTCAAAAAAGCTACAACTTTCTACGGCATTTATAATCTCTACAGGTAACATAGTGGTGGTGGCATTTCCAAATCCTGCAGTAGTCATAATTGTTGATACCAATCCTTGT
Organism: uncultured Muribaculaceae bacterium; assembly: GCA_964591225.1. Classification (GTDB taxonomy): domain Bacteria; phylum Bacillota_I; class Bacilli_A; order RF39; family UBA660; genus MGBC108787. The sequence continues at coordinate 24,937 of CAZQAO010000004.1, read as the reverse complement.
ACTATTTTAAAAACAGCCAACATCAATTCTAGTCCATAAGTTACGACTCCTTTTGCTATGGCAAATCTAACAAATAGTTTTAAAGCATGTTCTGGTTTTTTCATTTCTGTAAATGAGCCACAAGTTTTTATGATTCCTACGACAAAAAATAAAACAAGTAAAGCTAAACCTATGGCTTGCAACGCACCATTGATTTTTAAAATTACATCCCAAATGCCTCCTCCTTTAAAAGTTTCTGGAGATTGGGTTATTAAAGACCATATTTCGCCTAATTTACTATTCCACGTTTCTAGAGCATTTTCTAAATTTTGTACTACCCAATTTGTACTACCAGACATTTTTTCACCTCCATAAAAAAGTTAGGGTAGAATAAATCTACCCATTAACCTGTTATTAAATTCAAAATGGTTTTAGCAAACATTATAATTAATCCACCGGCAAAAAATAAAAAGCCATTAGCTCTTTGAGAAGAATCATGACTAGTAAATGATAAACCAATTTGTACTATTGAATACCCGACAATAATTCCTCCAATAACTTTTGTTAACTGAAATATAAAATCCGATAAATTATTAACAACACTTATCGGATCATCACCTGCAGCAAATACATTAGGTGTAAATATTGTCAAAATTCCAAGTATTATAATTAATAAGGAATATAATTTAAAACCTTTCTTTAATTTTTTTGCTATTTTTTCATTTTTAATTTGTTTTTTCATTTTTCTCTTTCCTTTCTTTTAAATAATTGTCAATTTCTTCACTTGATATAATTTCATAATTTAGTTCCATTTCTTCAAACACATTGTAATTATAGTTTTCAATATCATAATCGAGAGTGATAGTGGCAATAGCATTATCAGTTTTACCATGATTATATGGCTTTGCCTTACCATCAGTTGTAAGATTCACATTAGGGTGTTTTAAAATATTGTATTTTAGATCTTTTATTGGTCTTTCCCCTCTAATAAATAAAATCGCATACTTGTTATCAAGCATACGAACTTCATCTGGTGTCATTAAATCTCTACCTGTTTGTTGATAATTTGTCGAATAACTACCATTCCGACCATGATTTTTACCATAAGTGTTTAAATCCAAATTTTCTTTACCCATAAGTTCACTTACATACTTATGTGTTGATTGTTCATTGCCACCAAGATACAAAAATTCATCACAATTTCCGACAATACTTTCCCATTGCTTTTCAAATAAAGCTTTTAACTGAGCAAGATTTTGTAAAATGATAGATACAGAAACTTCTCTTGACCTCATTACTGATAAAATTTTATCAAAATCATCTGGTAAACTTACATTAGCGAATTCATCCATAATAAAATGAACAGGTATTGGTAATTTCCCTCCATGTTTATGATCAGCAGAATAAAATAATTGTTGGAATAATTGCGTGTATAAAATGCTAACAAGAAAATTAAAACTTGTATCATTATCTGGAATAAGAGCAAAAAGGGCTGTTTTTCTTTCACCTAATGTTTCTAATTCCAATTCGTCTGTCATAGTAAGTTTAGACAAACTTTCTAAATTAAATTTTTCTAATCTTGATGCTAAAGTTATTTGAATAGATTTTAATGTTTTAGCCGAGCCAGAGTGATAATCTCGATAGTATTTCAAAGCAATGTGTTCTGGATTTCTTGCCTCTAATCTTTCAAACAAAATATCAAGAGGACTCAAATACATATCATCGTCTTCCTTAACTTCTCCGGCTCTAAGCATTTCCATTACCATTGTAAAATTTTGTTCTTCTTCTGGTGCCTCATACCATAGATAAAAAATTAGAGCAAGTAAAAGCATACTAGCAGCCGTATCCCAAAACGGATCATTACTTTGGCTTCCTTTAGGTGTAGTTGCTTTAAAAAGATTAGTTACTAATTTTTGAACATCATTATCATTTTTTAAATAAACAAATGGATTATAACAATGACTTTTTTCCATATTTATTAAATCTAATACTTTCACTTCATACCCTTGTTTTTCAAGTAATACTCCGGTATCTCTTAAAATTTCACCTTTTGGATCTAGTATAACCATTGAAGTGTTACATTGCATTACATTAGGTTTAGCATAAAATCTTGTTTTACCTGCTCCACTTCCACCACATACAAGGACATTTAAATTCCTTCTATGTTTTTTTCCGTCCAATCCCAATGATACATTTTGCGTTAATATTTTATTTTGACTGATTGGATTTTGTTTGTATCTTTTATTTATTTCAATCGCATCACCCCATTTAGCACTACCATATTCTTCGTTTCGGCGATAATTTTTTCTAGTAGAAAAATAAATTCCTATACCTAATCCATAACATAGCAATAAAAAAAGCACTGTTTTTAAAGAGCTTTCACATAAATTAATATTAAATGGGTTATTTAATGCTTTATTAAAATTTTTTATAACCTCTAATAATCCACCATTTACATAGGGAGCAACAAGTAAGGATAACCATACTACAGGTATTATTCCTATAACAATTAAAATTATTTTTTGTTTTTTAGAATTTGTCATTATCTTTCGTAGATTTCCTTAAAATTAGTCGTTTTTTTTTACCAGTTTCATCAATCATTTTTAATATAATATCATTAACATCTGTTCTAGGTTGATTATTACTTTTTAATTTATATCTCATATTATTTAAAGCATTAATTATTATTTTAGAATCAAAAGAATCTAATTCAACTTTATGACTATTAACTTTAATTAATATCTCATCCACTGATTCAGTAGACCTTTTTTGAGTTGATAAATAATTTCGTAACATATTTAGCGATTTTGTTATTATAGATTTTTCTACGTCAGTTAGATCAAATTTAATCTTATCTTTCATTTGATTATCTCTCTTGCTCTTTATTTTTTATTTCTTTTCTTTTATTATCTAAATATTGCCCCATGTTATTATTTATATCTTGTAAGACTTCTTTCATAGAAGTTAATTCAGTAACAATTTCTTGTTTTTCCATACCAGAAAATTTATGACTTATTCTATTTAAACTTTCTAAATCAGTTTCAATTCCATATTTTTTACATACCATATAGCCGATACATTCTGCTTTATCATTATCAATTTCTTGACTATTCTCATATAAATTCATTTTAGCAAGTTCTGTTGCTACTGCTTTGATATATTGTCCATTGATTTCATCTCTACTAACATAAAGTACTTTATCAGTCATATTGCACTCACAAATATTACCACTTTCTAAGCTATCTACTACTTTAATATCAATAGGGCATTCATGAATTAAAGCTTGTAATATGAATTTTTTATCATAATTTTTTAGATCTGTTTTACAATTAGTTTCTGATACATCAATCATATCTTTAGCATTATAAGATGTTAATGTTTTTCCATCAATTTCGTATGGATCACTAGGTTTTAATATAGTAATAATATTAGGTTTAGAATTTTTAAAAGTGACTTTTGCCTCTTGCCAATCTTTTCTTGTTTTTAACCACGTAGCATTAGGACATTGTTTACTTATTAAAAGAGCATTTTTTGGAGAATAGCCATCAAATCTACTTTGTATATCAAAATAATTTTTTAAAGCTTCAGGGCTTGTTTTTAATTCTTCTAAAGCTTCATCAATTATTTTATAGGCATTTTCTTTTTGCTCTTTTTTACGCATTTTGTATTCTTCAATATCATAGGTATTTTTATTATTTATTTTACTAACTAATTCGTCAATCATCTTTTATCTTTCCTTTCCTTTTTTGATTGAATCTTTTTTTCCTATAACTGCTTTTTTATTTAACAAATCTTCTCTGTCTTTTTTTAGTGCATTTCGTGATTTTAATTCTTCTTTAATCTTATTTAATGCAACTCGAACAGACGGCTTTTTTGTATCAAAAGCCACCCCTGATTTGTTTTTGTTCTCTAATGAAGGCTCGGACAGAGGGCTTTTTTCTATCTTTGCCACATTGGGGTTTGATAATTCACTTTCTTCCCTTTGTAAAGGTTTTGCTATAATATCATCAACAATTCTTTCTTCATCGGACTTAACTTCAACACCTCGATTCTTAGCATCTTTTAGCATTTCAGCCATTTTATCTTTTTCAATTTCTGATTTTATTTCAGCTATATCAACTGCAGACAACTTGAATCTTTCAATAATACGATTAACTTTGGCAGCATCTTCTTGTCTTACCATAATATCAACCAATCCATCTGTATCTGGATGTTTTTTATCTATTAATGCTGTGTACAAAACTCCATATTTTTTAGTTTCTTCTTGGAATTTACTTAATTCTCTTTCTTTCAATGAAAATATTTGAAGTGGACTACCTGACTTTAACATATTATTAAGAGTTGTTTTTCCTTTGGACATTTTTTGGTCTTTTGCCATTGTATAAAGTAAAACAGCTAATTTTTCAGCACCAGTCCCAACTATTCGTAAGGCAACTTCGCCGGTTTCCAATGACATTTTTACAACTGCTTCTGCAGCATCACTTGAGTTCATCTTTTAATCTCTCCTTTCCTTTTGATTCCTCAAACTCTTTGATGTTTTCTTTAACTACATTTAGTCTTTTTTCTATTCCCTCACATAAAATCACCTCCTTTCGCTTAGGAATTATTAACTTCGTTAATGTTTCTATTTCATTACGAATAGAAACCTTTTCTTCATTATTATTAGTTCTTTTAATTTTCCGCCATAAATTTTCTCGTTTGGTTAGTAATTCTTTAATATCTTGATTTATGGTATCTTTATAAAATAAAAGTTGCTCATAAGTTTCAATTTTCTGACTTACAAGCAACTGTGTTTGTTTTGATATTTCATCTAACTTATTAACCTCCACACGTAAAGCAGGAGTTAATATTTTGTTTGGATGTTGGTTAGGATAAACATTTAACAAATAACAATAATATTTATATAAACCATAAATACCATGTGCTTTTTCTTTTTTGTGTTCCTCAAAATTTTTCTTTTGGTTATTAGGATTATATGCCTCAATAAATGGTACTTTTAGAGCAGTTTCGGTTTCTATTCTTTTTTCTATCATTTGGATAGAATAATTATTACCGAATGCTCTTTCAATACGAATATTTTTTTTATAAGGGTTTCTTCTTATAGATAATTTTCCGTATCTATTTGTTATTTCGTATCCCATTTTAATCATAATATTTTCAAAATCCTTATATGAATATGCCATAGCAATAGCTCGATCAACATCTTGTTTTGCCATAGAATGATAGTTATTTTTTTTAACATATCTTTGATAACAATTATCATAATTTATTTTGCCTTTTCTTGCTTTAGAATTGTCTATTACACTTAAACCATGCTCTTCACATAATGAATCGGACAAATGGCGTAAAATAGCATAAGTTTCATTACAATTATTAAATTTCTTCCCATCTTTAAAAGATACAGAATTGATTACAAAGTGATTGTGAATATGATTTGTATTGATATGAGTTGTAACTAAAACCTCAAATCTATCTCCCCACATTTCTTCAGCAAGTTTTAAACCTATTATGTGAGCAATATCTGCAGTAACTTCGCCCTCCTTAAATGATTGAAAAGCATGGTATCCTAAAACACCATCTTTCTTTTTCCAATATCTTTTAGTATCCATCATATCTTCATAAGCATCATCAGGTAAACAATTTATTCCTGATATATAGCATTCTTCTTCAGTATTAAAACTTAAATTTTCATATTCACTAAATTGATGAAGTTCTTGATAAGACTCAGTTTCTTTTGTAGTTTTTTCTGGATTAGATACATAATCAATAACATGATCTAATCTTTTTTCAATTTTCCATATTCCTGTTGTTGCCATTTTTCTTCTTTACTAATATTTTCATTGATTATCCATCTCAATTGTTTCTTGCAAATACTCGTTTTTAAAATCTTTAATGAATTTTTTAATCATATCAACATTTCTTTGGTAAGCAAGTTCATCTATAAATCCTAACGAGTTTGCCTTTTTTGCAATTTGATTCATATTATTAGCCAGAGAGCGAATAACTTTCAAGTTATCATAAAATCTATCATCGGGTTTTTCTTTTAATTTATAACCAACTAATATTTCTCTAATAAACTCTGCTTCACTTAACCCTGCTTTTTTAGAATTAGTAGCAAGTATCTTGCATTCTTCTTCACTAAACCAAAATTGTTTTTTTATATTTCTATATCTCATAAACACCATCCTTTCCAAATTTGAGCATAAAAAAAGTGTCAGTATTTTATTAACTAACACCATTGTTATTAAACTGTAACAACATCTAAACTTTCAATAAAACTTAATATATTATTTACAACATCTGCAACAGGTAATTCTAACCAATTATTATTGGCTTGTTTTAGCATATTTTGAAATTGTTTATTATTTAATGTTTGATTTAATATTCTATATAAATCTTGAATGTTATTTATAGCAATGCTTTTATCTGAAAATATTAATTTATCAATATAAGTTAAGCACTTTTCTTTATTGAAATCTGTATCGTTTATCAAATAATAAAAATCGAAAATATCTTTATATCTTGTAGATGCTATTCCAAATCTCAATAAAGACTTTAGCTTCTCTGTGAATATCTGTTCAGGTGAATTCGCTAGAAGTGATACACCATCATCAATGACACTTAAATCAAAATACATTCTTTCTTGTTCCATATCAAGATATTTATGAACTCCTAAATCTATTTTAGTTCCTAGTTTATTATCATAATTATCTAAAATATCTAAATAGATTCTTTTGCCATTATAGTCTAAATGCTTTAATTCAGTAATACTCTTAATATATAACTTAATATCATTATCACTCATTTTATCTATAAATATTTTTATTGCATCATCATTTAAAGAATAGCGTATAAAATCTATATCTAAATCTTGAGTTGCTCTACGCTTATCTTTAGATAATTGCATCATAACAACTCCACCTTTAATTGTTACTTTATCACTCATATTATATTTACTGATTTTAAAAAGTATAATATCTTGACAAACTTTTGATACAGCATTAACATCAGAAAAACCTTGATCTAAATATTTTTGAACTTCATCTCTTAAATTCATTAGAACACCTCTTTCATAATAACATCATATAAGTGTTCTTCAATAGGGAATAAACTAATATAATCAGCAATTTTTCCCATATCTAACTGTTCTTTTAATTTTCTATAATTATTTATTATTTCTTTATAATAATCAAATCCATAAGATTTCCTATTTCTAATAAGTTCTATAAGCATTCTTTCCTTATCATATATTTTAATCTCAACTCCATCAACAATAGTAGTTGATGCACCTAAATCAAAATATTTTTCACTATATGATACAAATCTAATGCTAGTGTCAATATTTTTATAACTATCTCTTTTTACTGCTAGAACATTTTTTTCAGGCATGACATCAGTAAGATTATGATAATAAAATGCACTTTCTAATGTGAATATTGCGTTAGGATATTTAAAATTTATTAACTCCAAATAGTTTACATTTTTTTTATCACTATATATTCCTTTTTCTATTTTATATATTTTATTTTCATCAAGTAATTTTTCTATCTCTCTGTATTTATATTTGTTTTTTAATTCTTTAAACGAAAATAACATTTTTTATCACCAATGCCATTATAAACTAAACCTCCACATTAGTCAATCGAGTGTGGAGGTTTAGTTACACATTTCTTTTTAATGGGGTTTGGGGTTTCCCCATAGTATTTTGGGGGATTGCGGGAGTAATCCTCCTGTGCTGGCTAAGACATAAATTTCTTCTTATTAGTAAATAATTATTTTTAAAAATAGTAATTATCTATAAAAATCATATTTATTTTTATTATTAATTTTTAATATTTCACGTAAATAATCATTAAAATCTTTACCACTTTTAGGTGGATCATCAATAATTTTATAACAAGCTGAAAAAGAATTTTGAAGTGCTTTCGTAGCTAATCTTCCTACCTCATCATTATCAAAATGAATAAAAATAGTATCAATATTTTTATTTTTTTCCAAATATCTCTCTAAATTTTTTGGTACTTTACCTTTAGTAGGCTTATAAATACCTGCTAAAGATATTAAATTTTCTTCATCCCATAATTCATTATTTAATTTCATAAGAGTTGCATAAGAAAGTAAATCAATAGCACTTTCAAATAAATGAACAGAATTTTTTGGGCTAACTGCCTCTAATTTAAAAGAATAATTTTTATCACTTCCGTATGATTCGCCTTTATAATTACCTAAAATACCTCTTTTATTAGCATATCGTGGATAATTTTTTTCATCATAACCTATAAAAATAACATTATTTGTTTGATATTCTTGATAAATAAAACCTTTATTTATACATTCATCAATAATTTCTTTATCTATTCCTCTACCTATCAAATAATTTATAATTTTATCATTATTTGGTGCTTTTTTTGGTACGCTAAATCGTTCTCTTTTTTCCATTTCTGTTATTATTGGCTTAGGAATATATTTTTTTTTAATTTCTTTTTTATTTATTAAATGATTAACAGCATCAATAAAACTCATTTCTTCAACTTGAATAAGATACTCTAACGCTGTTTTTCCACCTATTCCTCGAGAAAACCAATACCACATTCCATTGCTAATTTTTAAGCTATCATGAGTTTTAGTATGGTAAGAATTTCTTGATTCATATATTAATTCTTCTGGATCATAATTTTTCAAGTAGGTATATAAATCCATTTCTTTGGCTTGTTTGATTTCTTCTGGTGTATAATATGCCATAAAATTACTTACCTTTCTTGTTCTTGTTTTTTCTTTTGCATTAACTTTTCTTGTTGCTCTTCCACTAATTCTTGCAAAGTATCATTGATATTATCTTCTAATAACTCGCCAATATTCAAGTCACAATCCATCCAGCCCTGATATAAAGTTTCTAATGAATTTTTTTCATTTTTTAAGGCTTTTAATTCTTTTATATCAAACTTATCTGAATAAAATTGACTCGCCATTTCTTCCTTTATACAAGTTTCATAAGATTTATCTATAATCTCTTTGCCAGACAATTCTAATAAACTATCTTTATATTCTTTTAATTCTTGCTCTAATTTTTCATATAATTCTTCTCTAATTTTTTCCTCCATAATATCCCTACCTTTCTAATTTCATTTTTCATAAAAAAACAACTAGGTATTTACCTACTTGTTATCATTTTTATCAAAGAATTTAACTATGGGAATATTAAAAATTTTAGCTATATTATCAATTAGTTGTATTGTTAATAATCTTCTATACATTCCTTTATCTTCCATTTTTGTTATAAATTCTTCATCTTTTCCAAGCAATAATGATAAATCTTTTTGACTCATGTTTGCTAATTTCCTATATTTTTTTATATTATCAATCACTACTTGGGTGGCATTATTACTAATTTCTTTCATTAAGATTCTTTTAACAAACTTTCAATATAATTTTTTCCTATTAAATCATCTAAGTTAACTTTTAACACAAGACAAATGGCAATTATAACATATAAAGCAGGTATCCTTTTCAATTTCAAATTTTCTAGATTATCAATATAATCAGCAGATTTCCCAATAACCTGAGATAATTTTTTTGAACTTAAATTGGCTTTTGCTCTATAAATAGCAACATTTATCGCTAATCGTTCCATTAATTCTTGTTCTTGTTTTTTCATTTTTCTCCTTTCTCTTTTAGATTATAAAAAAGAAAAAAATTAAAAACAATTGTACAATTTATCGTTCATATTCTCTTTTGTACATTTGACTATTATCTACTTCTTCATTACCATCATCGATTATCTCATTATCTTTTTCATTGAGATTTAATTTAATATTTAACTCATCTAAACGTTTTGATTTTTCCTTTAATTCTTCTTCTTGGGGAAATGGTCTTTTAATTTCTAGTTTAGCATTCTCATATTGGTTTTTTGTATCTTCAAGTTTATTTTTAGTAGTTTCTAATTGAGATTCTATATCATTTAAGCAATTATCAATACGAGTAATATTTCCACTAGGATCAGTTCCTAATTCCACTTTATAAGACAAGTTATTTTTTAATTCCATAAAAAAAGTTCTACTCATGGTATCAAAGGATAACATCATTTTAAATCCTTTATACTCTCCAACAGGAATAGGATCTGGGTTAGTCATTGCCTTACACAAATCAATGATTTTTTCGCCTGCTTCCTTTCTTTCTGTATAAGTTTTTTCTTGTATAATCATTTCCTTAAATGAATTATCTGGTGTATCATTTTCTTTAAAATGTTCTATATCTTCTTCTAAATCCTTAACTTTATTTTCTAATCTTTTTATTTCACTAGGATAATATTTTATAACTTTATCTTCTAAAGCATAGATTTCACTTAAATGAGTTTGTTTCAATAATTTTAATTTAGCAACATCTGTATCAAGATTAGTTTTTTCAATTATATCTGGATTTCCTGCTGCCAAGGCTTTAATTTCTGCATAAGATAATGCTTGTTCATCTATATCTTCTGCAAATCTTACCGGGGTTTTAGATGTCATTATTTGAGATATAAATCGTTGTTTATTTTCAACTAATTGATATAAATAGGCATCAAAAGTTCCCTCGGTTACATATCTATAAATATCAACTTCTGGGTTTTTATTTCCTTGTCTAATAATACGCCCACTTCGTTGAATTAAATCACTTGGTCGCCATGGACAATCTAAATCGTGCATAGCAATTAACCTATCTTGACAATTAGTTCCTGCTCCCATTTTTTGGGTACTACCCATTAAAACTCTAACTTGTCCTTGTCTAACTTTGGTAAATAATTCTTGTTTTCTTACATCTGTATTAGCGTCGTGTATAAAAGCAATTTCTTCTTCTGGTATTCCTCTTTCTATAAGTTTCTTTTTCATATCATCATATACATTAAACTTACCTTCATGTGGTGTAGATAAATCACAAAATACTAATTGAGCAGATTTATCTTCCGATGTTTTCTTCCAAATATCACAAATATTATCTGCACAAATTGATACTTTGCTTTTATCAAAATCTTCTAACATTTCATTAGATAATCTTTGATCCAAAGCAAGTTTTCTTCCATCATTTGTGATTTTTAACATATTATCAACTGTTGAATCTACCATTTTATTTCTTACTTTTTCGGCTCTTTCACCCAACTCGTTTACTAGTTCCTTTTGAATTTCACTAGGCTCTATAACTATATTATGATAGTTTGCTTTTGGTACAGGAAGATTAAGCATATCGCTTGTTTGGATGTCTGCTACTTCTTTAAACATTGACATCAATTCTGGAAGATTAAAGAATTTAGCAAATCTTGTTTTTGCTCTATAACCTGTCCCCTCAGGGCTTAATTCTATGGCAGTAACTGTTTCGCCAAAAGTAGAAGCCCAAGCATCAAAATTTTGAAGATTTCTTTTTTCTAGTTCTCCATATTGTAAATATCTTTGCATTGTATATAACTCTACCATTGAGTTAGATATAGGAGTTCCTGTTGCAAATATTACTCCTTTTCCACCTGTAATTTCATCTAAATATCTACATTTCATAAATAAATCAGATGACTTTTGTGCCTCTGTTTGAGCAATTCCTCCAACATTTCTCATCTTCGTATAAAGAAATAAATTCTTATAATAATGGGCTTCATCTACAAATAATCTATCAACACCTAATTCTTCAAAAGTTATGACATCATCTTTCCTTGATGTGTCGTTTAGTTTGGCTAATCTTGCTTCTAAACTCTTTCTTGTTTTTTCCATTTGTTTGATAGAAAACTTTTCTCCATTACTATTTTTTAAATCTTGAATACCAAAGGTTATATCATCAATTTGTTTTTGAATTATAGCAATTTGTCTTTCAATAGACATTGGTATTTTTTCAAATTGTGAATGAGAAATAATAACGGCATCATAATCTCCTGTGGCAATTCTGGAACAAAATTTCTTTCGGTTAGCCGTTTCAAAATCTTTTTTTGTAGTAACAAGAATATTAGCACTTGGATATAATTGTAAAAAATCCTGTCCAAATTGTTCTACGATATGATTAGGTACTACAAACAATGATTTATTACATAAACCTAAACGTTTACTTTCCATTGCAGCAGCCACCATTTCAAAAGTTTTACCTGCTCCAACTTCATGAGCAAGTAAAGTATTTCCACCGTAGAGTATTCTTGCTATCGCATTTACTTGATGTTTTCTTAATGTTATTTCTGGATTCATGCCATCAAAAGTTATATAACTCCCATCGTATTCTCTTGGTCTAATTGAATTAAACTTTTCATTATATGATTTAACTAATCGTTCTCTACGCTCAGGATCTTGCCATATCCATTCTACAAAAGCATTTTTAATTAACTCTTGTTTTGCTTGGGCGATAGCCGTTTCTTTTTTATTAAGTTCGGCTACTTTTTTACCATTTTCATCCTCGTGATAATCATACACTCTAGTATCTTTTAAATTCAAACTATCTTCAATAATCTTATATGCATTCACTCTATGAGTACCATAAGTATTAGTTGATTTTACATTATATCTATCATAATTTTTGCCCTCGATATTCCATTCCGAAGTTGATTCCATATAATGAACTTTGATATTACTAAGTACATAATATGATGGCGATAAAAGATAATTAATAAAATCTTTAATATCCTCTGGAGGTATCCAAGTAGATCCTAGTCTAACACTTATTTCACTTGCACTTAAATCTTTCGGTTGTACTTCTTTTAAATATTTAACATTTATATTAAATCTTTCATCATTTTGAGCAAATTCTTCGGCGAGTTTTAACTTTTCTCTCACATTACCAGATAAATATTCATCAGCAGTAACCCAATGATTCGGCTCGCCATATTCGGGAACATTAAATATTTCTCCCTCTAAATCTTTTAGCATTTCATCCATATCTTTGTTACATAATTGTTGCATATAATTTATATCAACTTTCGCTTTTTCAGATAGTGATACAATTAAAGCATCGTTGGCAGTATCTACTGCTGTTATTTCTCTTTTTGGTCTAATTGTTCTTTTAGTGAACATATCGGCTTTTCTTGTAAGATTACCATTTTCATCTAGTATTTCTAAAGAACACAATAAATAATAACTTGCATCATTAGAAAAAGCAGAGTTATTTCCTCTGCTATTTATAAGTCCATATTTCTTTATAAAGTTATCATACAAACGATTTAATTTTTCTTGTTCTTTCTTTATATCTTCTTCTGGATAATCTTCTGTTTGTAACTCCAAAAGTGTTCTCACACAATCTCTTATTTCAATAAGTCCTCTTACTCTATTTTCGGTTGTTTTAGCAAGTTCTTGAGGATACATTCGACTATTTTCTCTAAAATAAATTTTATCATCAACTATTGTGTAAGAAAAATTTTTAACTGTTAAATCGGCTGCAATAGAATTATCTTCTTCCCCTATATCATCTATTTCATACTCTTTTACTTCAGCGTGTATATTAGTAATGGCATGTTTTAATTTATCTTCTAAATTACCTCCATCAGAAATACAAGCAGAATCATAACCAAATCTCGTAGAAATCATTTCCATATTACCCATAATCATATCTGGATTGTCTATGAAATATTGATTCATTTTTATTCCCTTTTCATCTTCCCCAAGATATACCCAATCAGGCTCTATATCAGTAATAGAATCTCTTTTTTGTAAGAAGATAATATCACTTGTTACTTCCGTTCCTGCACTTGCTTTAAAAGTATCATTAGGAAGTCTTATTGCTCCTAGTAAGTCTGCCCTTTGAGCGATATATCTTCTAACACTAGGATTTTCTTTATCAAGTGTCCCTTTAGAAGTTATAAATGCTATGACTCCACCTGGTCTAACTTTATCTAGTGTTTTTGCAAAGAAATAATCGTGAATTAAAAATTTATTTTTATCATATTTCTTGTCTAAAACTTTAAAATCACCAAAAGGAACATTACCTACTGCTACATCAAAAAATGAATTAGGTAAATTAGTGTCTTCATATCCTTGAACGGCGATAGATGATTTTTGATATAGTTGTCTGGCAATTCTACCACTTATGGAATCTAATTCTACGCCATACATTTTACAGCCTTTTAATGAGTCTGGCAGCATACCTATAAAGTTTCCTATACCACAACTAGGCTCTAAAATATTACCTGTTTTAAGCCCCATATTTTCGAGTGCTTCATACATTGCTCTTATTACAACAGGTGGTGTATAAAAGGCTGTTAAAGTAGATTCTCTCGCTTGCTTATATTCATTTTCATCAAGCAAGTTTTTTAAAATAGAATATTCATTACTCCAAGAAGTATCATTCTCATCAAAAGCTTGTGGTAGTCCTCCCCAACCAACATACTTTGATAGAATTTCCTGTTCTTCATTAGTTGCAAATCTATCTTCATTTTCACATTTTTTTAACACCTTAATTGCTTCAATATTATGATTAAATCTTTCTTTTGGAGTTCCCTCACCTAAATTATCATCTAATATCCTAAATTGATTACGTTCCAAATTCTGTATTTCTGGATGAATATCAAAAGAAGTTATTTTATTATTTTTCTTCTTTTCAAACTGAGGTACAATTTGTTCTTCATTATTTTCGTGAACTTCTTCAATATAATTATTATCTTCATTTGATACTTCACTAGTAATATCTTCATTTTCATTATCTTGTTCTTTTATATTTACTACTTTTAAATGGTCATTAGCAGGATTTTCTTTTACTTTCCTTTCAAATTCATCTCTCGACATTTCACGATTAAATAAAGGATATTGATAATCATATAAAACTACATTTATATCGCCCAAATTTAATATTTCATATTCATCAGCACCTATATAAACTTTATCGCCTAAATGATACTGATAAATTTCTTCTTCTGTTTTTTCTTCTTCAATTTCTGCTAATCTATTACTTGCTTCTACAAGTTCTCGTTCCTGTTCTTCTTTATCTAACCATTTTGGATATTCTTCTTTTTCTTTGGAATTTAAATATCTATCTTCACTTATAAGTGTTTTAATTCTTTTTTCTATATAATTCCACTTAAATAATTGTTCTTTTGCACTAGGATCAAAATAGCCACGATTAAACTTAATTCCTTTATAGTCATGACTTTCACCGATACCAGATCCTTTAACCGTATGAGTTGAACCACCTATTCCATATAAATTTTTTAAATAATTTATATTATCATCAGTTGCATAATTTTTTTGAAATTCTTCATAGATACCAAATTTTGTCTCAGAAGATTGTTCTGTTAAAAATCTATCAATAAATTCTTGGGTAAATTCTAAATCTGATACTGATTTTTCACTCTTATCTTCAATAAAACTTAATTGATCGCTTACACTTGGTAATGGCTCTATTCTATCATTTAATTGATTTAATAATATCATTGAGTCGAAGTTATAAGTTAAATCTTCCCAATTAACAAAACTTTCTGTATCTCTTGTTTCAAAATTATCTTTCCAAAATAAAATACCATTGTCAAAAGTTTTATAACCATATTCTTGGTCATCAACTGTAACAATGGTATAATCCGAATTAAATATTTCTTTTAAAAAATCGGCTCTTGCCTGTAGTTCTTGCTCTTTATTGAAAAAATCTTTTATTTCTTTATGAGATTTTCTTAAATGTGGAGTTGCACTTAATATTTGATTTATTTTTTCTTCTAATACAACATAACTAGTTCTATGTTCTTCTGCATTATAAACATCTAAGAGTAGATTAGTTCGTTCGCTACTATCTCCTCGGCTGTCATTTTCAAATTGTTCATTAGACCTACCCATTTCATCGGATCTTGTTGTTTCAATTTCTCTGTTATATTCTCTTTGGCTTTCATCTCTGATACTATTTGTTCCACTCTCTCTTGTGCTATCTCTTGAATCTCCATTAAATGTTGTGGAAGTTGATTCTTCATTAGTAGGGTTGTATATAGAGATTTCTTGTTCTCTTTCAAGTATCTTAATCTCATCATTGCGTATTTGCCCTCCACTTGAATTTTGTTCTCTGGCATTGTTAAATCTGGTATCTTGTAATCCCCTTGTTGTGTGTAAGTTATATTCATTTTTCTTCCTCCATTCACTTTTTACACTCTCATCATAAGATAATTCTTTTTCATTATCAAATGTGCGAATTTTATTTATTTCATTTAATCGTAGATTTTTGATTGTACTATAAATTTCACTTATTACCTTTTTGACATTTTCACTTGTTGCTATTCCTAACCTTGTTATTACGTCATAACTATCAAAACTAGTTATGTCTTTAAAATCTTCTGGCGAAAAATATTGATTTGGATCTAAACCACATCTTTTTATTATTTCAAATGCAATACTATTTTTAAGTACTTTTTCAAATATTAAATCATCTAAATAATCCTGTATATTATCTTCAACCATGATTTTTGATACTGACTTAATTGCAAGTTCCAGAGAACTTTTATTTTCAAGTTCTCCGTACTTTTTTTCTAATGATTCAATAATATCTAATTCATAAGGTTTAGGAACACTCCATAATCTAAAACTTTTGTCTTTTCTATTATTAGTATCCGCTACATCAAAAACATATCGTAAACTTGGATTACCAAAATCTTCGGACAAAAGGGCTATTCCTTTTGCTCCACGATTTACCCATCTACCAAATTGTTCGTTCCAAATTTCAATTTTAGCACAAGCAATTGCACTAGGCTTTTGAGCATAAATTAAGACTTGGTCATTAAATGGATATTTATAGTTCATCGCAGCACATTCCAAAAATGACATCCACTCTTTTGAATTACTACTTATTTCTGTTAAAGTATTGTCATAAAGATCAGTAATATATTTTAATTTATTTGTCATTTCGCCCCTCCTTTTTTAATTAGATTATTTACTCATCTATCATTTTCTCTTGTTTTAAATTGTCCCTTACTTTTATTAACACTTCATAATAATTGGTTTCAACTTTCATACAATCCTTTATCCCATAAAACATAATATAAAATAAATCTACAATTTCATTTTGATAACACCTTATGTCGATAAAAGTTTGTTCATTATCATCATTAAAAGGTACGCTATATTTTAAAAAATTATCTTTTAATTTTACTGATTTTTTAGCAATACTTTCTTCTCGATAATCGCTCATATTACTTAATATCTGCAATAGTTTATTAAATTCTTCGACATTTAATTTTAATTTAATTGGGGGTATTCTTTTTGAATATGACATATTATCTTTCACCCTTATCTTTATTTTTATTTTTTTCATTCATTTTAATCATTACTTCACTATCAAGAATAGATACATCATCTCTTGATGAAACTTTTTCTTTTAAGTTTTTTAAATTGATACTCTCCATGGTATCTTTTAATATTCTTTCAGCATCTTCTTTATTTTCAGCAACAACTGTTAGTGCTGCATTTCCAAATAAATTTACATTATATTCAAACATCATTTCTCATTTCCTTTCTCTTTATATCCACTTAAAAAAGCAATAATCTTTTTTGATTTAATTGCTTTCTTGAGTTCAATAATAATAGTTATATCAATAGAAGATAATTCTGGTATCTTCTCTAAATCATCTAATTGTATAGCAAGAATACTTTTTTCATCTTTATATCCTGCCTTAAATATTTTTTCTAATAATTTTGTGATTTGACTAAAATTATATTTTGTTTCCAAGTATATCCCTCCTATATTTTTTCTACTAATTCACAAATATAAACTATCTGATTATTTGTATTGTGTCGACAAGTTATTAAAGTTAATGTGTTTTTTTCTACATTTCTAACAATATTGGCTGTACCATTTTTTTCAATATCATAATGATTTACGACTTTGTACTTATACTCATAACCATTATAGAAAATACTTACTTCATCTCCATTTCCTAACTTATATAAGTTTTTAAAATAAGATGTTCTTCCATTACCAGAATGTCCGGCAAGAATAACATTTCCTTTGTCTTTATCTGGCATATCAGATTCTTTTAGAACATAAATATTTCTATTGACATTATTATAGTAACTACCTTTTGGAGCTAACCCTTTTTCTAGTCCTATTTTTGGAATTTTAATTACGGCAAAATAATCTATTTTTGTTTTGGTAAATTTAGGTTTTTCTTCTTCACTTATTTTTCCTTGTTGATTTGAATCGTTATCTATAATATCTTCTTGTTCTTCAAAAAAATCATCTATTAACTTTTCTTCGTTTTTTTCTTGTATATAGTTATATAGATATTTACCACCTATAATTCCTATACCGACAATAATTAGTAAAGAGCCAGCTACAATTAGTTGACTCTTTCTAACATTTTTATTAGTCTTTTTTACTAGATTTTTTCTTTTTAACATAGGCAACTACTCCTATTCCTCCTAATATCATTAGTGATCCAACAATTTCAATTAAATGAGAATCAGTAAGGTCAGTGTTTGGTACTTCAATTTTTATTTGCTCATCTGTCATTGTTGCTTTTACTACTTCTCCATCTTCCAGAATTTCAAAGTACATTCTTTCTGGATTGATAGTGTATCCTTCCGGTGCTTCCTTTTCTACAATATAGTATTTACCATATCGTAATTCAGGAATAGTGATTTTACCATTTTCATCAGTTCGACCACTAAAAATTAACTCATCTTTTTCATTATAAATTTCTATTAAAGTATTTGGTAATGGATCTCCTGTACTTACATCAGTTTTTGTAAATTCTAGTGTTCCTGTTATAGGTTTGTTTGTCATTTCTGCCTTAACAATTTCGCCATTTTCCTTAATTTCAAAATATACTTTTTCGGTTGTAATGACATAACCTGTTGCAGCCTCTTTTTCAACAATATAATATTTTCCAACCTTTAATTTAGGAATAGTAACTTTTCCATTTTCATCAGTAGTTCCTGTGAAGATTAATTCATCCTTTTCAGTATAAACTTCAATAACCGTATTTGGAATAGCATCACCATTTACTAAATCTTTTTTAGAGAATTCAAGAGTTCCTTTTTTAAGATAATTTAATGCACTATATGATTCATAAACAATAGCAGTTTCATCATCTACTTCTTTTAAAGTAAAATAGTGTTTTTGATCGTCAAGTACATATTCATCTTGTGTTTTTACTTCAACAAAATAATATTTACCAAGTGGTAATTTTTTAGATATTGCATAGCCATCTTTATTGGTAGTGATGGTTTCTACTAAATCTCCTTTATTATAATATAAATAATTGCCATCGCTTGATAAAATATCTTCTGCTGCATAAATTTCAAAAGTTACTCCACTCAACTTCTTCTTTTTATAAATAAAATTGCCATCCTCAATAGCAAAAACTTCGCCTTCTTTACGAATTTCTAATTGTCCTTTTATAGGAGTGTTTTTGTAAGTTACTGTAATAAATGCTCCATATGTGGTGTAATTATAATGGGTATCATTGCCAATAGTAAAATTTATTCCCTTTTTATCTATTAAATAACCTTTTGGACTAGATACTTCTATTAGTTTATAATTGCCTGCTTCTAATTTTAATGGAGTTACTAAAATTCCATCTTTATCTGTCTTAAATTCACTAATTACCTTTCCACCTACATATTGGCTTACATATTGGCTCGTATCTGTATTTAATATTTTAAAGGTTGTGTCTGCTATAGCAATAGTTTTTCCTGTTTCTTCATCTACTTTAACTACTTGTAAATAGGAACTTAAAGCATTATTTAAAATATTATAATATTGTTCCTTGGAACTTGTTTCGCTAACAGTTATATAAAAATCATAAACTTTCTCATAACCTGACGTGGTATTTACTTGATGAAATCTCCATACTCCGTAAGGTAAGTTAATTGTTGCATACCCATTTTCATCGGTTGTTATTTCACCATACTTATCGCCATTGGGATAATATATTTCAAACGTAATACCTTCTTCAGCATTTAAAAACTTAGTTTCGCCATCAACGTGTTCATATTGTTTTAAAATAGAAATATAATTTTTAATTACTTTTTCTACTACATCTACTGTTACTGATTCTTTCCCTCTTACGTCTATATTATAGCGAGTTTTATCTAAATAATAACCTTCACTAGGTTCTATTTCTTGTAAATAATAATCTTTTGATTCTAGTACAGGATCACTTTTAAAATAACCATTTTCATCAGTTACTACTGTTGTAACTAATTTTCCGGTTGCAGTTTCATAAATACCATACTCTGCTCCTTCTAAAGTTGCTTGTCCTTGAGCAGTTCCGGTTTCACTATCTTTCTTATGTCCCTCAACTGATGAGCCATAACTATTAACACTTACTTTTGCAATAACTGGATCAGTTGTTCCTGGCACTAACATATTTTGAAATTCATTGCCTATAAATAATTTATAAGCAGATGAATAAGGTGTTTTTTTAATAAAAGATATATCTATCCCTTCACTTGCTGTTGGGGTTATAGTTAATTTATTACCTTCAACACTATATTCTGCCCCACTAACATTAATATCAAACTGGTCTAAAACATTATTAGTATCAGTTAACGTTAATGTCTCTCCTTTTTGTACTTTATAGGATTGGCCATTAAATGATGGTCTATCATAGTGATGGTCAATTAACCTATTTATTTCTGCTTTTTCTGCTGATACATCAAAAGGTGTTCCTGCACCCCATCTTTCAGTAGAATAAGTTGTATTGGCTCCACCACCAACTATAATATCCCATATCATACCTTGTGTCGCTGCACGATACTTTAATGTTTGATGTCCTGGATAGGTATATCCATAATAACCAATTAATAATAATCTTTCTTTTATTTCATTTGGTAATTCAGTTTCTTCCCATGTTCCAGGATTATAAATTGTTCCCTCATGAACATTTGGCTCTATGCAATATGAAACTTCTCCATCCATATCATAAATATCCCAATTCCATGAATGAGGATCACTTCCATCTGCTTTAGATCTATTAAAAAAATAATCTGAATGTGTTGTTACTAATGTTGCTGCTTTTACTGGTTGGACATTAATAATAATTCCAATTAAAAAACCTAGCATTACTACTAGGTACGAACTTATTTTTTTCATTTTTCTCTTTCCTTTCTTTCTAAAATTTTAATTAAAAAAATGACTCTAACATTGAGCCATTAAAACCTATTTTTTAAATATTCATCATTTCCCTCTCCACTTTGACAAAAGAAATGCAAATAATACCAATAGTGTCCATTTTCATCTATAAAAGATGGGTACACTCTAAAATAATTTATATCTGGTTGTATTGGTGTATCTGGATGTTGTTCGTTATAGTCTATAACATAATCTAATTCTCTATTTTGGATTTCTAATCCTCGAGCAAATGCCTCACTTTCTGAAGAAAATTCTTTTCTCCCTCCTGTTATTGATTCATAAAACTTTGTGCTTACTTCACTTTGTGGTGTTTGAGTGTCTTTATTATTAGAACTTTGTTCAGTAGGTTGTTCAAGTTCCTGTTTTTCTTCTTTTACTTCTGTTGGAACACTATTATTTGATTGATTTTCTTCTTTTTCTTTTGGTTTACTTACCGAAGAAATATCCTTTTGTTGTGGCGTAGGATCTGATTTTACTTCAGTTTGTTCTTTTTCTTCCTCATCTACCTTTTCCTGTACTTCATCACTTTCAGCAAAGTTATCTTTAATTTCTTCTTGCAAATCTTCTTTTTCTTCTTCTACTATCTTCTCATCTACATTAACTTGTTCTAATTTTTCCTTTTCTTGCCTATTTAGAAAAAAAACAACTCCTCCTACTGAAATTAAAATACTTACTAGTACACTTACCCAAATACATATCTTTTTCATACGATCTTTCCTTTCGTTTTTTGTTGATGTTATTATATACTAAATTTCTATTTATTGCATTTGTATAAATATATTTTTTTCAGTTAGTAATAATAGT
This sequence comes from uncultured Muribaculaceae bacterium, assembly GCA_964591225.1. Taxonomy (GTDB): domain Bacteria; phylum Bacillota_I; class Bacilli_A; order RF39; family UBA660; genus MGBC108787. The sequence continues at coordinate 3,115 of CAZQAO010000004.1, read as the reverse complement.
TAGTATTTTTAAGGGTAGATTGTAAGGAGGGATTTTTTAGAAACATACTCCCTTTTATCGCTCTTTTGTATTTAGAGCCTTTATTTTCTTTTGGTACTTATCATACCATTCAACTGCTTTAATGACATAATCTTCCCGTTCTTTATCATTTTTTAAAGTAGATGGGAGTATATTACTTAATCTATTCATACTCACTTTTAGTTTTGGAATTTGATTAGGTTTTTCCTGGGATAAAATATCATCAATTTTATCTTCATCAAGGTTTCTTTCTTGGCTCAACTTTTTTAAAACAATTGCTTGTGAAAGCGATGGTGTAGCATCATTATATTCAATAGAATCTAATAATGAGTATTGTTCATTTTCTTTAAGATAAGATAGTTCTACTGCTGGTAAAAAAGCAATTTGTTTTTCATCTACCATGTCTAATAACTCAGGTATTAATTCAGTTAATCTTATATATCTATATACCGTATCTCTGCTATCTCTATTTTCTTTCCCTATTATTGTAGCTGTATCTAACTTTGTCGCAAGTTGCGACGAAGTTAAATCATTTCGCTTTCCTTGATGACTTATTGCTTCTAATTTCATTTTATAGGCAAATGCTTTTTCACTTGGTAGCACTTCTTCTCTTTGCAAGTTACTATCTACCATTATAATTATGGCTTCATCATCGGATAAATCTCTCACGATACAGGGTATAGTTTCAATATTCGCTAATTTACTAGCGTACTTTCTTCTATGTCCTGATACCATTTCATATCTTCCATTGGATTTTGGTCTAACTAATACTGGTACTAATATTCCGTTTTCTATGATGCTATCTCGCATATTATACATATCTTCGTTCTCTATCACTTTAAAAGGGTGATTCGGAAAGTCATCTATATCTTTTATACTTATCTCAACAACTTTTTCCAGTTTAGCAGTACCTCTTTCTTCTTCGGTTGTAAAAAGATCATCTAATTTTGGTAGTGGCATTTTGGACTCGGTCTTTGCCATCTTCCAGCACCTCCTTTGCAAACGAAGAATATGCCTCTGCCACTTTGTTATTTTTATCGTAAGCAAATATACTTTTAGCTCTTGAAGTTGATTCAGCAGTTTTTATAGCAAGTGGTATTTTTGTATTATAAACTTTTATGATACTCCCATAATTCTCTTTTATTTCATTCTCTATTTCTTTTGATAAATTAGTCCTTTTATCTACCAATGTAAGTAATGCTCCATCTATTTTTAAATCCGGATTTATTTGTCTTCTTACTTTTGAAATAGTTTTTAACAATTGAGTCATACCTTTCACTGCAAAATACTGACTTTGAACAGGTATTATGACACTATCTGCACTTGCTAGAGCATTTATTGTTATCATTCCTAAACTAGGCATACAATCTAAAATAATATAGTCATAGTCCTTTTTTACTTCTGCTAAACAATTTCTCATCGTATATTCTCTACTCATTGCATTTACTAAAGACATTTCTAATGCTGATAAATCCAAACTCGATGGAATTAAATCAACATTTTCTTTATGGTGTAGTATAGCCTCTTTTGTTTTTATTGGCTCATCATTCATTGATTGTTCCATTAAATCTGGTAAAGTAACTGCTAGTTTATCTTGCTCATAAATACCTGCATAAGTTGTTAAATCTCCCTGGGGATCTGTATCAACTAATAAAACTTTTTTACCTTCTTTTGCTAATGCGACACCAAGATTAAAAGCTGTAGTAGTTTTTCCAACTCCTCCTTTTTGATTTGCTATTGCAATAACTTTGCACTGTGACATCTTCTCTTCCTCCTTTCTATATAAATTCAGCCACCCTATATAAATAAGATGGCTATGTATCCTTTTTAAGGTATAAAAAAAAGAACTGATATATAATCAATTCTCATATGTATTTAAAGGCTTTAAGCCTAGTATTCTTGGCAAGGGATGAGGGAGTCGAACCCCCTTCAGGTGTTTTGGAGACACTTATTTTTCCAATAAACTAATCCCTTAAAAATATTTTTTTTGATTCATTTATTTTAAGTTTTCTTTGTCTTACTTAAACTTATTTTTGAATTTCGCTATTGGCAGTAAAATTGCCAGTTTTAACCTATGTTCAAATCACATCCTCCCATAATTACTATGCTTCGTTTGGGGTTCATTAAATGTTTTGGAGACTCCTATTATACCATTTAACTAATCCCCTAAAATTTAACGAAATTATTATAACAAATCCTTAACCATTTAGCAATTATTTTCATATGATAATCTAAGTGAAGTTTATGCTAATTAATCATAAAAGTTGACATTAAAAGTACAACTAGTGCAACTTTAAATAACATGTTATTTTTCATAATTCCTCCTTTAACTAAACATACATGTTATAAATTATCTTTATTTTTTTCTATCACCTTACCCTTTCTTAAAAAATATAATATAAATACATTTTAAATTCAAACTGAAATAATTAAATCATTGACTTAAAAATTTTTTTAAATCAAAATTATAACAATTAATTTTTTTATTATCAATTATTATATATAGGTTATTTTCCTTAATTTCATATTTTATATTATTTATAGGGACTTTAAAAAGGACATATAATTCAGGTACTGTATACGTTCCACTACCCCAAATAGGATTTCCATTGTTAATATCATGAAATGCTAATAAATTTCTTTCAGTTAAAACAAAATTAACTTGATAATAATTATTATCAATCTTTATATTTATATTAGGCACTTCTGTAATAATTGTTTCTTGATTTTTTTTAAAATCATAATTATACATATTTTACACCTACCTTTATATGAGTATAATTTATTTTTTCAATTTTAGTAATCATAACTATTTTTATTATAATCTAATGAACTAGTATTTCACTAAATTATAAATATTGTTTCTTTACAGATTAGCCCTAACACCTCAGCTTTCTTACATTTAAATGCAACTATACACTTATAATCATAATATATGTGATAAATATTAATTACATATTTATTATAAACTATAAAATTGAAAATTTTTCAATCTATAAATGCGAGAATTGTCATTCTCAAAAAATGAGAATTAAAATCTTTAAATGAGAATTAAAATTTTTACTAGAGATATTAATAAAAAAAGTATTACAGAGTA
>CAZQAO010000003.1:0-37647 GCA_964591225.1 uncultured Muribaculaceae bacterium | reverse complement strand
ACCAGATTATGACTATGATGTCAAAGTAGCCATCACCGTAGATGGAAAAGAAGATTCAAAACTACCAGGAAGAAAAAAAGATGGTGAAGATGGTAAGTATTACGACGTAAAAGTAGATTGTAGTAGTAAAAATGGTAATAGTGAAACACCAGTACAAGGAACATGGGATTATAATGCGTGGAATCTAAAACTAGAAAATGTAACATCAGGAACGAAATGTAAATTAGATTTTACAGCTAAATTAACTGCAACAGAATATCAAGAACATATAGATGCAGGAATAGCCCTAAGACGAAATACGTATAGAGGGAAGAAACTAGAATTAAATGAAGAATTCTATCAATCTATAAGTAGTGGTCAATTTGATGATATCTATGTTGGGGATTATATAGAAAGTAAGACACATGAAGAAGTTACTTGGTTAATAGCAGATATAGACAATTATAGATATACAGGATGTAATGGAGAAGGTTGTCCATCTATTAATGGAAGTAATAATGGTATATTAACCCAACATCATGTTACGATAATCCCCGCCAAGCCATTAGAGAATGCAAAAATGAATTCAACAGATACTACAAAATGTGGATATGCGGGGAGTGAAATGGTTAAGGCTGTTAATCAATCAGATTGTACATCTCCTGGAGATGGAAAAGGAACATTAGATGAAATATATGAAAACTATATAAAAGAAGATTTTACATTAAGTGGTGTTGAACATGTCCTCACATACTCAAACTTGCTAACAAATAAAACAGATGAAAAATTAACCAATCGATTTGGAGTAACTACAGATGGAAATTATAAAGGAGCCAGTTCAGGATGGACATGGTATACAAGGAAATTAGATTTAATGAGTGAGATGAATGTATATGGAGGAATAGTAGCATCATCAAGTATATGGGATACCGGAATAGATAATCAACAATATGCCATATTTAGATTAAAACCTGAATTAATTAATTCATATAATGGACAACAATTTCATTACTGGCTCAAAGATGTAGCATCATCGAACTGTTTCGCGGATGTCGATGGCCGTGGCTATTCGTACGCCGCCCTCGCGGAGCACAACTCGCTTGGTGTTCGTCCCCGCTTCCTGATTGGCGTGTCTTCTCTAAAAATTCTATTACGCAAAATCAAAAAAATTTTAAAAGTGCGTAATAGAAATAATTACTATTTAATAAACCTTTGGAATATTATGTTCTTGAAAATATATTTTAAATTTTTAGCTTCTATGTTATAATGCATACTAGAATAAGGAAGTGTGATAGACATGCCAAAAAGTACCGAAAATAAAGATATAGATGCAACAACCCCAATTGATACTTTGGATGATTTAATTGATCAAAATAAATTAGAAGAAGAAAAAAAAGAAGTATCCACTTCATCTAAAAAGAAAAAAAAGAATAAAAAAAATCGGTTAGGAAAATTAAAAAAATGGTGGAATAAACTTTCTAAACCTAAAAAAATTCTACTTATTATTTCCTTAATATTAATACTAGCATTAATTGTAGTAGGAATTGTTTTTACAGTCCGTCATTTTTTAAAAAATGAACCTGAGGAACCTATAGAAGAAGAACCAGAAGTTATTGTAGAATTAGAAAATTATCGCTATGAAAATGGTACCCTTGTTTTTTTAGATGAAAATAAAGAAGAAATTGGTCGTTATGATTGTAAGAATAAAGATGAAAATTTATGTTATATCTCTTATTATAGTACAGAAGATTCTTTTGATACTTTAAAGAAACAATATGAAGATGGTACACCTATTCCAGAACGAATTCCAATTATTCAAAATAATTATGTTTTTATAAATGATGGTAAAGAAAAAGAAAATACTATTTATTTATATGATATAGCTAATAAAAATGCGGCCGAAGAAATTTATCAATTAGTTAAAAAGGGAACAAATGAAAATAACTTTATTGTTAAAAATGATCAAAGTCAATATGGCGTATTAACGATTAATGATATGATTACAGTTTCTATTGCTTTTGATTATGATTATTTAGGATACACAGAAAATGAAGGTCATTATTATATTTCGAAACAACAAAATCGGAATGTATTAATTGATGAAAATGGTAAAAATGTTAGTAAAACTATTCCGGGAGAAATTACTAATATTCAAAAAAATTATGTGAAGTCTAAAGATAGTTTAGGTAAATATGCTGCTTATGATTTAAATGGCAATATGTTATTTTCCGATTGTACTTATTTAGAAATATATGATGAATATGCTGCTATCGTCAAAGATAATAAGTTATATTTACAATTTTATGATCAAACTAAGTTACATGAAGAAGATATGGTATTAGTTAATACCGATTTTGTTACTACTAATATTTATGATGAAAATAAAAAATTAATTAAAACTTTAAAATCGTTTGCTTTAGAAGAAAATGATTCCATTATTACGATATCTATATTTGATAGTGAGGGTAAAATTATAAATACTATTACTTTAAATAAGTTAGAAGCGTTATTAAATAAAAATCTAAAATATCTTAATTATTTTGATGGCAAGATTTATTTCTATCGTGATAGCGAAAAGAAAAATTTATTAGGAACTTATACTTGTAATAATAGAAATGAAGTTACTAAAGATACTATTAGTTTAACGAATTGTTCCATAGCTAAAGATACTTTATTTGAAAAGAATGAAATTGAAACTTTATTAGTAAGTGGTTTTATTCCTATTTTTAATGAACGTTTTGTATTCTTAAATGATAATCCGACTTTAAAAAATGATGCTAATCAAACTGTAGTTTTATATGATTTAAAAGCCAAGAAGACTATTAGTAAATATGGTGCTGTAAATACTTATTCGCATACAGGATTAGAAGAAGTATCTTTCCAAAATGCTACGGATTTACAAGTAGTGGCTCGTAATAAAAGTAATGCTTATGGAGTTATTAAAATAGGTGGCGATGTTACTGCTCATATACCTTTCCAATACCAAGCAATTGAAAAAATTGGCGATTATTATGAAGCTAAAAATGATAGTGGGACTATTCTTATTAATCGTAATACTAAAGAAGATAGTGATTTTGCCTCTGTTCCCGGTCCAATTATGAATTATAATGAAAATTATGTAACTGTCCTAGAAAATAATCAATATTATGTTTATAATCATCGGGGGGAAAAATTAAATCAAACGGGATATCAATATATTGGATTGTATGATAAATTCTTTACAGCTGTCAAAGATCATAAATTAATGGTCTATGCTTATGAGAATCCTCGTGAAAACTTACTTAATATAGAAGTTAATCTTTTGTTAGAACGCTATTATGGTGAAGGTACGATGGCTTATAAAATAACGAGTAGTAATAATTCTTATCAAGTACAAATAGGTAAATCGGATAATACTTATGAACCCGTAGCAACATTTACTATACCGACTGGAGAAGATAGAGATGAAGAATAAAAAAATAACTTTTTGGACTATTATTGTTTTATTAATAATCTTTGTTCCGACAGCTATATATGGAACTGTTAAGCATTTTCAAGGAACTCATGTGGAAGAAGAAAACCCTAATCATGATTTTAAATATAATGGTAAGTTGTATTTCTATAATCAAGATACGTTAGTTGGTACTTATACTTGTAATTATGTTAATAATTGTAATTTAGCTAAAACTTCAACGAAGAGTGAATCGTCTTTAGCTGAACCAGTTAGCGAAGAAAATCAGGAATTGCCGGTGATTAAAAATCGTTATGCTTTTCTAACCGATACTAATCAAAAAGAAGAGGGTTTAATTTCGTTATATGATATTGAATTACAAAGGGTAATTGGTACTTATAAGCAAGTTAAAAATTATGGTATTGGAATTGTTGGAGATTATTATATCTTACAAAATGACGATGATTTATGGGGAGTTATATCTTTTAAAAATGGCGTAAATGTCCATATTCCTTTTCAATATGATTATATTGGACTGGCTAATCACATTGACGAAAATGAAAATAAAATTTCTTCAGGTGTCTTTGCTGTCTACCGAGAGAATAGTTGGCAATTAATTGGAGCTGATGGCGCTACTTATACGGAAACGTTAGCTGAAGATTTATTTTCTTATAATAATGAATATATTGTGATTAAGTTAGAAAATCAAATGAAATTAATGGATTATAAAGAAAGAGTATATTTAGAAAATTTAAATTATATTAATTTTTATAATAAATATTTAGAAATTATTGATCTGAATTCTAATTTTTACTTATATAATTTAAGTACGAGCGAACAAGTAAGTCAAATGTATCCAGTTACTTCTATAGAAGATATTGAATTAGTTACTGATTATGATGAAATTCAAGTAAATTATAAAGGTTCGTTAGAAGAAATTATTGCAATTGAATAAATTATACGTTAGAATAATACAAAGGCCAAGAAACTGAGGAGTAAATAAATAATTGCTTTAAAGAGAACTTATGGATGGTGCAAATAAGTACAATTTTTATTGAAGGTTGCAGTGGAGCTATTAAACTTATGGTAAGTAAGTTTTTTCCGCTTTCGACGGTTATCGAAAATAAGTGCATACATGGTATGAATTAAGGTGGTACCGCGGGAAAACTCGTCCTTTATAAGAAGGAAAGAGTTTTTTTATTGGAAAGAAGGGATAAAATGTTAGATAAAAAATATGATCATAAAGCTGTTGAACAAGGTAAATATGCTTATTGGAAAGAAAAAGGCTATTTTAGTAGTGGTGATAAAACTAAGAAACCCTATGCTATTGTTATTCCCCCACCTAATGTAACAGGTAAACTTCATTTAGGTCATGCCTGGGATACTACTTTACAAGATATTATTATTCGTTTTAAAAGAATGCAAGGTTATGATGCTCTATGGTTACCCGGTATGGATCATGCTGGTATTGCTACTCAAGCTAAAGTAGATAAAAAGTTAAAAGAAGAGGGCATTGAACCCCGGTCGATGAAAAGAGAAGAGTGGTTAAAAAAAGCTTGGGAATGGAAAGAAGAATATGCGCAAAATATTCATGAGCAATGGGCAGTTTTAGGTTTATCACTCGATTATAGTAAAGAAAGATTTACCTTAGATGAAGGCTTATCTTTAGCAGTCCGAAAAGTTTTTGTCGATTTATATAATAAAGGTCTTATCTATCGGGGCGAACGCATTATTAATTGGGATCCCGTCGCTATGACAGCCTTATCGAATGAAGAAGTTATTTTTAAAGAAGATAAGGGTGCTTTTTATCATCTAAAATATTTCTTAGAGGGTAGTAAAACCGAATATTTAGAAGTAGCTACGACGCGACCAGAAACTTTATTTGGTGATACCGCTGTAGCCGTTAATCCTCATGATAAACGTTATCAAAAATATATTGGTCAAAATGTTGTTTTACCAATTGTTAATCGCTTAATTCCCGTTGTAGCTGATTTACATGCCGATATGGAATTTGGAACTGGGGTAGTGAAAATTACTCCCGCTCATGATCCTAATGATTATGAAGTTGGTTTAAGACATAATTTAGAAAAAATTGTAGTTATGGAACCAAATGGGACGATGAATGATAAATGTGGTAAGTATGCGGGAATGGATCGTTTTGTCTGTCGCAAAGAGTTAGTAAAAGATTTACAAGAAGCTAATTTATTAATTAAAATTGAACCAATGGTTCATAATGTTGGTCATTCTGAGCGAAGTGATGCAGTTGTCGAACCTTATTTATCAAAGCAATGGTTTGTCAAAATGCGTCCTTTAGCTGACCAAGTTTTAAAAAATCAAAAAAATAAAGACACTAAAGTAAATTTTATCCCAGCTCGTTATGAAAAAGTAATGAATCATTGGATGGAAATTACTTATGACTGGTGTATCTCTAGACAATTATGGTGGGGACATCAAATTCCAGCTTGGTATAAAGAAGATCAAGTTTATGTGGGAATGAATCCTCCTAAAGAAGAGGGATGGGTTCAAGATGAAGATGTTTTAGATACTTGGTTTAGTAGTGCTTTATGGCCTTTTTCGACGTTAGGTTGGCCAGTGGAAACCGAAGATTTTAAAAGATACTATCCTAATAATTGTTTAGTAACTGGTTATGATATTATTCCGTTTTGGGTTAATCGAATGACTTTTCAAGCTTTAGAGTTTACCGGGAAAAGACCATTTAAAGATTGTTTAATTCATGGTTTAATTCGGGATAAACAAGGACGGAAATTTTCGAAATCTCTAGGTAATGGCATTGATCCTATGGATATGGTCGAAACATATGGAGCGGATTCCTTACGTTACTACTTAGCTACTTCCGCTAGTAATGGGACCGATATTCGGTTTGATGAAGAAAAAATAAAATCTACTTGGAATTTTATTAATAAACTATGGAATGCTTCTCGGTTTGTTTTAATGAATGTTCAAGATTTAAAAGATTCTGATTATCAATTTGGAAATTTAAAAAAGGAAGATCAATGGATTTTAACTAAATTAAATCAAACAATTAAATTAGTTACTAAATATATGGAAAAATATGAATTTAATAATGTGGGAGCCACTTTATATGAATTTATTTGGAATGATTTTTGTGATAAGTATATTGAAATGGCGAAGTTTAGTATTAAAGATGTAAAAACCCAAAGTACTCTTGTTTATACTTTATCAGCTATTTTAAAAATGCTTCATCCTTTTATGCCTTTTGTAACTGATGAAATCTATCGTTTAGTACCTTTTCATGAAGAAAATATTATGATTAGCTCTTATCCTTTATATGATAAAACTAAGGTATATAAAGAAACGGAAAAAGAAATAGATGATTTATTTGAATTTGTTAAAGAATTTTTACATATCCGGGCGGAAAATAAAATTGATAAAGATTTTAAAGTTAAATTGTCTTCTACCGAAAATAATGATTTAATTATTAAATTATTAAAAATATCAGATAAAATAACTACTGAAGATCTTGATATTACCGCCTACAAAGTAAAAAGTAAGTTATATGAAGCCAGTATTTATTATGAAAAAGTAGTAACTTTAGAAGAACAAGAATTAATTAAAAAAGAAAAAGCTCGGTTAGTAGCCAGTATTGCAAGAAGAAAAGCTTTATTAGCAAACGAAAATTATGTTACCAAAGCACCTCAACATTTAGTAGAGGAAGAAAAAGAACGTTTGCGATTAGAAGAGGAAAAATTAGCCTTAATGGATGATTAAAGGAAATTTTTCCTTTTTTCTTTTTTGTAACCTACTAGTAACTTTAAATATTATATAATGTAGTTAGAAAAGAGGAGATACGCTTTATGGAAATACTTAGAGTCGAGAATTTAACGAAAATTTATGGTAAAAATACGACGAAAGTAGTAGCTTTGGATAATGTTTCTTTTTCCGTTTCCAAAGGAGAGTTTGTGACCATTGTCGGAGCTAGTGGCAGTGGTAAATCGACATTATTACATTTAATTGGGGGAGTTGATCGGCCGACGAGTGGCAAAGTTTATATTGATGGCACCGATATCTTTAGTTTTGATGATGATAAATTAGCTATCTTTAGAAGACGCCAAGTAGGATTAATTTATCAATTTTATAATTTAATTCCTATTTTAAATGTCGAAGAAAATATTACTTTACCCCTAGCTTTAGATAATCGGGAAGTTTCTCAAGAAAAGTTAGATGAGATGTTAAAACTATTAGGTTTAACTAATCGACGCCATCACTTACCTAATGAATTATCGGGAGGACAACAACAAAAAACGAGTATTGGAAGAGCCTTAATTACGAATCCAACTATCATTTTAGCTGATGAACCAACTGGTAACTTAGATTCTAAATCGAGTGATGAAATAGTGGCTCTTTTAAAAAAATCTAATAAAGAATTAAAACAAACTATTATTATGATTACTCATAACATGGAAATTGCTAAAGAAGCGGATCGCATTATTAAATTAGAAGATGGAAAAATTGTTTAGGAGGATCACTTTATGCATCTATTAAGTAAGTTAACAATTAAGAATTTAAAACTAAATAAGAAAAGAACCATCGTTACTATTATCGGAATTACTTTGTCGGTTGCACTAATTACTGCTGTGGCTTGTATTTATGTTAGTGGTATTCAAACACTAATAAACTTTGAAACTACCGAAAACGGAAATTTTCATGTAGCATATTATGATGTACCAGCATCTGACCTTTCTGTATTTAAAAATAACAAAAAAATCGAAAATGTTAATATAACTAAAAATATAGGATATGCAAAAATAGCATCAAAAAATGAATATAAGCCTTATGCATATGTAAAAGCATTTAGTAAAGATTCGTTAGAAAATCTATCAGTAAAACTTGTAAGTGGAAGACTTCCAGAAAATAGTGAAGAAATAGTAATTCCTACTCACTTAAAAACTAATGGAAGACTTGAACTAAAAATAGGAGAAACTATTACTCTTAATATAGGAACAAGAATTGGAAGTGATGGTGTTAAACTAAAACAAAGTAATCCTTTTCAAGTCAGTGGGGAATCTAGTGACATAATTGATCCTATTACTGGAGAAATAAGGACAGTTACTTTTGATAATGGAGAACAAATAATAGATACAACTTCTAAAACATATAAAATAGTTGGAATAATTGAAAGACCTGCAACAAACATTGAAAGTTATATAGCACCCGGATATACCTTTATTACTTACTTAAATGAGGAAGAAAAAGCAGAATATTATGATATATATACAAGATATACAAAAGATGGAACTAAGAATGCATATAGACTAACAGCAAATATTTTAGGAGTAGATCCAGATATATTTGAAAAGATAAAAAAAGGTACTGATACGAGTGCTGAAACTTTTGAAAAATATACAGTTGAAACTCAAAAACAAAAATACCAAATCAATATAAATGATTACCTAATTGATCTTGAAACTAACCCAATTGCGAATAGCAGTTTAGTAGGCCTTGGAGTAGTAGCATGCTTAGTTATTGTAATAATTGTAATAACTTCCGTATTTTGTATTAAGAACAGCTTTGATATATCTATTACAGAAAAAACTAAGCAATATGGTATGCTTAGGAGTGTTGGGGCAACTAAAAAGCAAATTAGGAAAAACATATTTTTTGAAGCAACTATTTTAGGTTTAATTGGTATACCACTTGGAATACTTTGTGGCTTTTTAGCAACATATATTCTTATTCTTGTTTGTAATGTATATTTTAAAAACATCTCACAAGGTCAGTTAGAATTAAAATTTGTATTTTCATTTGTTTCAGTAATTATCGTTGTAATACTTGGTATTATTACTATGTACTTTTCAGCATTTAGAAGTGCAAAAAGAGCATCTAAAGTATCTCCAATTGATTCTATTAGAAATAGTGCAGATATTAAAATAAATACTAAAAAACTAAAATCGCCAAAAATAATTAAAAAAGTATTTGGTATAGGTGGAGAAATATCATATAAAAACTTAAAGAGAAATAAAAAAAGATATAAAACTATAGTAATTTCTATAGTAATTTCTGTATCTGCGTTTATAGCTCTAGCATCTTTTATGAATATTATGTTGAAATCAGTTGAAACTGAGATAAACTTAACCGACTATAATTTATCCCTTACAACCTCAGATATTTCAGACAAAAACTTTGAAACATATTTAGGTACAACAAAATTAGATAATATTGAAGATTTTGTAGTGTTAAGGAAGACAACATTTATGTTTGAAAATGTAAAATATAACCCAGAATATCTTGAATGGACTGGTATGCATTTTGAAGAAGATGATACAGTTAAAGATATGCTCACGGTTTATGCTTTAGGAAAAGAGCAATATAAAAAATATATAAGTTCACTAGGATTAAATTATGATGAGGTAAAAGATAAAGCTATATTATATGATTACTTTGAAAATTTACCTCAATATAGAACTGAGAAAACTGAAAAAAATGAAAGAAAAACTTTAAGGGTACTTGATTATAAAAAAGGTGATAAAATAAGTGGTAAGCTTGACTCTGGTAATGATTATACCTTTGAAATATGTGATGTAGCATATACGCAACCTTTTGGTCTAAAAAAAAGTGATAATGTTAAGCAGTTATTTGTAAGTGATGAATTATTTGATAGCATTGCAAAAACTAATTCATTGAAAATATTATTTGATTCAAACAATGCCACTAAACTTCAAGATGATATAGATAACTATTTAACAGAAGATGAAGAATATAGCTTGAATAACACAGAAGAAAATGTAAAAGCAAGGGAAAATCTAATAACTCTAGTTGGTATCTTCTTGTATGGTTTTATTATCGTAATTACTTTAATTGGGATTACGAATATCTTTAATACTATTACTACTAATATGGAACTTAGAAAACCAGAATTTGCGATGCTTAAAAGTGTCGGTATGACTAAAAAAGAGTTTACCAGGATGATTCGGTTAGAAAGTTTATTTATGGGTTTAAAATCATTATTATTTGGAATACCAATTGGGATAGTTTTATCGATACTTATCTATAGTTTCTTAGGAAGAAATGAAGGTTTACCATATCACTTTCCACTAGGACCAGTTTTAATTACCATAATCGCTGTCTTTTTACTAATCTCTGTCATTATGAAATATTCCATGAGTAAGATTAATAAACAAAATACTATTGAAACTATCCGGAATGAAAATATATAGACTTTTGTCTTTATCCTTTTTTATAATAAGGTAGAGGTGAATAATATGCCTATTTTACTAATTGAAGATAATATGACTATTATTAAAGGATTAGTTTATTCTTTAGAAAAAAATAATTATCATGTTATTTATAAGACGACTTTAAATGCTGCTCTTACGTTTTTAAAAAGTAATGCTGTCGATTTAATAATATTAGATATTACGTTACCGGATGGGGATGGCTTTAAGTTTTATCAAGAAAAATTAAAATCATTATTAATTCCGACTATATTTCTAACTGCTAATGATAATGAAGATAAAATTGTCGCTTGCTTAAATGAAGGAGCCGAAGATTATTTAACCAAACCCTTTAGTACCAAAGAATTAATGGCTCGGATCAATAAAATCTTAAATCGCCATAAAAATAATCAAATTACTATTCAAGATATTACCTTTGATATGGATAAATTAATAGTCTATAAACAAAATGAAGTTATTTCTTTAACTACTTTAGAATTAAAATTATTACAATTATTATTTTTAAATCGGAATAAAGTTGTTACTCGCCATACACTATTAGCTTATATTTATGAATGGACGGGCAATGATGTCGATGATCATACGATTACAGTTTATTTAAAACGGATTAGGGCAAAGCTAGGAACGGATATTATTACCACAATTAAAGGAATAGGGTATCGGATTGATGAAAAATAAGATTAAGTTTAAAAAATATATCTTAACGACGTGGTTGGTAACTTTAATATTAAGTCTTATCTTCTTAGGGTTAAATATATATGAATATCATAAGTACACTATTAATTTTAATAATACGATTGCAAGTATTATTAGTACTATAAAAAAGCATTATCCCCGTATTAGTGACAACGAAATTTTACAAATTATTAATAGCGAGTATTTACCAGATAATACCTTTTTTTCTAAATATGGTATTGATTTAGAAAAAGAAGCAATAGTTTTAAAAAATCAAAAACTATATCATTCTTTTTTAGTTATTAATATTAGTTTTTTACTAGTTAGTATCTTAATAGTCTTTTGGTTATTTTTAAAATATAATTGTCAAAAAGAACGAGATATTAAAGATATTACTAAATATATTGAAGAAATTAATCATCAAAATTATGAATTAAAAATAAATACCCTGGATGAAGATGAATTATCGATATTAAAAAATGAAATTTATAAGACGACGGTTATGTTAAAAGAAGCTGCCTTAAATTCTAATCAAGATAAATTAAATTTAAAAAGTTCATTGGAAGATATCTCTCATCAGTTAAAAACACCTTTAACAAGTATTTTAATTATGTTAGATGATTTAATTGATGATGAAGAAATGACTAGAGAAGTGCAAATTGATTTTTTACACGATATTAAACGGGAAGTTATGCAGATGAATTTTTTAGTTCAATCCCTATTAAAACTTTCTAAATTTGATGCTAATACAATTGATTTTATTAGAAAGAAAGTGCTAGTTACAAAAATTATTAATGAAACCTTAAAAAATGTTTCGGCTTTATGTGATTTAAAAAATATATCTATTCAAGTAATGAATCAAGAAAAAGTAACATTAGTAGTGGATGCTAAATGGCAAATTGAAGCCTTAACGAATATTTTAAAAAACTGTATTGAACATTCTATTACTCATAAATCTATTAAAATATCTTACTCTCAAAATCAAGTTTATACTTTAATTAAAATAGAGGATGAAGCTGGGGGTATTTCGGATACTGACTTGCCGCACATATTTGAACGATTTTATCAAGGAACAAATAGTAGTGAAGAAAATGCGGGTATTGGACTAGCTCTTGCGAAAACTATTATTGAAAAAGATAATGGTAGTGTTCAGGTAAGCTCTAATAATAATGGCACTACTTTTACCATTAAATACTATTTTTAATATTTGACAAACAAAACTATAATTCATATAATAACTCTCGCTATTAACAAAGGAGTATTTTATGGAAACAGAAAAAATGAAAAGTATCCAAAAGTTAGCCGATTTTCTCAAAGAAGAAGTTACTAAATGGGCGCTGCAATACGGAAAGGATTGTCGCCGTATCTTAACCAAAAAAATGGGGGAATTAGGTCCTAATCTTAGAAAAGAAGATATTTATAAGGAAATTCAAGAAAATTATGCGCAAAGTGATTTTATGAAATATGGTCAAGATCTTTATCATGTCTTAGCATATTTAGATTATATTATTGATGATAATCAAGAGTATTTAGGTATTTTTGATAACTTTGCGGCTTTATCTCGGTTATTATTGCAAAGTAAATTACCTACTCGCGATGACTTAAATATTATTTATGTTTTTTTACAAAGAAATATTAGAATTATTAATAACGATGATTCAGTCTTTTTAAATGCTAAGGATTTAAAACCATTTCAAATTGCGGGAATGAATAAGGAAGAATATAATAAATTTTTATTTAGTAAAGATTTAAATGAAGTTTTACAAGAAAATCCTGAGAATTTAACTTATGAGCAACAACAATTCCAAAAACAAGTAGCAGAATATTTAAATAATTTAAAAACTATTCATCCCCAAGCTATTATTTATTCATCTTTAGAAAGTCATTATTTTGCCAATGATAATTATACGGAAAAAGATATTAAATTTGTTATGAAGGCTTTTCAAGCTTTGAAAATTAATGCGGTCTTACGAGAGAAGATCGAATATTTATTACAAAATCAATTAGAAAAACGCAAACAAAAAGAAACCGAATATTTGAGTATGGAACCAAAAAGTGCTTCTTTAAATTTAGAAAAATTAGCTCCTCGGGATTATAAAAAGTTGTATCATAAAATTCAATCGATATATGATATTGATTTACAAAGAGTAATTTATCCTTTAACTTATGACGAAATGATTAGTTTAAGTGCTGATTTAGTAAGACTCGGCATCGAAGAAAAAGAAATTAAAACTTGTTTAAAAAATTTATATCAAGTAGTTATTTTTGCTTATCCTAATACTATTGCAGAATATTATGCATTTTTTGATAAAATAATGGCTCATAGTGATAATGAAGTTATAGCAAATGCTATTTCGTACCTAGATTTATATTTAGAAGATATTAAAAATGCTCCGGATAAAGTTTATCGCTTAGATGAGATCAATAAACTTTTTTGGCAAATAAGACCAATTATCAATGAAGATTTAGATTACGATATTGATTTAGGGAAACGTTTAGCTAAAATTAAGTCTAGGTAATAAAGAGGTTTAACAGGTAGTTAAACTTTTTTTGACAAAAAATTTAAAAAAATTAGCACTCATATCTTGACAAGTGCTAATCATATGATTATAATGGATTTAGCATTTCAAATGAAAGAGTGCTAATTCAAGGTGAGGAGAATGGATGAAAGACAAAAAAAGATCCTAAAAGAGATTGTCGAATCTTATATAAAGACCGTTAAACCGATTGGCAGTAAGTCTTTATGTAAAAAGTTTAATTGTTCTAGTGCCACCATTCGTAATGAAATGGCTGTGTTAGAAAGTTTAGGTTATATTGAAAAGAACCATATTTCTTCGGGACGGATTCCTAGTGAAGCTGGTTACAAGTATTATGTTACTAATTTAATGAAGCCTAAAGAACTAACTGGTGAAGATATGTTAAAGTTACAAACTATCTTTAAGAATAATGAACTAGAACTTAGTGATCCGATCAATAAATGTGTCGAAATCATCAGTGAAATTACCAATTATACAAGTATTGTCTTAGGAAAAAGTTCTTTAGAAAATCATTTGCAGCAAGTAAGTATTATTCCTCTTCAAGATAATAAAATTATTGCTCTTGTGTGTACGGATAAAGGTATCGTCGAAAGTAAACAATTTCAATTAGAAAACAAAGATGAAATTCAAGAGATTGTTAAAACTAGTGAGATTATTAATAAAATGTTAGTCGGTACCCCCATTCAAGAAGTAGCAAAACGTTTGGAATTTGAAATCAAGCCAATCATAAGTAGACAAATTAAGCAGTATGAGATGGTATATAATATTTTTGCCGATGCTTTTAAAGATTTTTTGAATAAAGGTCAAAATATTCATTTTGGGGGAAAAACTAAAATCTTTGATGAGCCGGAATATAATGATGCGTTAGAGATTAAACGATTGGCTAGTAAATTTGAAGATGAAAATTTTATCAAACGAATTGAAGACGATGACGACGATGATGAGAGCAAAATTAAAATTTGTATTGGTAAAGAAAATGACTTTGATCCTAATGTCACCATTATAAAAAGTAAATATAAGTTGAATGGTGAAGAAGGTACCATTGCCATTGTCGGGCCCAAGAGAATGGAATATGATCGTGTTGTAGGAATGCTGGAATATCTTCAAAATGAGTTAAATGATAAAAAATAAGGAAGGGATATATGCCTATGGAAGAAAAAGAAAAAAAAGAAACCAAGGTTGAAAAAAATACTAAGGTAGAACCAAAGACCAAGAAACCGAAAAAAAATAAAGAAGTCGAAAATTTAAAAAAAGAAAATGCGGCTTTGCAAGAAAAACTGTTGCGGGTAAGTGCTAATGCCCAAAATATGCAAAGAAGAATGGAAGAAGAAATAGCTCGGATTCGGAAGTATGAAGGTAATGATATATATAAACAGTTATTACCAATTATTGATAATTTTGAACGAGCTATTCAATTAGATGATAATGATTTAACGGATGAACTTTCCAAATTCTTAAGTGGTTTTAAAATGATTTATACTAGTTTACTTAGTATTTTAAATGATCATGAAGTAACGGAAATTGTGTGTAAAGAAGAAGAGTTTGATTCAGCGAAGATGGAAGCTGTCCTAACTGATCACGTGGAAGGAATTCCCAAAAATCAAGTATTGGAAGTTTTACAAAAAGGATATATGTATAAAGATAAATTACTAAGACCAGCCATGGTTAAAGTAAGCGAATAAAGGAAAGGTGATTAAATTATGGCAAAAATTATCGGTATCGATTTAGGTACCACAAATTCATGTGTAGCATATTTAGAAGGAGGAAAACCTATCGTTATAGCAAATAGCGAGGGTAATAGAACTACTCCTAGTGTCGTGGCTATTAAAGAAGATGGCGAAGAAATCGTTGGTGAAAATGCCAAAAGACAAGCTATTACAAATAAAAATACGTTCTCATCTATAAAAAGAAAAATGGGAACTAATGAGAAAGTTGAAGCATATGGTAAAAAATATACTCCTCAAGAAATTAGTGCCAAGATATTAATGAAACTGAAAAAAGATGCGGAAGACTTTTTAGGAGAGAAAGTAACCAAAGCTGTTATTACAGTTCCGGCTTATTTTAATGATGCCGAACGTCAAGCAACTAAAGATGCTGGTAAAATTGCTGGTTTAGAAGTAGAAAGAATTGTTAATGAACCAACAGCCGCTGCTTTAGCATATGGCCTTGATAAACAAGATAAGTTACAAACCATTTTAGTTTATGACTTAGGTGGTGGAACATTCGATGTTTCTATCTTGGAACTTGGTGATGGTATTTTTGAAGTTAAAGCCACTAGTGGTAATAATCGTTTAGGTGGCGATGATTTTGATAACCGAATTATTGATTATTTAGTTAGTGAATTTAAAAGCCAAGAAGGCATTGATTTATCCAAAGATAAAATGGCTATGCAACGATTAAAAGATGCCGCTGAAAAAGCTAAAAAAGATTTATCTGGTATGACTTCTACCCAAATTAGTTTACCATTTATTTCGCAAAAAGAAGATGGCCCAGTTCATTTAGAAATTACTTTAACGAAAGCTAAATTTGAAGATTTATGTCGAGACTTATTTGATTCTACTCTAGAACCAGTTCGGAAAGCTTTGAAAGATGCTAAATTAGATAAAAAAGATATTGATCAAGTAATATTAGTAGGTGGATCTACACGGATTCCATATATTCAAGATTTAGTTAAGAAAGAACTTGGTAAAGAACCAAATAAGAGTGTTAATCCAGATGAAGTAGTAGCCATGGGTGCTGCTATTCAAGGAGGAGTATTAACTGGTGAAGTTGAAGATTTAGTTTTACTTGATGTTACCCCATTATCTTTAGGTATTGAAACTCTAGGAGGAGTTATGACTGTATTAATTCCTCGAAATACAACCATTCCAACTAGTAAATCTCAAGTATTCTCAACGGCTGCTGATAATCAACCGGCTGTCGATATTCACGTCTTACAAGGTGAAAGACAAATGGCGGCGGATAATAAAACTTTAGGAAACTTCCAACTTACTAATATCCCACCAGCACCACGAGGAGTACCTCAAATTGAAGTTAAATTTGATATCGATGCTAATGGTATAGTTAATGTAACGGCGAAGGATTTAGGTACTAATAAAGAACAAACCATTACCATTCAATCATCAACTGGTCTTACTGACGAAGAAATTGAAAAAATGGTTAAAGAAGCCGAAGAAAACAAAGAAGCTGACGAGAAACGAAAAGCAGAAGTTGATACTCGTAATGAAGCGGACTCAATGATCTTTGCTACTGAAAAAGCTATTCAAGATTTAGGAGATAAAGTTGATAGCCAAGATAAGAGTGAAGCCGAAGATAAAATTAAAGAATTAAAAGAAGCTTTAGAAAAAGATGATATCGAAGATATTAAAAAGAAAACCGAAAATTTAAATGAAATAGCAATGAAATTAGCGACTAAAGTTTACGAAGAAGCTGCTAAAGAAAACCAAAATAATGCCTCTGAAGATACTCCTGCAGAAGAAGGAAAAACCGAAAAGAAAAAAGGCAAAAAGAATAGTAAAAAAGACGATGTCGAAGAAGCTGATTACGAAGAAAAATAATAGTAAGTTCTAGGAGACTAGAACTTTTCTGAAATCTAGGAAGGAACCATTATGTTAGAATATAAAAAAAGGGCCGATGTCCCTTTAAAATACCAGATGCAATTAACTGATTATTTTAAAGATGATCAGGAATGGGAACAAGTTTTTCAAAAAACCCAAGAAAAAGTAAAAGAAGTAGTTAAGTTTCAACAACAAAGTATTTCGGGGAAGATGGTTGAGGACTTTTTAAAGTGGAATATTGAAGTTAGTAATACGGTAATGGATTTATATGTCTATGCTTATTTATCTCATGACGTTCAATTAGAAGTAGATAAGTATATTACTATGAAAAATAAGATTTTAGCTTTAAATACAACATTAGAAAGTGAAACAGCCTTTTTTGAACCCAAGTTACTAAAATTAGAGCCGGCTGAATTTGCTAATTTGTTTCAAGAAAATCCTTCATTAGAACAATATCGAGTTTTATTAACAGATATTTATGAGTTAAAAGGTCATATATTAAGTGAAAACGAAGAAAAATTAATTAGTTATCTAACAGAGACTTATGAAATTCCCGAAAATATTTCTTCTTCTCTAATTAATAGTGAACATAATTATGGAGTCATTCGTTTAGAAGATGGTAAACGGATTCAAATTGCGGCTAATAATTTACGCTATTTAAAACAAAATCCTCATCGGGAGATTAGAAAAAATGCTTATAACAAATTTGGCAAAGTGATCGCTCAATATCAAAATACTGAAAGTAATTTATTAAATCAATATATTAAAAATAATGTCAACTTAGCTCATATTCGCCATTATAACTCTTCATGGGAAGCTAAATTAGCAAGTATTCATATTACCGATGCAGTCTTTGAAAACTTAAAAAAAGCGGCGAAAAAAGGCAAAAAATCATGGCAAAATTATTTTGCTTTAATCAAAGAAAATTTAGGACTCGACAGTTTAACTAATTATGATACTTTAGTTGATTGGACCGATTATCATCAAACTTATACGATTGAAGAAGCCGAAGATTTAATTAAAGAAGCTTTACAAATACTTGGCAGTGATTATGAAGAAAAACTCGCCAAAATATTTGCTTGCCATTATATTGATTATTGTCAATACAAAGGCAAAGTAAGTGGTGGTTATAGTTTTGCTACTAATACTCATGATTCCCGGATTATTCTAAGTTTTAATGGTAACTTTGATGATGTTTTAACAGTTGCTCACGAATGTGGTCATAATGTCCATCATCAATACGTTAAAGAAAATAATCCTTCTTGGTATTGCGATACTTCTAGTTTTGTGGCCGAAGTAGCCTCTTTAACTAATGAGTTTTTAGTTAACTCTTATTTAGCTCAAAATGGTCATACTAAAATGGAACGGTTACAAGGCATTGAACATACTCTAAAAACTTTCCAAAATAATTTCTTTGATGCGATTATGGAAGCGGAAATGGAGCAAATGATGTATGCGTATGTCGAAAGTGGTAATACAATTACTGCTCCCTATTTAAATAATTTAGTTAAAGAAACTAAAAAAGAATATTTAGGTAATTGTATTAAACATGATCGTTATGAATCATTATCGTGGGTAACGCGTAGTCATTACTATATGCATTTTTATTTATATAGTTATGCTTTATGTGTTAGTGTGGCGGCAATTGTGGCTCGTAAGATTTTAAATAACGAACCTGGTTTCTTAGAAAAATATAAACAATTTCTTAGTTGTGGATCAAATATGTATCCCGAAGAAATTTATCAAACTCTCGGTATAGATTTACAAAATCCCGAGGTCTTTGAAGGAGCAGTCCAATTTTTTGATAGTCAAATCGAAGAATATAAAAAAATAAAAGGCGGTGCAGAGAATGAATAAAAAAGATTATTATGAAGTCCTAGGGGTTGCCAAAGATGCCTCTGACGAAGATATTAAAAGAGCTTTTCGAAAGTTAGCTAAACAATATCATCCTGATGTTAATAAAGAACCCGGAGCGGAAGAAAAATTTAAAGAGATCGGAGAAGCTTATGCTATTCTTTCTGATCCAGAAAAAAGACGCCAATATGATCAATTTGGTCATGCAGCTTTTGAAAGTGGATCTAGTGGTTTCTCAGGATTTAGTGCCGATGATATTGATTTAAGTAGCATCTTCGATGATTTATTTGGTTCTTCTTTTGGCTTTAATTTTGGTAGTTCTAGAAGAGGAAAAAATGGTCCAGTTAAGGGTCGCGACCGGGTTATAAGTATGAATTTAACTTTTGAAGAAGCCGTCTTTGGCTGTAAAAAAAGTATTCATTTAGATTTAAATGAAGTATGTCATTCTTGTCATGGAGCGGGTGGATTCAATGAAAAAACTTGTCCCAAATGTAAAGGCCGAGGAACGATTATCGTCGAACAAAAATCAATGTTTGGTTTATTTCAAACTCAAACTACTTGTAATGAATGTGATGGAACTGGTCATGTTTTTGAAAAGAAATGTCCTGATTGTCGAGGAACTGGTCTTGTTAAAACCAATAAAGAAATTATTGTAACGGTTCCAGAGGGAGTAGATAATGGTTATCAATTACGCATTTCGGGTAAAGGAGAAGCTGGAATTAATGGGGGACCTAATGGCGACATCTATATCGAATTTAATGTTAAGAAACATGAATTCTTTGAACGGGATGAAGAAGATATTTACCTAGAAGTTCCACTTACTATATCCGAAGCCGCTTTAGGATGTAAAAAAGAAATTCCGACTTTAGAAAGTAATGTGGTCTTAGATATTAAAGCGGGAGCACAATCAAAGGATAAATTAAAATTAAAAGGTAAAGGTATCAAGGTTCCTAACTCTATTCGAAGAGGAGATATGTATGTCATTTTAAATGTCATCACTCCACAAAAATTAAATCGGAAACAACGCAAATTATTAGAAGATTTAGCAGATACAGACTTAGAAGATGATATTGCCTTTAAAAACTTTAAAAAATATTTAAAATAAAATGCTTGCGGGCATTTTTTTACATTTCCTAATTCGGGTTTATTTGACAAGAAAATACAGCATTGTTATACTTATAATATAATAAAGGGTTTGAGAGAACATGAAGAAAAAATATAAAGTTAAATTAAGAATTATTGGTCTTTTATTAATATTTTCCATTTTTCTAGCGATTTCTTATTTATATTATAAAAATAATTATTTAGAAAGTGCTGTGGTCGTTGTTCAAGATGGATTATCAATTAATTATTTAAATGGTAATACTATTCGTTATAGTGGCCAAGAAACAAGTTATGTTATTTCCGTTACCAATAATACGGAAG
Organism: uncultured Muribaculaceae bacterium; assembly: GCA_964591225.1. Classification (GTDB taxonomy): domain Bacteria; phylum Bacillota_I; class Bacilli_A; order RF39; family UBA660; genus MGBC108787. Next base: position 16,976 of record CAZQAO010000003.1, on the reverse strand, counting down.
AAAAAATATCTTATTCGTTGCAAGTAAAAGATATTGCTAGTAATCAAGAAAATTTATTATATTCCTTAGTAGAAAAGACGAATAAAGTAAATTTTGATCATGTTCCTTTTCCCTCTTTAGAAGCTTATTTATTTAGTTATATTGATATCGAACCTCACGAAACTCATACTTATACTTTAATTTTATATGATAATTCTCATGCTAGTTTAAAAGCAGAGTTAGAAGTATCTAGAGAGCAAGAAGAGCAAGATTACTTTGCAGCTACTATCTTAAATGATAATCAAGTACAAAATAATGCTAAAACGAAATTAGGAGAAAATGTTGCTACCGAAAATGAAGGTTTAATTGAAACTACGGATGATTTTGGTTCTGCTTACTATTTTCGGGGTCAAGTTCCTAATAATTATGTTTCTTTTGCCAGCCTTACCTGGCGGATTGTAAAAATTAATGGCGATAAAACTGTCAAACTAGTTTTAGATGATTATATCGAAGAAACTTCTAATTATTATAATACGGATAGTACCGCCTCAATTGAAGAGAAATTAAACTATACGCAAGGTAATATGTTAGAAACTTTAAAAAATTGGTACGATATATATTTAAATTCTTATGAACGTTATATCGTCAATTCTAAGTACTGTATCGATGATTCCGTAGCGGAAATGATTAATAATACAACTTATTACTTAGGATATTCCCGGTTACTTACTGATTATAATCCGGTAGCTAATTGTTTAGGGGATCGTTTTAATGCCAAAATTGGTTTATTGACTGCTGATGAAGCAGTTTATGCGGGTGCTAGTAAGAATAGTGCTAATACCGCTTATTATTTATATACTCCCGGTAAAAATACTTCGTTTTGGACCTTAACTCCTGCTAGTAATGATGGTAACGAGATTCACTTTTTTGAAATTGGGGAAAATGGTAGTTTAAAAACCGAAAGTGTCGGTAGTTACTACCGGGGTTTAAAACCGGTAATTAATATTATGAAAAGAACTTATGTAACTGGTTCAGGGACCGAAGAAGATCCTTATGTAATAGAAACCGATAAGTAATTTGCTTTTAATTTAAATATTATGTTAAAATAAATAAATAAAAGGAGTAGAAATTTATGCCAGAATTAATTCGTGATATTATCAATTTTATGAAAAATTTAGATCGGATCGATATTTTATTATACTTTGCCGTTTTAGCTCTTATTATTTTGATTGTATCTTTAGTTTATATTGTCAAAGCTAATGAAGAAGAGGAAGCAGCAGAGGCTTATAAAAACGAAATAGAAAATAATCAAGATCTTGATTTAAATGCGGTCGTTAAAAGTATTTCTAATAACGATCCCCCCAACATTGAAATGACGAGCTATGAAAAAGATCAAGAAGAAAAGGCCATTATTAGTTATGACGAATTACTGGCTCGCAATAAAAATGAAAATTTAAACTACAACGAAGAAGAAATTACTAATGATGAAGTATCAATTAAAAAAATTGATTTAGATCACGTAATAGATACTAATAATGATGAGATACAACTAAAACCTCACCATTTACTTAAATATACAGATGAAGAAGATTTTCTTACCGCTTTAAAAGAGTTAAATCAAGAGCTAAATAAATAGAGAATCTTCTTTTTTTAAGGCTAAAATATGATATAATAGGAACGCTAAAAAGAGGTGAGGGCATGAAATTTCATATTGTTACTTTAGGGTGCAAAGTAAATCTTTACGAAAGTGAAATTATGAAAGAAAAATTACTACAAAATGGTTATGAAAATACCTCCTTAGAAGAGGCGGATTTAATTATTATTAATACCTGTTCGGTTACCAATATGGCGGATAAAAAGTCGATTAAACAAGTTCGTCATGCCAAAAGACTAGGGAAAACTTTAGTTGTATGTGGTTGTAGTAGTGAAAATAATCGTCAATTGTATGAAACAATGGGTATCGATATTTTACTAGGTAATAAAGATAAAAGTCGGATTGTCGAAATACTAGATACTTATTTACAAGCTAAACAACCTCTAACGCGTTTTTATGATGATGATAACTACGATTTTGAAGATATGGCAGTAGATAAATTTAATTGTCATACGCGAGCTTTTGTTAAAATTCAAGATGGTTGTAATAATTTTTGCAGTTATTGTATTATCCCTTATATTCGCAAAAATACTCGTAATAAATCATTTGCTAAAGCTTTGCAAGAGATTGAAACTTTAGTTCATAATGGGCATCAAGAAATAGTTTTAACCGGAATCCATACTGGTTCTTATCATAGTGCAGAAGGTTACGATTTAGCTGATTTAATTAGAGAAATGAGTAAGATCGATAATTTAAAAAGAATCAGACTTTCTTCGGTCGAAGTAACTGAATTAAATCCTAAATTATTAAAGGAAATAGCTGTTAATGACAAAGTAGTCAATCATTTTCATATTCCTTTACAATCAGGGAGTAATACTATTTTAAAGAAAATGAATCGTAAATATACTTGTGAAGAATACCGAGAAAAGATTGCTTATTTACGAAGCATTAAAAAAGACGTCAGCATTACTACTGATGTAATTGTGGGGCATCCTTATGAAACGGAAAAAGAATTCTTAGAAACAGTTCAAACTTGTCAAGATTTAGGTTTTGCTAAAATTCATGTCTTTCCTTATTCTAAAAGAGATAAAACGGTGGCAAGTACAATGCCAATGCAAGTAGAAGAGGCTGAAAAGAAAAGACGGAGTCGGCTTTTAAATGCTGTTAGTAAAGATTTAGAAATAAAGTATGCCAGTCAATTTCTAGGTCAAACTATGGAAGTTTTAATTGAAGAAGGCGACGAACAATATTCTTATGGCCATACTACTAATTATTTAAAAGTTCAAATTAAAGAAAAATTAGCTAAAAATACTTTAGTTTGGGTTACTTTAAATAGTATAGATTATCCTTATATAACTGGTAATATAAAAGAAAAAGTTAAGAATTATTAACTTTTTCCTTATTAGTTAAAGGCTCCATTCTATCTGTTAAGCCTAATATATAATCCGCTGATACATCAAAGATTTTACATACGTTAGCAAGATGGGTTACTGGCATAATATTGACTCCTTTTTCGTATCTAGCATATTGTTGTTGCTTAAGACCAAGCTTGGAAGCTACTTCTTTTTGAGTCATATTTTTACAATCGCGAACCCATTGTAATCGATCTGTGTAATACATGCTCAACCTCCTATAATTTTTATACTATTCAAAATTAACGGTGTGTCGATATGTGAATACATTTGTTGTATTTATAAAAATAGTTAGGAGGCATAAAAAAAGCTTTCATCTTATAAATGTAAAGCTTCTTTTATTTTTTCTGTATTTTTAAAATTTAATTTGGCTACTTCATTTAATTTGGCAAAACCATATTTTTTAACAATCTCGGTTCCTACTTCATCGACGATGTTATTAGCACCCTTCGGAATTTCCATTCCGAGTTCATCTGATAACTCATCCATCTTTTTTAAAAATAAATAGCGACTGATAACACTAGCTACCGCGACACTAGCACATTTACTTTCTGCTTTAGTGATAAACGTAACATTGGTTACTTTTTCTTTAGCTTCTAAAATATGTTCAAAGTATTTGCGAGGATAGACAAATTGATCAATAATAATTTTTTCGTAAGGGTATTGTTCTTCTTTATGAGTAATACTATATAAGACTTTATTATGAAGAATAGCTTTTATTTTATTCATATTATAACCTTTAGCTTGAAATTTATTATAATCAGGATTATTTAAAGTATAGGATACAAAAGGTATTTCTTTCATTAATACGGGAGCTATTTGTTTAATTTTTTCATCAGTTAATTTTTTCGAATCTTTTACTCCTAATTCATTAATGAAATCGATTTTATTAGTATCGACGTATGATGCTGTTACAATAATGGGGCCAAAGTAATCGCCAGTTCCAACTTCATCAGAACCAATTGTCGAAAAACTATAATAATAACTTAATTCTTCTTTGTATTTTTCACTTTTGCGTTTGGTTTCAGTAACATCGATAGTTCGATTATTGAGTTTCTTTTCCATATCTGCCCAGATATTAGCATCGACATCCGCACTAGTCCCTTGAAACATAGCTTTGCCACTTTCGTATAAAGTAATAATAGTATCGGCTTCTAAAGCTTGAAAAATAGCATAGGGGGGAGTTTTTTCCCGCCGACAATCTTTATAATACTCAATCATTTTTTGTTGAACATTTTCACTTACTTTGAATACAATTGTCAAAGCAATCACCTCGAATTGATTTTAACACAAAAATCTTTCTTTTTCACTAATAATATAATATAATAGTAGTGAAGGTAGATGAGATATGGGTATTATTGATGCAGTTATTATTTTATTTTTGTTATTAGGTGCCGTTATTGGTTTTAAAAAGGGCGTTATTAAAAGTGTTGTTTCGTTTGTCGGAACGATTTTAATTCTTTTATTATCTTTCTGGCTTAAAGATCCTTTAGCAGTATTTTTATATAGTCATCTGCCATTTTTTAACTTTTCTATCGAAGCTATTAATATTATTATCTATGAAGTTATTGCTTTCGTTTTAATATTTGCTGTCTTAAAGATTGTGTTAAATATTGTTATTAAAATTTCCGGTCTTCTAGAAGATGTATTAAAAATGACAGTAGTCTTAGCGATACCTAGTAAAATTTTAGGAGCGATTTTTGGTTTTATCGAATCTTATTTATTTTTATATATTATTTTATTTGTCTTAGCTTGTTTTAATGTTAATAGCGAGTTATTAAACGAAAGTAAATTAGTAGATCGTATTTTAAGTAGTTCGCCGGTGATTTCGAATGTAATGGAAGATTCTTATCAAGCTATTAAAGAATTTACTGATTTAAGTAAGAAAGAGGTATCTGATGAAGAAAAAAATAATGAAGCTATTCAAATTCTTTTAAAGTACGAACTTATTAGTGAAGATAATTTAGCTAATTTAAAAGCTCAAAATAAGATAAAATAAAGGAGATAAAAAATGATTAAATATTTAGAAAAAGAAAACTTAGAAGATGTTATTAAAAAGGGTGTTTATGTGGTAGATTTTTATGCTGATTGGTGTGGACCTTGTAAAATGATGGGCTCAATTTTAGAAAAAATGGATGATGTTTCGATTGTTAAAATTAATACTGATGAACATGAAGATTTAGCTCAAAAATATGGTATTATGAGTATTCCAACCTTAATCTTTTTTAAAGATGGAATAGAACAAAGAAAAGAAATCGGTTTGAAAACTGAAGCCGAAATTAGAAGTATTTTACAAGAGATATCATAGAGTTTTAGCTCTATTTTTTTAAGACATTTTTTACAGCATTACTATAAGCCCGTAAAAGGGGACCACTACCTAGTTTTAAACCTCCAAAATAGCGAACGACCGCAATTAAGACATGATTTAAATTCTCTCTTAGTATATATTGATAAATTGGATTACCAGCAGTACCAGAAGGCTCTTTATCATCACTTTTTTTAATTATATTATCTATTTTATAAGCATAAGGAATATGCCGGGCTTTTTTATGCTCTTTTTTTAAGTTTTCTAACACTTGTCTTGCTTCTTCTAAGCTAGCTATTTCATAATAATAAGCTATAAATTCCGACTTTTTAACTACATAAGAATAGGTTCTAATTAGTTTCATGAGTTCCACCTTCTTTTAATTATATCTTGTTTTGCCAGAATAAAAAATAGTATTTTATCAAAATAATATAATTAAGCTATGTTATAATAAATAAGGAAGTGGGTGATGAAATGAATTCTAACCAAATTAAAAAGAAATTATCCCTCGTCCCACATTTACCAGGAAGTTATCAAATGCGTAATGACCAAGGTAATATTATTTATGTGGGTAAGGCTAAAGATCTGCATAAACGGGTTTCTTCGTATTTTAATCGCACTCAAACTGGTAAAACGGCGAAGATGGTTCAAGAAATAGCTGATTTTACTTATATCGTCGCCAATAGTGAATTAGAAGCATTCATCATCGAAATTAATTTAATCAAAGAATTTAATCCTAAATATAATATCTTATTAAAAGATGATAAAAGTTATCCTTACATCGAATATATTTCGAAACCCTATCCCAAAGTAAAAGTATCGCGTTATTTACATATTAAGAAAAAAGATAATAAAAAAATATTTGGTCCGTATCCTAATGCTTATGCTGCCAGAAGAATTGTTAATCTTTTAAATCGGATTTATCCTTTAAAAAAATGTGATGGTAATCCTAAAGAATTATGCTTATATTATCATATCAATGAATGTTTAGGTTACTGTAGTAAAGTTTTAGATCAAGATAAACTAGCTGCCATGGAAAAAGAGATATTAAGTTTTTTAAATGGCAATGATAAGATTTTGACGGAACGGTTAGAACAAAAGATGCAAGAATATAGTGATAATTTAAATTTTGAAATGGCTTTAGAAATGAAAAAAGAATTAGAATATATTAAAATTGTCATGAATAAACAAAAAGTCGAATTACATGATTTTGTTAATCGGGATGTCTTTGGTTATTATTTTGATAAAGGTTATATAAGTATTCAAATCTTTTTTATCCGTAATGGTAAACTAGTTGGGGGAAAAACCGATATTTTTCCAATTATTAGTGAATTAGAAGATGATTTAGAATATTATCTGGTCCAATTTTATACCCGCCATGAAGTTCCCAAAGAAATACTGATTCCGGCTAATTTAAATCAAACTATCTTAGCTGGTTGTATTCCCACGCATTTTGTAGTTCCCAGTCGCGGACCTAAGAAAAAACTTCTAGATATGGCTAATTTAAATAGTAAGTTAAATTTAGAACGAGAAATTGAATTAATTAAAAAAGATGAATATAAAACGGAAATTGCTAACGAAGAATTAAGAGAAATTCTGGGTTTAAAACAGTTATATCGGATTGATTTATTTGATAATTCTAATCTTTTTGGTAGTTTTTCGGTGAGTGGAATGGTTGTTTTTAAAAATGGTCGTCCTAGTAAGAATGATTATCGAAAATTTAAAGTTAGTGTCGATAAAAATGACGATTATCATACTATGTATGAAGTGATAGCAAGAAGATATGCCAAAATGCAAGAGGAGGGTAGCGAAGAACCTGATTTAATTATCGTCGATGGGGGTGAGAAACAAGTTAAGGCGGCCCAAGCGGCTCTACAAGAATTAGGTTTAGAGATTATGGTCTGTGGACTTAAGAAAAATGATCATCATCGCACGAATGATTTAGTTTTAGCTAACTTAGAAGTACGAGAAATTGATCGCAGTAGTAATTTATTTCACTATTTGACCCGAATGCAAGATGAAGTCCACCGGTTTACGATTAATTACCATCGTTCCATTAGAAGTAAAGGTAGTATTAGTAGTGTTTTGGATTTTGTCCCCGGTATTGGTGCCAAACGGAAAAAAGAACTCATTAAAACTTATGGTAGTGTAGCGAAAATGAAACAAGCCAGTGTCTCAGAATTAGCAGAATTACTCCCCCAAGAAGTAGCTAATAATTTATATAATTTTTTAAAAGATTTTAAATAGGCAATTTCTATAGTATAATAAAGTTGGTGAAAGACATGAAAGCAGTAAAGCTAGAAAAAGATTACACAATTAAACTGAAAAGTAAGATTACGGATTATTTAGATCCTGATTTTGTTTATGTACCGATTTTAAATCGGGCTTTGCCTTTCAAAAAAAATGAAGAAGTAACTAAAGAACAAGAGTTATTTCCCCATACTTATGCTTCGGTCTCCGGTAATATTTTAGGTATTAAAGAATGTGAATTTTATAACAAAGAACAAGGAAAATGTTTAGTAATTGCTAATAATTTTCAAGAAAAGACGGGAAAAAGACAAGCTACTCGCAAAAAAATTAGTCAAATTACTATGGATGATTTACGAACTGATTTAAAAGATTTAGATCCCGACCGGTTTTTAAATAAAGAAAATGTCACATCTATTATTATGTCGGGGATTGATGAAGAACCATATATTGCGACCGAAATTTTTTATCAAAAAGAAAATACGAAAATTATTTTAGAAACTTTAGATGCATTATTACAACTTTTTCCGGGCAGTACAGCTTATATCGCTATTAAAAATATGGATGGCGAGAATATTGCGGCTTATCAAGATTTTCTAGGAACTTATCAAAATATTAATTTATGTTTAGTAGACGATTACTATTTAATTGGCGAAGAACAATTTTTACCAACTAAATTAAATATTAAGGGTAATTATATCTATTTAAAAGCTCATGAAGTTTATACTTTTTATCAAAATATGAAGAAACGTAAAGCTTTATTAGAAACTTATCTTACGGTATCGGGAGATGCAGTTCCTAATCCTCAAGTTTTTAATGTTAAATTAGGTACTAAAGTAAGTGATTTACTCTTTCATTTTTATGCGACCAATTTTAATACTTGCGATATTTATGCTAATGGACTCATGCATGGTAAAAAGATTGATATTGAAAAATTAATTGTGACGAAAGATTTACAAGGAATTGTTATTATGACCAAAAAGAATAGTAAAGAACAACAATGTTTATTATGTGGTAAATGTTTAGAAGTATGTCCAATTAATTCTAACCCTTTATTAGCTTTACAAAAAAAAGACACAGTTAAGTGTATAGAGTGTGGTTTATGTACTTATATATGTCCCGCTCATATCAATTTAGCTAAGTATCTTAGAGGTGATAATAATGAGTAGATTACATAAAGAGTCCAAAGTTTCTCTATCGCAAAAATATTTTTTGTTATTTTTTCTATTAATTGCTTTTGGTATTTATAAAAATGGCCTACTACCATTAGTTTTAGGTTACCAAACGTTATGGCAAACTATAATGGTCTTTTTATTTCCAATTATTAGTTATGGTATAGGGGCTTTCTTTGATTTTTATTTTAAAAGTAATGATGCTTTTTCGTATCGTTTAATTAGTCTGGGTTTTTGTTTAATGATTCCTTTTCAAGTTAATATTTTAGTATATACCATTATTTTAACCCTTAGCTTATTTTTATATCGCTTGCTAAGAATTAAAAAGCCTTTTGGGAGTTTCAATACCCTAGCTTTAGGAAGAATATTTTTGGTGCTTGCTTGTTTCATGTTCGGGTATGGTTATGAAAATGGTTTGGAACAAAGTGGTCTGTATCATTATTCTTTTTGGGATACTTTAATTGGTCACCAAGTTGGGGGATTATATTGTAGTAGTCCACTGTTATTATTTATTTCTTACTTGGTATTAGCCAGTGATTATTATTATAAAAAAGATATTCCTATATATGGTTATGCCACCTATCTTTTAACTTTATTTATCTATTCTTTAACGCAAGGTAATATGAGTTTTTTACTAACTAATATGTTTTCTAGTCCTGTTTTATTTGGGTTAATATTTCTATCTTCATTCTCCCTTACTAGTCCTTATTTACCTAAAGAAAGAGTAATTTATGGTTTATTACTGGGAGTAAGTATCTTACCATTTTCTTTAGTAATATCTCAGTATGATGGCATCTATTTTGCTATTGTTTTGGCTAGCATTATCGTTTCTTTAATTCATTATTTACATGAGAAGAAATCATCAACTTTTAGTCAAATATAATAATTTTTTGTCAAGAAAAAAAGGAAATTTGTCTATAAGATGTAATATATATAAGTAGGAGGCTGTTTTTTATGGCTTTTATCTCCCAACAAGAAATTAATGAAGTGCGAAATGCGGCTTCGATTGTCGATATTATCGCATCTTATATTCCTTTAACGCAACGAGGTAAAAATTATTTTGGCGTCTGTCCTTTTCATGAAGATCATTCACCTAGTATGAGTGTTTCGAGTGAAAAACAAATTTATAAATGTTTTTCTTGTGGAGCGACCGGCAATGTTTTTACGTTTATTGAGAATTTTTTAAATGTATCTTTTAGTGAAGCCGTCTCAATAGTTGCTAATAAGGTAGGAATTACTCTAAAGGGAGATATTTATACCCAAAAGAAAGAAAAGTTTGCAACCGAATACGAAATAATGGATTTTGCCGTTAAATTTTATCAAAATAATTTAAATAGTTTCGCTGGTAAAAAAGCCCAAGAATATTTAACAGAGCGGGGTATAAATAGTGAAGCCACAAAAGAATTTGATATCGGTTTAGCCTTAGATAAAGATGGCTTATATAATATTCTAACCAAAAAAGGTTATCCGGAAAAAACAATCGCCCTCTTAGGTTTAATTCATACTACTAGTGAGAATTCTTACGATGTTTTTCAAAACCGGATTATGTTTCCCATTCATGATTTTGAAGGCCATCCTGTTGGTTTTACCGCACGATGTTATTTAGAAAATGTAACTCCAAAATACTTAAATACGAAAGAAACTTATATTTTTAAAAAAGGTAATATTCTCTATAATTATCATCGAGCAAAAGATCAGATTCGCCTGCAAAAAGAAGTCGTTATTGTCGAAGGAAATATGGATGCCATCCGTTTATCCTTAAATAATATTAAAAACGTCGTAGCTTTAATGGGTACTAATCTAACTCAAGAGCAAACTAATGCTTTAAAAAAGCTAAGAGTTAAAATTATTTTGATGTTAGATAATGATGAAGCCGGGGAAACCTCTACTTATGCGGTTGGTAATATTTTAGAAGAAGCTGGCTTAACTATTCAAGTAGTTCGTTTAAGTGGTGCCAAAGACCCCGATGAATACATATTAAAATATGGAGCAGATGCCATGCTTCAAAATATCCATAACGCTACTTCCTTCATGGATTTTAAATTAAATTATCTGAAAAAAAATAAAAATTTAGATTCTTCGGTCGATCTCGCTGATTATTTAAAATCAGTAATTGCTAACTTACAAAAAAATAATGATCCGATTTTGAAAGAAGTAACTTTACAAAAGTTAAGTAATGATTATAATATCTCCTATGACTTACTTAAAGAACAGTTAGGGAATGAAGAAACCCCTGTAGTTAAAACCCCTCCTCTTAAAAAAACAAGGCCGAAACTAAGTACTGAACAAAAATTAGGTAACGAAATTTTATACTGTATGATGCAAGAACCAAGATACATTCGCCAATATAAAACCCAACTAGGTATGTTTCCCTTAAAAGAACAACGCGATATAGCAGGAGAGATTTTATATTATTATGAATCTAATCAAAATATAAATTTGGCGGATTTTATTACTTATGCGGAAACAAGTAATTTAAAAAATCAAATTATGGATATAATAAATACTGTCCAGATTAAAGAAGTCAATGAAGAATTAATGAATGAACTCATTCTTAAATTAAAAAAGAAAATAAAAGAACAAGAAATACAGAATTTAAAAGCAGAATTAAAAACAGAATATGATGTCAATAAAAAAATTGCTTTAACGGAAAAAATTGCGGAAATAAAAAAGGAAGTGTCCAAAGATGAAAACAATTAAAACATTAGAAGAAAGAAAAACGGAATTATTAAAATTAGGTAAAGAAAATGGAACTATTACCTTTGAACAATTAGCAGATTCTTTAAAGGGTTTAGATATCGATAGTGATTCGTTAGATGAATTATACAATTTCTTTGTCGACAATAATATTGAAATTATTGATGGTGATGAAGAAAATGAAAATAATGATGATAAAGATCTGAAAAAAGATGAACCTTTAATATTAGAAGATGAAGAAATTACCAAAGATGTTAATATTAACGATCCCGTCAGAATGTATTTAAAAGAAATTGGAAAAATTAGTTTACTGTCTCCTGAAGAAGAGTTAGAACTATCGAAAAGAGCTGCTTCTGGTGATGAGATGGCCAAAAATATCTTAGCTGAATCTAACTTACGGTTAGTAGTATCCATTGCCAAAAGATATGTCGGAAGAGGATTATTGTTCTTAGATTTAATTCAAGAGGGTAATATTGGGCTTATGAAAGCAGTCGATAAATTTGATTATGACAAAGGATTTAAGTTTTCGACATATGCTACTTGGTGGATTCGACAAGCTATTACTAGAGCTTTAGCAGATCAAGCCAGAACCATTAGAGTCCCCGTTCATATGGTCGAAACGATTAATAAAATGGCCCGGATTCAAAGACAACTAACATTAGAGTTAAACCGGGAACCAACTGAAGAAGAAATTGCTAAGAAAATGGGAATTACTGTCGAAAAAGTAAGAGAAGTAATTAAAATTAGTCAAGATCCCGTTTCTTTGGAAACACCAATTGGTGAAGAAGATGATTCGCATTTAGGAGATTTTGTTCAAGATATTAATACGATGAGTCCTGAAGAATACGCTACTAATGAGATTTTAAAAGAAGAAATAAAATCAGTTTTGGAAACTTTACAAGAAAGAGAACAAGAAGTATTAGAACTTCGGTTTGGTCTTGTCGATGGCACTAGTCATACTTTAGAAGAAGTAGGGAAGAAGTTTAATGTTACGCGAGAAAGAATAAGACAAATAGAAGCCAAAGCTTTACGAAAATTAAGACATCCATCGCGGGCTAAAAAATTAAAGGACTTTTTATCTGATTAAATGTTTAGTTTACGAATTAAAACTATTGCTTCCTTTATTGAACCCCATGATCAAGTAATTGATATTGGCTGTGATCATGCTTATTTACCTATTTATTTAGTAAAAAATAAACTTTTAACTCATGCATTAGCCAGTGATTGTAATCAAAATGCTTATTTAATGGCCCAAGAAAATGTTAAAAAATATCATTTAACTAAAAAAATTACCATCTATTTATCTGATGGTTTGAAACAAATTCCTCAAGATAGCATCGATACTATTGTTTTAGCTGGCATGGGTTGTCATACTATTTTAACTATTTTAGAAGATATCGATAAATTTAACATTAAAAAAATTATTATTCAATCTAATAATAATTTAGCTTATTTGCGTAAAAAGATGGCTAAAAAAAAGTTTTATTTACAAAAAGAAAAAGTAATTTATGAAAATAAACATTATTATGTAATAGGGGTATATACAAAAACATATAACCATTTAACTTTATTAGAACAACAATTTGGTCTTTTTGATCCTAATAATCATGCTTATTATTTATCTTTATATAATACTTGGGATCATATTGATAAAAAATTATCTTACCAAGATAATGGGTTTAAAAAATTAAAAATTAAAGTCCGAAAATTAGGTTTAAAAATTTTTATAAGAAGAAAGTAGGCGTCGAGGACGTTTTTTCTTTTTCGATAGTTTTTATCGGTTCTGGTAGTGGAGTAGCACTTAGTACTTGATTTGATTTCGGACTACTTGGTTTAAATTCTTTTAACATGCCAAACATATTGCGGGCATTTTGGATAACGGGCATGGCTTTTTGATATATCGGAATAATTTGGTTAGCTACCCGTAAAGTCTTAGATAAACCATTTACTATTTTTCCTAAACTGAATCCTCTTGTGATTCCCAATCCATTATACATAATAATTCACCTACTATATTTTATGCGAATTTTCAAAATAGTTGACATTTCTCTTCGCAAAAAGAAAAAATATGATATAATTTTATTATGAAGATAGAAAGGGAAATCCGATGGCCAAAGAAGAAACCAAAAAGCAAAATAATATCTTAATGCTTCCTTTTTTAGGAATTGCCAATATCTTTAAATTAATATTAGATATTTTTCGTTATGCCTTAAAAGGCCTTTCCTTTTGTACGATTGATTTATTTGGACTGCGAACCAAGAGAAAAGAACTAAATAAAACTGCTCTAGATAACGGCGAAGAAAATCATGTTAAAAAAATACATATGAGTAAAAAACAACTAGAGAAATTAGAAAAGAAACGATCAGAACTAGCTATCGAATTACAAAATGAGGGTAGTATTAGAAGTAAAACTCCGCAAGTTTTTTGGTATCGAGCTCTTAATAAAGATGGTAAGATGGAAACTGGTACTATTAATGGTTATTCGAAATTGGATGTAAATACGTTCTTATTACAAGAATCGTATACCGTTTATGAAATTAAATCTAATAAATATATTGATTTTTTATATGGTGAATCCAGTGTTTTAGCTAATCGGATGTCTAATAAAGATTTACTATTCTGGTTAGCTCAATTATCTACTTACCTAGAAAGTGGAATTCCTTTAACTGATTCAGTTAAGATTTTAAATAATCAAATGAAAAATAAGCCTCGTTATAAAAAAGCTTTTCAATCCATTGTCTATGAATTAACAATGGGGCAACCTTTTTCACGAGCTTTAGAAAAACAAGGATCTATGTTTCCCCCCTTACTAATTAATATGATTAGAGCAGCTGAAGCTACCGGGGAGTTAGAAGCAACCTTAAAAGATATGTCTAACTATTATGAAGAAGTCGAAAAAACGCGAAAACAAATGATTAGTGCTATTACATATCCTGCTATTATTACCGTTTTTGCAGTTGCCGTTATTACTTTTATTTTAATGTTTATTATTCCAGAATTTATTAAAGTGTATGAAGAAAATGATTCCCAAATTAGTGGTTTAACACTTTTTATTGTCAATGCAAGTAACTTCTTACGAAATAATATTTTCACGATTTTAGGAATTATTTTAATTGTAGTTATTGTCTTCTATTTTTGCTATAAATATATTAAGACTTTTCGAAGAAATGTCCAATATGTTCTTATGCATTTACCTATTGTCAGTAAGGTTATTATTTATAAAGAACTAACTATTTTTACTAAGACTTTCTCATCTTTACTATTTAATAACGTTTTTATAACTGATAGTATGGATATTTTAAGTCGGGTTACTAATAATGAAATATATAAAGAAATTATGGAAGATACCGTTAAAAATATCGTCAAAGGAGATAAAATATCCACTTCCTTTAAAAATCATTGGGCTATTCCAGATGTCGCTTATTATATGATAGTAACCGGAGAATCCACTGGTCAATTAGCCGAAATGATGAAAAGAGTTAGTAATTATTATGCAGAAATGCATCGTAGTATAGTTACCAATTTAAAATCATTTATTGAACCAGTATTAATTTCTTTACTAGCTATTGTCGTCGGAATAATTATCTTGGCAGTTATCGTTCCAATGTTCAATTTACTAAATGAAATAGAGTAGGAAAGGGGGTATATTTATGTGGTATATATTACTATTTTTTGTAATTGGTACTATCTTTGGTTCTTTCTATTACGTCGTAGGAACTCGTTTAGCAGAAGGAAAATCCATACTTTATCCTGGAAGTCATTGTACATTTTGTCATCATAAGTTACATCCTTTAGATTTAATCCCCATTTTTTCTTATCTATTTTTAGGTGGTAAATGTCGGTATTGTCATCATAAAATAAGTATCGAATATTTATTATATGAATTATTAACGGGACTATTATTTGCAGTAAGTTATGCTAAATTTGGTTTTTCCTATCAATTATGGATTATGTTAATATTATCTTCATTACTAGTGATTATTTTTATTACCGATTTTAAATACTGTATTATTTTAGATTCACCACTTATCATCTCTTTAGTGGCGATATTTGTGCTAAAAGGCGTATACTATGGCTGGCATGAAGCTTTATTAAGTTTAGGTCATGGTTGTATTTCTTTTGTCATCATATTAGTTATTCGCTATTTAGGTAACTTACTTTTTAAAAGAGAATCTTTAGGGGGCGGAGATGTTAAATTTTCTTTTATCATGGGAATGGTTTTAAACTTTAAATATGCCTTTTTAGCCTTTATCTTATCTACTTTTTTAGCTCTTCCTTATGCTCTTGCCACCATCGCTTTAAAAAAAGATACCGAAGTTCCTTTTGGACCATTCTTAGTCAGTAGTTTAGTATTAGTTTTTTTCTTTTATGAAAAGTTTGCTAATCTAGGTACTCTTATATATGGATTTTAAAAGCAATTAATATTAACTTAATTGTTTTTTTAAGTTTTATATTATATGATAACTACAAAAGGAGTGTTGTATGAATCCCAAAGTAATAGGAAAATTTATTAAAGAATTAAGAGAAGAAAAAGGGTGGAGTCAAGAAGAATTAGCTAGTAAATTATATGTTACTAGACAAGCAGTTAGTAGATGGGAACGAGGAGTTGGCTTACCAGATTATGAATTATTGCTAAAAATTTGTAATATTTTTAAGGTAACTCCTAATGAAGTTATAGCAGGAGTTAGAATATCAAAAAAGAATGAAAAATATATAAATAATATTACTATTGATGTTTTAAAAAAGAATTCTAAAAAAACTAAAAAAATAATTATTATTTTCTCCGCTATTATTTCATTGATGATTATAGCCTTTTTAATTTATTATTTCATTATGACTTATAATCAATTCAAAATTTATAAAATTAGTGGGAGCAATGATCAATTTCAAATCATGGATACTCTAGCAGTTTTCTCTCATGAAGTTGCTTATTTAAACTTTAAAGGTGTCACTTTTTCTCAAAATGAACCAGATGAAATTGAATTTTATTATTTAAAAAATGGTACGAAGAAAAAAATTTATGCTTCTGACAAAGGCGATGTTTTAATAATTCAAGACAGAGGTTATGACGAGTATTTTTCTTTTGATGATATAGAATTAATGCTTGATAATATGTATGCCGATATTACTTACGGGATAGATCAAGTAGATACTATTAAACTTAATGCTTCAAGAATGTATACTAATAATAAGTTATTTTTTAAAAATACTGTTAAAATTAGTAATAATGAACCATCTAATGATTCTCCTCAAATTGATGTTCCTCAAAAAATTAAAGATAATTTTATTTTAAATGATGATAATAAAGGGGAATATATTTTAGAATATCAAGAAAATGATAAACAAATTCTTATTAGTTATAATATTATTTCAAATTTATTTTTAGTATCAGAAAAAAAAAATGATACGATAGAAGAATATTTATGGTTTTTAGATTCTAAAAAACATAATTTTGTTTATTATTTAAGAAAGGAAAATGAAATAATACAAAAATCAAATTATAATGATGGTAAAATTTCTTGCTTAAAGGGAGATTGTTCAAATCATCAACAGAAATATAAATATTTTAA
>CAZQAO010000002.1:0-41774 GCA_964591225.1 uncultured Muribaculaceae bacterium | reverse complement strand
TTACCTAAGTCTTGATCAATTATTATTAGTTCCTCCCATTTTTGATATTTGCTTGAGCTGCAGCAAGTTTAGCAATCGGTACTCGATAAGGTGAGCAAGAAACATAATCTAAACCTATTTTATTAAAGAAATTAATACTTTGAGCATCTCCGCCGTGTTCGCCACAAACTCCTAATTCAATATTACTATTAACTTTCTTTGCTTCAGCAATAGATATTTCCATTAATCTTCCTACTCCCTCTTCATCAATATGAACAAAAGGATCTTGAGTAAAAATCTTTTCTTGATAATATGATTCTAAAAACTTACCAGCATCATCACGACTAAAACCATAAGTCATTTGCGTTAAATCATTAGTTCCATAAGAGAAGAAAGAAGCTTCTTCTGCAATAGATGCCGACATAATTGCTGCTCTTGGTAATTCAATCATAGTTCCAATTTTTATTTCAATTTGATAATTTTGTTCTGTCATTATTTTATTAGCTGTTTGCATAACAATATCCTTAACAAATTTTAATTCTTCGGCATCACCAACTAGCGGAATCATAATTTCTGGTTTTACTGTTTTACCTTGTTTAGATACTTGAATTGCAGCTTCGATAATAGCTCTTGTTTGCATTACTGCAATTTCTGGGAAAGTTATTGCTAAACGACATCCTCTATGACCCATCATAGGATTTGCTTCTTTTAATTCTTTAATTCTATTTAGAATTACTTCTTTAGTTATATGCAAGCTTTCTGCTAAAGCTTGGATTTCTGGATCAGTTTTAGGTAAGAATTCATGTAAAGGTGGATCTAAATACCGAATTACTATTGAATGGGGAGCTACAATTTGGAATAATTGGACAAAATCGGCTTTTTGATAAGTTAAAATTTCAGCAAGAGCATCTTCTCGTTCTTGTTTGGTAGTAGCTAAAATCATTTTTCGAAAATTAAAAATGCGATCGGATGAGAAAAACATATGCTCCGTTCGACATAAACCAATTCCTTCAGCGTTAAATTTCATGGCTACTTCAGCATCTTTAACGGTTTCCGCATTAGCCCTAACTTTTAGACTTTTATTTTCATCAACCCAATTCATAAATGTTTCAAAATCACCACTAATAGTAGCTTCCGTGGTTTCAATAGCTCCCTCGTAGACATTACCAGTATTACCATCTAAGGAAATAGTATCACCTTTTTTTAAAGTAACACCATTTTTAGTTATTAAAACTTGGTTATCCATATCGATTTCTAAATCATTGCAGCCCGTAATACAACACCGGCCCATTCCCCGGGCGACGACAGCGGCATGGCTAGTCATACCGCCTCGTAGAGTTAAGACACCACTTGATGAGTGCATACCTTCAATATCTTCGGGACTTGTTTCCAAACGAACTAAAATTGGCGAAAGTCCTTTTTTGGCTTCGGCTATAGCTTCACTAGCTTCAAAGCAAATACGACCAACAGCTGCCCCAGGAGAAGCTGCTAAACCATGGGCAATTTTTGCAGCATTTTTTAAAGACTCTTCTTGGAATGTGGGATGTAAAAGACTTTCAATTTGTTCCGGCTCTACTCTTAATATAGCTTCTTCTTTCGTAATTAATCCTTCTTTTACCATATCAACTGCTATTTTAATGGCCGCAGTAGCAGTTCTTTTTCCGTTCCTAGTTTGTAAAATATATAATTTGTTATTTTCGATTGTAAATTCCATATCTTGCATATCATGATAATGTTGTTCTAATTGTTTAGCAATATGTAAAAATTGCTCATAAATATCTGGCATTTTATCTTTTAACGTCAAGATATTTTCCGGAGTTCGTACTCCGGAAACGACATCTTCGCCTTGAGCATTAATTAAATATTCACCATATAATTTATCTTCCCCCGTAGAAGGATTTCGGGAAAAAGCCACTCCTGTCCCAGAAAATTCATTTAAATTGCCATAAACCATTTCTTGAATATTTACTGCTGTTCCCCAATCCTCAGGAATATGATTTAATTTTCGATAATAAATAGCTCGTTCATTTTTCCAACTATTAAATACCGCTTTGACAGCTTCGATTAATTGAGTCATCGGATCAATAGGAAATTCTTCTTTTACAATTTCCTTATATATTTTTTTATAATCATTGGTAATTGTAAACCAATCTGCTGCTGTTAAATCTAAATCACTTTTTTTATTATGATCTTTTTTATAAGTATCTAAATGTCTTTCAAAGGTATCTTTAGAATAACCTTTAACCACATTAGCAAACATCATAATTAAACGCCGATAAGAGTCATAAATAAATCGTTTATTTTCTTCATTATCACTTAATGCAGCTGCCACGTCATCATTTAATCCTAAATTCAAAATTGTATCCATCATGCCGGGCATACTAGCTCGGGAACCACTACGAACACTTACTAATAATGGATTTTTGGCATCACCAAAGTTTTTGCCACTTTTACTTTCTAATTCTTTTAATTTAGCACTAATTTCGGTTTCAATATCTTGTGGGATGGTTCGATCTTTTTCATAATATATTTGACAAGCTTCGGTAGTAATTGTAAAACCATGAGGAACTGGTAAACCTAAGTTAGTCATTTCGGCTAAATTAGCACCTTTACCTCCCAAAAGCTCCCGCATATCTTTATTTCCTTCTTCAAAAGCATAGACATATTTAGCCATCTTATCCCTCCTTTATTTATTATAACAATCAAAAAAACGAAAGAACAACGAATCGCCTTTCGTTTGACAAAAAATGTACAATTATCCCTGATTTCGAGGATGAGTCTCTAAATATATTTGGCGTAAGCGCTCATTCGAAACATGAGTATAGATTTGGGTTGTCGATAAAGAAGAATGACCTAAAAGTTCTTGGACACTACGTAAGTCAGCACCATTATTCAAAAGATGCGTAGCAAAACTATGTCTTAGGGTATGAGGAGTTATTTTATTTTTTAAACTTACTAATTCAATAATTTGATCTAATATTTGAGCCACTCGCCTGGTTGTTAACTTATCACTTTCTCTGGATACTAATAAATATTCACTCGGTTTACCATTTAAAATGACATCCCGATCATTTAAGTAAAGAGCCATTGTTTCTTCAGTATATTCTCCATAAAAAACAATTCGTTCTTTTTTACCTTTACCTAAAATACGAATACTTTTTTCCGTCTTAATTATATCTTTTAATTTAATATTAACAAGTTCATTAGCCCGACAACCGGTATCATATAATAATTCAATAATTAATAAATCACGATTGGTATAAATACTTTTTTTATATTGCTTACTTTCAGGAAAAGAAAACAATAAATCCATATCAACTTCGGAAACAAAATTAGGTAATTTTTTTTCTTTTTTAGGATTATGAATACTATGAAAAATATTTTTAGTAATATAACCCTCTTGAACTAAATATTTATAAAAAGATCTTAGAGCACTTAAATTTCTCGATACACTAGAACTTTGATAATGTAAACTATCTAAATATTTTAAATATTCTCTTACCTCATCTTTATTAATTTGTAAATAATCAATTTTCTTAGCTTTAATAAATTGATAATATTTTAAAAGTTCTAAGTGATAAGATTTTATAGTAAGATCACTATAGTTTAATTGAGCATGTAAATAAGTTAAGAAATTATTAATTTCTTCTTCCATTATAAACGCCCTAAAGTACTTGATTCATCATCTAATTCTTTATTTTGATTAAATAATTTATATTGCTCGGCGACTTCTTTTTTCTTTTTTAAAGCACGGCGATATAAATTTTGAAGTTGTTGATCACTTAACTTACAAAGATCATCATATTCCTTATTAGGAAAAGCTTCTAAAATCGTTTTAGCTACTCCATCTTCTCTTTCAATCGTATTTTCTTTTTTTAAAGCATCGTAATTACTAAAATAACCCATTTTATTCACCTCATTCATTTATATTATACCATAAAAAAATATAAATTTTCTTTATATTTTCTTAACTATCTTTTGTAAAATCACAATTAGAACAAACTATTTTATCTTTTTTAGTCATTAACAAATGATTACATTCGGGACAAAATTCTCCTGTTGGTTTATACCATAAAGCTACGGAACATTTAGGATAGTTACTACAGCCATAAAATATTTTCCCTTTACGAGTTCTCTTCTCAATAATTTTGCCATCACATTCAGGACAATTCATAATTTCAGTTACGGGTTTTTCTTCTTTTTTAATATATTTACAGGTAGGATAATTGCTGCAAGCAATAAACGAACCATATTTACCATTACGGATTACTAAATCACTACCACACTCGGGACATACTTCCCCAGTTTTTTCGGCTTCCTTTTTTTCCATTTTATCAAAAGCTTCTTCGACACATGGTTCAAACTTATCATAAAAAGCTCTTAAAACTTTTACGTTATCTTCTTTAGCTTCCGCTATTTTATCTAAATCAGTTTCCATAGCACTAGTGTATTCGACATTAACAATATCACTAAAAAATTCTTGTAATTTATCAGTAGTTTCAATACCAATAGCGGTCGGAATTAATTTTTTATCTTTTAAAACTACATAACCGCGGTCTTTAATAGTCGACAAGATAGTAGCATAAGTACTAGGTCGACCAATGCCTAAATTTTCCATTTCTTTAATTAAACTACTTTCTGTATATTCTGGTTGCGGTTTAGTAAAATGTTGTTCTTTTAATAAAGCATTAGCAATTACCGTATTACTTTTATAAGAAGCAAAATCTGGTAATAAAGTATCATTTTGATCTTCGTAATTATGATACATTTTTAAATAACCATCAAATTTTAACACACTACCAGTAGCTTTAAACATATAACCATTATTTTCTAAGAAAACATTAGTAGATATAAATTTAGCATTAGCCATTAAAGAAGATAAAGCTCTTATATAAATTAATTGATATAATTTATATTCATCAGCAGTTAAATATTTTTTAATACTTTCTGGAGTTCTATAAATACTAGTTGGGCGAATTCCTTCATGAGCATCTTGAGCCATTTTATCTTTTTTACCGACTTTAATACCACCAATATATTCAGGTCCAAAATTCTTTTTAATATAGTCATAAGTTTCGGCTACAAAAGTATTAGAAATCCGTTCGGAATCAGTTCTCATATAAGTAATTAAACCGACAGTTTCACTCCCAATATCGATTCCTTCATATAATTTTTGAGCGATACGCATGGTTTTAGAAGGAGCAAAATTAATTTTATTAGCAGCCATTCGTTGGAGAGTTGATGTTTTAAATACTGGTTTGGCTTTATGTTCTGTATTAGTTTCTTGAACCGAATCTATTTTAAAAGCATTACTTAATTTGGAAAGAATTTCATTAGCTTCGACTTCAGAAGATATTTTTACATTTTTACCATGATATTTTTCTAAATTAGCTTGAAAATCTTTAAAATCAGCGGCAATTGTCCAATACTCAACTGGAACAAAAGCTTCTATTTCCCGGGCCCGATCAACAATTAATTTTAAGGCCACACTTTGTACCCGTCCAGCACTCTTACCTCCAGTTTTCGATTGCATTAATTTACTTAAACGAAAACCGATAATCCGATCTAATATTCTTCTAGTTTCTTGACTTTTAACTAAATTTTCATCAATTTTTCGTGGTTCTTGCATCGATTTAAGAACGACATCTTTCGTTATTTCGTTAAATACAACCCGACTATAATTATCATCAATATCTAAAGTATCTTTTAAATGCCAAGATATAGCTTCCCCTTCCCGATCGGGGTCAGTTGCTAAATACACATAACTACTATTAGCGACATCTTTTTTTAAAGCATTAATATCCTTAGATTTTCCTTTAATAGGTACATAATTAGGAGTAAAATCATGATCAACATCAACTCCTAACCCAAACTTACCACTTGTTGCTAAATCTCTAATATGACCTTTACTAGAAACAACTTTATAACCACTACCTAAATATTTCTCAATAGTTTTACTCTTGGCAGGAGATTCAACAATCACTAATTTTTTCATAGTTATTCCTTTCTAATAATTAATTATTTATTTTTTTGGCTTCTAAACCTTCATGTAAATAATTAAAATAATTGGTTTTAATCGCTAAATTACTCATTTTAATTAAATTATTAATTTCTTGATTATACTTAATAATTTCTTCATTGGTATACGTATCAGTATTTAAATAAGTGATCTTACCAGTCGTAGCATTATAAATAGCTTTACTATTTTCCCAAGAACCATCCGCCAGAACTACCCGATTTTTATAAGAATTTACATAGTCTGGGGATAAAATATCTTCACCCGCATACCATCTAGGATCATAAGATAAATCAAATAAATTAGCTACTGTTGGCAAAATATTCATATAAGAAGTATATTGATCAAAATGATGAGCTTCTAACTTGGAATTATAAATGACAAAAGGAGTTTTATCAACATTATTCTTTTCATTGACATCATAATCTAATACTAAATTAATATCGTTAGTATTTAAACCATATGGATAATGATCACCAAATAATACTATTACTGTATCATCTAAGACGCCTTTTTCTTCTAATAATTCTAATAAGCGAGCGAGAGCTAAATCTAGTTCTTTTAATTTAGACATATAACGTTTTAAAGAAGTAGGATAATCGGTATTAGCAAATAAATCTAGATGTTTATCACCCATTTCACTAGATAAATAATATGGTTGATGACTAGTTACCGTCGTAATCCAAGCCATAAAAGGATTATTAGTATCAATTCGGTTCATGGCTTCTTCCATTAATAAAACATCACTGGGCCATTCTTCATAAGCCTCATCATAGGCAATGCCTAAATCACTTACGCCGTAATAAGCTCCACTCCCCATATTTTTATGAATTGTTCCTCGATAATAGTACTTTTCTGTATAATTATGATAAGAAGATGTGTTATATCCCGCCTCATTAAATAAATTAAAAATACTTTCAAAATATTGATTATTTTTATAATTATTAGCAGTACATGTCCGATATATACTATATAAACTAATCATTCCACTCATTTCATTATTTCCGGTAGAACAAGAATTTCGGGGAGAATAAGAATTTTCAAAACTCCAACCCTCATTATACATTTTATAAAAAGTAGGATAATACTCTGGATTGATAAATATTTCATTGACACTTTCCATCATAATAACAATTAAATTTTTGCCTTTAAATTGACCTGTATACTCATTTTTACTAGTAATATCTCTATTCATAAAGTAATTATTTAAATTTTTATAATTAGTATTATTGGTTTCAGCATCTAATGCTAACCAGTTAGTATCATCAAAAGTTCTGGAATAATCCGTTACTTCTTCTGGTTCTTTTTCTGTAAAATTTAAGACTTCAGTTGATTCCGTTTTTAAAATAGTAGTTTTTACATCTAGTAAACCAAATGTCAATATGCCAAATTGATTGACACTAATATTAGGATTACTAGGATTTTTAAATAATTTGGAAGTACTTTCTAATTGTAATTCATTTTGCATAAAAGGTAAGGTTAAAGTTTGATAATAAACTCCACATAATATAACTAAAATAATAAGAGCACTATAACTATAATGACGATTAATTTTCTTTTGAAATAAATTATTCATTTCTTCATAATAACGATGAAAAATTATTTTCTCGAAAAAAACTTTATAAATAATATAAAGAGCAAAAGGAATTAACAAAGTATAAAAAAAGGGATTAAACGAATCAAAATAATCTTTTATATATTCGGTTACTGCTCCTAATTGAGAACTAGTTCCTAAAGATACATAAACCCCAATATAGTTTTCAAATCCTGCTTGTAAAATGGCGTAAATCGTTGCTATAAAAAGAACAACTCCCGATAAGATATTACCAAATTTTTCCTTAAAAAATAATTCAATAAAACTAACTAATAAAGCTATGATATTACATCCTAAAAAGATTCGAAATATCGCCCAATCGAGAAGAGGCATATTAGAAAAAACGCGAAATAGGATTTCTACACTAAATAATGTTAGAAATAATGGTATATAATTTTTAAATAGTTTGTTTTTCCCTATTTTTTTCATGATATACTTCGCCACCATCTAATATTAAATCACGAACCGGCTTATATGTAAATCTATAATTTTCTAGCGGTCCATATTTTTTTAAACATTCTAAATGCAATTTAGTTGGATAACCTTTATGTTGATCAAAATGATATTCTGGATGCTGTTGATGTAGTTCTAACATCAGGCGATCACGTGTAACTTTGGCAATAACACTAGCGGCTGCTATGGATAAAGATAAGGCATCGCCATGAATAATACTCGTTGAAGGCACATCTAAATCCAAAGGCATTGCATCTATTAAAACATGTTCGGGTTTAATTTCTAATTTACTTAGAGCTTCTTGCATAGCTAATTTACTAGCTTGATAAATATTTACTTCATCTATTTTTTGAGCTGATACTTCACCAATACCAATGGCAATGGCATCTTTCGTTAAAATATCATAAAAGTAATCCCGTTTTTTGGCACTTAGTTTTTTAGAATCTGTTAAACCTTCTAATTGATAATTCTTAGGTAAAATAACAGCTGCTGCTACTACTGGTCCTACTAAAGGTCCTCTTCCTACTTCATCGACACCAGCAATAAGATTAATTCCTTGCTGATACAACTCTTTTTCATACTTTAATAAATCCTCTTTCATTAACGATCGAACGTAACTCCTTTTATATATTCCATTTTCATATCATTGACAATTTTTTTACTTACTTTTTCATAATCGACTTCACCATGTTTAATAGCTCCCATATTGCGCCCGATAACCTCATAAGCTGCTTCTATATCTTCTACGGAATCTAATTGATATCTTTCTTTTAAAATCTTAGGATAATATTCAGCTAACATTTTAAGAATATGCACTGCAACATCTTCGATAGGTAAAATTTCTTGTTTAATACTCGTCATCGCTGCTAAATTCAAAGCTACTTTTTCTTCATTAAGTTTCGGCCATAAAATACCTGGAGTATCTAAAAGCCATATATTATAAGGAGTTTTTAACCATTTTAAATGTTGAGTTACTCCGGGGTTATTGCCAACATCAGCTACATGTCGGCCCACCAGTTTATTAATAAGTGTACTTTTACCAACATTAGGTATGCCAATTACTAAAGCTCTTATTTCTTTCTCTTTCATTTTTTTACTGGCTCTTTTTTCTTGGATATCTTTAGTTAGTTCTTCGGTTACTTCAATAATTTTTTTCAAATCCTTATCTTCTTTTAAATTAACTAATAAAACTTTAACTCCTAAATTCTCATAGTACTTAACCCAATTCATAGTAACATTAAGATCACATAAATCTTTTTTAGTCATAATCATAATTTTAGGTTTATCTAAAATTAAATCATAGATATCTTTAATTTTAGAAGAATAAGGTATTCTGGCATCAATTAGTTCATAGACGATATCAATTAACGGATACTTTTCTTGAATTAATCTTCTCGTTTTAGCCATATGACCTGGATACCAGTTTATATCTGAATTATTCATCAAATCACTTCTTTCGCGTTATTGTTATTCTAAAATCGAGGATATTTCTTATCTATTATAACATATTATTTTAACTTATAAAGATAACTTAATCCAAATTTTATTTAATATTGGTAATATTATTTACTTGCATATATTTTGCAGCAAATGCAGATTTACTTTTTAATAATTCCTTTACCTCTTTTTTAAAGTCTTCATATTCTTTATCATAACAATACATTTTAGCATAACCATCGACACCAAATTTTTTTATGACATACTCATAAGCTCTATTAATCATTCCATCCAAGTCTAAGTGAGGATAATGTGTAATTGTATAAGAATGTATTCTTTTTAATGCTGAGTCTAAATCAGTATTTCTATCCGCCGATGAAACAATCTTACCATAATCACTTCTAGGTTCATATTCTAAACTTGCTCTATGATCTTCAATCGCTTCTTTAATTATTATTCTTTCTTCCTCATTAAAGAATTTTTTCATTTCTTTATTTTGATAAAATATATCTGCTGATAATACTTCATGCTTATCTTTATCAATATAATGAGCTATATCATGAAATGAGGCAATTGTATAAACCATATTTAAATCAATATCATCATATTGTTTAGAAAATTCTATACTTCTTTTAATAACATATTTTATATGTTCAAGATTATGTCCTGAATCATTTTTCTGATATAAGGGAAATATATTATTTTCTATATAATCTTTTAATTCCTTTTTAATGTATTCCAAAATAATTCCTCCCTATTCAAACTACTAATTTTTCTCTAAGTTCTCCTTAAGAGAATATTATAATATATTATTTTAACTTATAGAGGTAACTTCCATTAAAAAAAATATCATTTTACTAAGATATTTTCTTTTCCTAAGATAGTTATAAAAAACTTATTATTATCAGTTATTTTTCTTCTTTTTTAACTAATTTTAATTCAATTCCTAAAACGCCGTACTTTGTTTCGTCTTCTTCATTATAATATTTTTCCATATCTTTATAACTAGCATCCTCATCTATTTTATAACCCATTTTAGTTTTATCACAATATTTATATAACTCTAAAAAATTAGCATATTGATATAAATTTATTATTTCCGTTAAAATAGTTTCTGATGTTGTTAAGTTAATAAACTCTATTAAATCATGGGCTTTTAATAATCGTCTTTTTTCATCATTTAATCGTAATTCAATTGTTTTAGTACCATTTTTAATTTGATTAAATGGTCCATCATTTAAATGCATCTCATATTTCATGCTAATCACCTGCTATTTTTAAGCAATTTCTTTTTAATTTAAATAAACCCTTACTTTTCTAAAGTACCAAATCTACTAAAAGGATATAAAATAAAGTTGGTTGTACCCCTAATATTTTTCTTTTTTACTGGTCCAATCATCCGACTATCTAAAGATACAACGCGATTGTCACCTAAAACAAAATATTCATCATCTTTTAAAGTGATAGCATCATAACTACTAGTATTTCCGTAAGCATATTTATCTTCTATTTTTTTATCATTTATATAAATATTACCATTTTCTATAGCTATTTTCTCTCCAGGCATTCCATAAACTCTTTTAATTAATTCTTCTTCTTTGGTATCTACGACAACAATATCATAGCGATCAATTTTACCTAGTTTATTCAAAATCATAAATTCTTTGCCATTTAAAGTATCATACATAGAATTACCATTTACTTTAATGGGTGTCGCCACAAAAGCTCTTATTAAAGCAATAGCAACCAAAATTAAAATATAAGGAAATAATTCTTTCAAATTCTTGATTATTTTTTCTTTCATTAGTATTTTCCTTTCTAAATCCATTATACAACAAGTAAGAGTTATATAAAACAAAAAAAGAAGCTTTTAGGCTTCCTTAACTATGCTATTTCTTTCTTTAACTTTATATTCTTTACGCATATCTTTAATAAAGTTCAATTTAGCCCGACGAACCATACCTTTTTTAATTACTGTAATCTTGTCAATGGTCGGAGCATTTACTGGGAAAACTCTCACTACCCCAACGCTACCACTTTTTTTTCGGACTGAAAAAGTTTCGGATACGCCACTTCCTTTTTTGGCAATGACAATACCTTCAAAGGCTTGGATTCTTTCTTTTTTACCTTCTTTTACCCAAACATCGACGCGGACAATATCACCGACACGAAATTCCGGAATATCAGGTTTCATATGTTTTTTATTAATTTTATCTACTAAATTAGCCATCGTTTTCTTCCTTTCTAATACTATCTACTGTAATCATAAAAGTCTATTTCAGCGGATTACATGCTAAAAAACAGATTCATTATAACAAATATATGTTTTTTTTGCAAATACTTTCTTACTATAAAAAAACGTCTACTTTTCGTAAACGCTTGCTTTCTTTTTAGTTCTTCCTGCTCTTTCAAATCTAACTATTCCATCTATTTTAGCAAAAAGGGTATGATCTTTTCCCATTCCAACATTTGCTCCCGGATATATTTTAGTTCCTCTTTGACGATAAATAATACTTCCGGCGGTCACAAACTCGCCATCGCTAGCTTTAGCTCCTAACCGTCTACCAGCACTATCTCGACCATTCTTAGTAGAACCTTGAGCTTTAATATGAGCAAAACGTTGAATATTTAAAGCAAATTTTAACATTGGTTTTTCTCCTTTCGTATTGTTATATTTTTAGGATATTGTTTTTCTAACTCTTCGAATAACATAAACATATTCTCTAATAATTTAGTTGTAATCTCATCTTTTTTTAAAACCTTAATTATCATTTCTTGACCATTATCAGTTACTTCTAAAGCA
The DNA here is from genome assembly GCA_964591225.1 of uncultured Muribaculaceae bacterium. Taxonomy (GTDB): domain Bacteria; phylum Bacillota_I; class Bacilli_A; order RF39; family UBA660; genus MGBC108787. The sequence continues at coordinate 29,492 of CAZQAO010000002.1, read as the reverse complement.
TTTTCATCTAAACTTAAAATACCATTTATCGAAGTAGTTATAATACTAGATACGGATGAACAAACAATATCATAACCGTATTGGGCATAACCAGCATGTCCTTTGATAATAATTCGTTTAAAATAATTATTTTCTTTTTGATACGTTACTTGAATCATTTTATTTCACTTGAATCTTTTTAACAACTAGTTTTGTATAAGGTTGTCTATGACCTTGAGTATTCCGATATTTCTTTTTAGGTTTATATTTAAATACCACAATTTTCTTTTGTTTACCATGTTTTTCAACTGTACAAACTACTTTGGCATTATCTACGTAGGGAGTACCTACTTTACCATCTGCAAATAAAACTTCTTTAAACTCAACATCACTACCAACGGGAGCGTTTAATTTCTCTACATAAATTGTATCGCCCTCTTCGACATAATATTGTTTACCACCGGTAACGAATATAGCTTTCATTTCTAACCTCCTCACTTTTAAGACTCGCTGTTAAGGTAACAAAAATGTTTTTAAACCTTTTCCATGCGGTTTTCGAAAGGAAAGCCCTTTCCAAACGCTTAAATTCTATCAAAAATTATAGGGAATGTCAAATTTCTCTTGTAATATTTTCTTCTCTGAAATATAGGTATTTCCTTCCCAAAAATAATGTCTTGTATCCTTTCTTAAAGCTTTAATATTTTTATCTTTTTCATAACGAATACGCTGATAGGGAAAGGTATATAAACAGCGTTCTAAATAAAATTTATTTTGAACAAATGACTTAGTTTTAATAACATCATATAACTTAACCATTAATAACATACAAATTAAATAATTATTTAAACTATAAGTATAATTCAGTAAAATAAATATAACTAAACTTAGAACTGATATGCCATTAGCGACACTTTGAGCTTTGGCAAAAGGCAGAAACTTTTCTAAAAATAATCTTACTAACTCGCCCCCATCCAAAGGGCGAATCGGCAACATATTAAAAACTAAGATAGCTTTATTATAGGTTTTAAATAATTGATAAGTAGTTAAATGAATAACATCTATTCGATAAAATAAATAAAAAACAAATAATAAAATAAATTGCGCCAAGAAACCCCCTAAATAAATAAGAATATCATGATTAATCGGTGTATTCATAAATTTAGTTGTTTTGGTTAAACCCCCAAAAGGATAGATAGTAACCTGATTAATAGGATAATGAAAAAAACTATTAATTAAAATATGACCCCATTCATGAATAAGAATAATACTTAATATAAGTAAGATTGATTTGATATGACCGGTCAATAAAAATGTCATGATAAAAATATAGGTTGAGGGATGAATATATATTTTAGGAAATATATTTTTCATAGCCTATGTAATTGCCATTTTCCATAAAAGTAAAAATAATTTCATTATTATTGGCATCTCCCACAATACTATCCTTTTCAACATAATCATATAAAGTTAAATCATTAGTAGTTATATTAGAATACCAAATATCAACGCCATCAATACCTTGAACAATAACCGTATTTCCTAAATTTTCTTTCTCCCCTAAAAAAACAATAATCCCACTTTCTAAAAACACCGCTGGACCATTTATCGTCGCTTTATAAGAATCCGCATAAGGCTCTATATTTTGATACATAGCATCAGATTGAAAAACAGCAGTTGTATTGTCTGTTTTTTCTAAAGGTAAAATGGAACCAAAATATTTTGTATACCAAGCATTTATTTTTTGAAAAGATAAAGTATCTTGAAATAATTTTTCTTTAAAAAATAATAAATTTTCATCTTTTAGATTAACAAAAATGGCACATAATAAAACTAAAATGACACTAATTAAAGTTCTCGTAAATAAATTAGAAATATAATTAGATCTTTTACTTTCTTTTTTTTGACCACTAATTAAAACTTGTCTTTTATTTTTGATTCGATTCTGGGTTTCTAAACAAGGATCCATTTTTCTCACCTAGACTATTTTATGAAATAACGAACTATTTTAGCACCAATTAATAAGATAAATAAATTAAGAATAAGTCCTGGTAAATAAATTAACCACTCTTGATAAAAACAAGCACTAAATATTAAAAATACCCCACTAAGTAATAAATAAGTTCTAAGTAACGAATAAGTACTTTGATAAGTACCCTTTATAATTTTAACTATCAAATATAAAATACTTATTAGTAAAGGATAGATAAAAGAAGTATGCCAAAAGAAAATATCAAAAATTATACTTATGAAGAAAATATAATAAAAGGGTTGTTTATTAAATAAAGCTAAGAGAAAAAAACAACTAGCAAAAGAAGTATAATTATAAAAAAATAAATCTAAAAATAAATATACTAGTATCATTCTGCACCTCTTAGTTCTGTTAAAATACCAAGATAACTAAGATTATCAAAATTAACATTAGATTTAATTTCTAATTGTTGTTCTATTTCATAAGGATCTAAAGTAATATTAGCGACAGTTCCAATAAATATTTGTTCCGGATAAATAGATAAATCACTAGTAGTTACTTTATCTCCAATATGAATTTCTTGTTTATTATCTATTCCTTCCACAATTAATTTTTGATTCTTACACTTTAATATTCCATAAGACTCATTTACTTTAACAGACATACTCGTATGCTCATTAGTAAGCAAAGCCACTTGACTACTATGTTTTTTTACTTTAGTAACAATACCTACTAACCCATCTTGATTAATAACTAAATTATTCTTTTTAATATTTTCTTCAGTACCTTTATATATAGTTATTTCTTTATTTAAATGATATATATCTCGAAATAGAACTTTACTATATTCTAAAGAATAATCTAAGTAATCATCATAATTATAACTAGCGATTAATTTTTCTTCTTTAGCTTTTAAAACTTCTTCGCGAACTACTTGGGTTTCTTCTAATATTTTAGGAAAATACTTATTATAATTAGGAATAAAAATTCCTTCTAAAAACAGAAAAAAAAGCAACATACTTATTAAAATCAATCCTATTCTTCTTGGCATAGAAACCACCTTATTTTTAGTATGGCTAGTTTTTGCTAAATTAAAGCAAATGATGGTCAAAAAAACTAAAAAACTTAGTTTCTCCAATAATAATATGATCAATTAACGGAATTTGTAAAAGTTCTCCCGTTTCTTTAATAGTATTGGTAAATAAAATATCTTCTTCGCTAGGAGTAGGATCATTAGTCGGATGATTATGAACTAATATTATTTTGACTGCACTATTTTTAATAGCTAAATAAAAAATTTCTCGAGGATGAGTAATACTTTTATTTTGGGTTCCCATAAAAACAGTTTCATAAGTAATAACTTCATTCTTGGTATTTAAAAATAAAGCAAATAGTTTCTCTTGTTTTAAACCAATAATTTTTGGTTTTAAAAGATAATAGACATCTATCGCAGACGTAATTTTATATTTATCTTCCGTTATAAAGGTAGAAACGCGTTTTCCTAGTTCAATCGCTGCTAGTAAAGTAATAGCTTTTACTTCTTTGATACCTTTAATTTTCGTTAGATCAGCAATGGTCGCTGAATTTAACTCTTGAATATTTTTAAATTGTTTTACTAATTCAATTGCAATATCTTTAACTGATTTATCTTTATTTCCGGTTTTTAAGATAATAGCCACTAATTCTTCGTTGGATAAAGATTCTTTTCCTCTCAATTTTAATTTTTCGCGCGGACGTTCATCTAAAGGTAAATCTTTAATTTTATAATTCATTGGGAATACTTTCTAACATTTGTTTGATAATGCCTTGGTTACTTTCTTTATTAGTTTTCATTAAAACATCGTCATACTTTTTAATATCTTCTTTTAAATTTTCATCTAATTCGATTTCTTTAATATAATAACTATATCCTAATTCATCAAAATACGCTGATAAATAGTCTTTAGCATTAATGGTTACACCGATAAAAATACGATAGAGATCATTATCTAATACAATCTTAGCATTTTCATAATTACTTAGTGTTGCTAAAGCATTGTCTTTATTTTTAAAAACCCCTACTTGATAAGCATAAACTGTTGAAAGCATTTTGGCTTCGGCTTTTTCTTTTACTGATAAGAAGAATAAACCCGCTAGTATGGTCCCTACTACGGAAGAAAATAATATTACTTTTAAACCTTGCTTCATAAAATCACCTATTCCAACTATAACTTAAGGGTAATAAAAATTTTGTCGCATTATAAAAAAGGCGCTTAATTTTCGCCTTCTTCTAACATCGTAGTTATAAATATACCATAACCAGTTTTAACATTATCGACAATAACATGAGTAACTGCTCCGATAATTTTATTATTTTGAATAATAGGACTACCACTCATACCTTGAACAATTCCTCCTGTTTTGGCTAAAAGATCTTTATCGGTGACTTCAAAATAAATATTTTTAACTTTATTATATTCATTTATTTTAGTAATATAAATATCGTATTCTTTGACTTCGTTATTATCTAATACGGTAGCGATACGGGCATCCCCTACTTTTACTTCATCGGGCTGTGCTACTTTCATTAATTTTTTCCCCGGTAAATTATTAGTGTAATCACCAAATAAACCCACTTCCGTATTTTCTTTAATCTTGCCATAAATTTTGGAATGATCTAATTTAGCATTCTTTTCTCCGGGAGTACCATCGATACTTTTCGTAATTCCTGTAACTACACTATTAAAAATCTCGCCACTTTTTACTTCTATTTTTTGACTAGTATTAGCTTCAATAATCTCATGGCCTAGAGATCCAAATATTTTAGTTTCGGGATCAATATATGTTAAAGTACCAATACCAGATAAGCTATCTTTAACATATAAACCTGTTTTATAAACACCATCTTTTAAGACTAAATCTAAAGTAGTAGTAAAAGTTTTATTATCTCTTTTAATTACTAAGTTAACTTGATTATTATTCATATTTTTTTCAATTTCCCTGGTAAGACTCGCAATCGTATCTACTTCGATATCATTTACTTTTAAAATTAAATCGCCCGTTTCAATACTCGGATTGGCAGTAATATCTTGACCATCTATTTGATAAAAACCAACAACTAAAATTCCTTTACTCTGGATATTAATTCCAATGTTTTCGCCCCCGACAATAATTTTATCAGAATAGGCCCAAACCGGAAGTGGACTTAGTAAGAGAATAGTTAAATATAATAAATTTCTATTTTTCATCTTCATCACCTACTATCCATAGTATGGTAAAAGGAGTTAAAAAAATAAAAACAATAATTGGTAAAGTCCAAATATTGTTAGTATTGTTTGCCAAAATAGATTTTATATTTTCCTGCTTTGCCACAGCAGGCACAAACGCCATCAGCTGCTTCGTCGATAATACAACGCGATTTTAAACCAGTATCAGTTTTAATTTTCTCTTCACATTCATTTTCCCCACACCAATTAATTTTGATAAAACCGGGTTTATTTTGGGCAATTTCTTTAAATTCTTCATAAGTTCTAGCTTCATATAACATACTATCTCTTCGTTTTAAAGCTCGTTCATATAAATTAGTTTGAATTTCTGTTAATAAAGTTTTAATTTTGAAAACTAAATTATCGATACTAACTTCTTGTTTTTCTAATGTATCTCGACGAACTATAGTAATGTTATTAGCGGCTAAATCTCTTAAACCTAGTTCTAATCGTAATGGATAACCCTTAACTTCCGATTCAGCAAATTTAAATCCCGGCGATTTAGCACTTTGATCTATTTTAGTCGTAATGTTTTCTTGTTCTAATTCTTGGGTAATTTCCTCTAATTTAGCCATAATTTTTGCATCTTCTCCAATAGGAATACAATTTACTAAAACCGGAGCAATTTTAGGAGGCAAAACTAGACCACGATCATCACTATGCGTCATAATAATAGCGCCAATCATTCTCGTTGTAACTCCCCAACTTGTTTGATAAGGATATTCTAATTTTTGGTCTTTATTTAAAAACTGAATGCCAAAAGCTTTGGCAAAACCTTGACCAAAATAGTGACTAGTACCATTTTGAAGAGCATAACCATTATACATCATAGCTTCGATAGTATACGTAGCTTCCGCGCCAGCAAACTTTTCTTTTTCGGTTTTTCTCCCGGTAATTACGGGTAAAGCTAAATAATCACGTTGAAAATCTTCATATATTTTAAGCATTCTTTGCGTTTCTTCTAAAGCCTCTTTTTGGGTGGCATGCATAGTATGACCTTCTTGCCATAAAATCTCTCGACTTCGTAAGAATGGTCGGGTAGTTTTTTCCCACCGTACAATCGTACACCATTGATTATATAGAAGAGGCAAATCCCGATATGATTTAATAATATGTTTAAAATGATCACAAAATAAAACTTCACTAGTCGGACGAACACACATTCTTTCTTCTAACGGCTCTTCTCCGCCCATAGTAACCCAAGCTACTTCGGGAGCAAAACCCTTAACATGATCTTTTTCAACATTTAATAAACTCTCCGGAATAAACATTGGCATTTGTAAATTTTGATGCCCTGTTTCTTTAAATTTCTTATCTAAAATAGCTACCATTTTTTCCCAAATAGCATAACCATAAGGGCGAATAATCATACTGCCTTTAACACTCGAATAATCTACTAAATCGGCTTTTTTAACGACATCAGTATACCATTCAGCAAAATCAGTATCACGAGGAGTAATTTCTTTAACTAAATCTGCCATCTCATCACCTATTCTTTAATCTCAAAATCAACAAGTTCGCCATTCTCATTTAATATTTTATTAACATGTTCCGTAGCAGCAGTTAATTTATCATTACAAACTTTCACTAATTTCATGGCCACAGTATATTTTTCAATGGCTTGTTCTAGGGGTGTTTCCCCACTTTCTAATTCTTTTACGATTTCTTCAACTTTTTCTAACGCTTCTTCAAAGCTTAACTCTTTTTCCATTCTTTTTTCTCCTTTACAATGGCTAGTAATTCTCCTTTAGCTAATTTAATAGTAATGGGATCATTTACCTTTACCTCTTCATTTGATTTAATAATTTTATTTTGATATTCAACTAAACTATATCCTTTATCTAAAATATTCAAAGGATTTACTAATTTTAAAGTATTTTTTAACATCTCGTAATGATGATTATTTTTAGCTAGAATCTCGGTAATTTTATTATTTATTTTTAATACATTAGCAGTTAAAGATTGTTTTTTAACTTCGTATAAAGAAAGAGGATTTTTTAAAACATAACTAGTACATAATAGATTAATTTTATTGCGACTAGTAGTTAATATATTTTCTATACTTCGCATTAATGCTTCTATTAAAGTATCTAATTTTTGTTCTTTACTTTCATATAAAGTTAAAGGATTTTTTAAGACAAACCGATTTTCTAAATTGTGAAATTGGATTTGTTTTTTCTTAATACTTTGTTGTAAGACATTATTTAATCTGATCTTTTTTTCCGCTAAAATATTTAAAACATCACTAATTTTGGGAACAGCCATTTCGGCAGCTCCCGTCGGAGTCGGTGCTCGTAAATCGGCGACAAAATCCGCAATCGTAAAATCTACTTCATGACCGACAGCACTAATAATGGGTATGCGCGAAGCAAATATAGCGCGGGCGACACTTTCTTCATTAAAAGCCCATAAATCTTCAATTGAGCCACCACCCCGACCACAGATAATTAAATCTAAATCATATTCATTAGCTTTTTCAATCTGCCGCACAATTTCAGGAGCCGCCGAAGATCCTTGAACTAAAGATGGAAATAAAATTGTTTCACAAATGGGATATCTTCTTTTAATAGTACTTAAAATATCGCGAATAGCAGCTCCAGTACTAGCTGTAATAATCCCTATCTTACGTGGATATTTGGGAATTGGTTTTTTATATTTAGCATCAAATAAACCTTCTAAAGCTAACTTTTTCTTTAATTTTTCATATTCTAAATATAAATTTCCTAATCCATCTTTTTCCATTTTCGAAACATATATTTGGTAAGTTCCTTGCGCTGGATAACAAGAAATTCTTCCCTCTACTAAAACATTCATGCCATCTTCAGGGGTAAAATCCAAAGTTAAAGCATTATTATAAAACATGACAGCACTAATTCTAGATGTATCATCTTTTAAAGTAAAATATAAATGACCCCGAGTATGATTTTTAAAGTTAGATATTTCCCCTTTTAAATAAACTTTTTTTAAGTAAACATTTTCCTCAAACATTACTTTAATATAATTATTTAAATCACTAATTTTAATGTATTTTTCTTCGCCATCCTCTAGCATAAAATCACCTCTTTTCTAAGTTAAACTCTTATTCACGAACAATTTTATCTAAAACAGCATTAATAATCTTTCTAACAGCATCATCACTGTATTTTTTAGCTAAAATAACAGCTTCATTAATAACGACAACTTCGGGAGTATCCGTATATTTTAATTCGTATAAAGCAATTCTTAAAATACTAGCTCCCGTCTTATCTAGGCGATCTATTGTCCAATCTTTAATATATTGGTTAGCTAAAGCATCCAACTCTTCTTCTTTACTTATTACTCCGTAAACAATATCTTTGACAAATTCGTTTTCGCTTTTCATATTGGCTTTGATAATTTCATCTATGTCGACTTTTATTTTACTTTGTTTCATCATATCATATTGATATAAAATGATCATACACTTTTCTCTTAATTCACTTCTTTTTAAAGCCACAAAAATCACCAACTTCATTATAACACGTAAAAAATTAAAAACCTAGTTAAAAACTAGGCGAACGCTTTAAAACTTGGTTTTCTTCTTCCTCTTGTAAATATTGTTTTTTTAACGAATCAATTTCTTCCCAACTTAATTTTTTTTCTAATTTTCGCATTTTACTTTGCCGGGATTTTATTTCTTCTTCTTTTTTTATTAATTGTTCATTTTCTTCTAAAAATTGATTTAAAGCTTCGATATGAGCTTGTAATTCTACTCGTTCTTCTTTCCGGGCAGTTTTTAATTCCATTAAACACCGATTACGATCGACCATATAAATATAACTAAGAATTGGCAAAACCCCATTTAAGTCCACCATTGGTTGATTTTCGATAAACCCTTTATCGACATGATATGAAATTAAATTATTAATAAAAGTTTCGATTTGTTCATCATTTTTACTAGCTTTTAATAAGGCGATATATTTAGCTACGATTTTGGCTTTTTTATCTGTCTTTATCAAGTCATTCACTTCCTTATAATCATTTTATTTCCTTACCTTTAAATTATACTTAGTTTTTTTTCACCATTTCTTTTAATTCATATAATTTATTCATGGCTTCAATAGGAGTCATTTCTAAAGGATTTACTTGTTCTAGCGCTTTGATAACTTTATTTTCTTCGGCTTTTTGAGGTTCTTCTAAAGCCATGGTTAATTGCACTTTGTCATTTGGTTTCAAAGTAGTTTTTTCTTTCTCATAAACCGCCAAAATGGCATTGGCCCGAGAGGTTAATTCATCGGGCATTCCTGCTAATTTAGCAACATGGATGCCATAACTTTTATCCACGGCTCCATCTTGAATTTTATGTAAAAAAGTAACGACTCCATTTTCTTCATGAGCACTTACATGAACATTTTTAATACTTGGAATTACTTCTTCTAACTGAGTTAATTCATGATAATGGGTAGAAAATAACGTTTTACATTTAATATGCATATTAACATATTCTAATATAGCTTGAGCTAGACTCATACCATCATAAGTAGCTGTTCCTCTTCCTAACTCATCAAATAAAATTAAACTATTTTCCGTCGCATTCATAATAGCATTTCGGGCTTCTTTCATTTCAATCATAAATGTTGATTCCCCACTTACTAAATCATCACTAGCTCCGATACGCGTAAATATTTTATCAATAATGGGTAAATTAGCCGAAGTAGCAGGAACAAAAGAACCCATTTGGGCCATAATGACAATAATAGCTAACTGACGCATGTAAGTTGATTTACCACTCATATTAGGACCAGTAATTAAAAGAGTCGTAATATCCGGATCCATCTTACAATCATTTTTTACATAACTATGATTACTAACATGTTCAATAACAGGATGGAACCCTTCCTCAATCATAATTTTGTGTTCTTCATTTAACTGTGGTCTTACTAAATGATATAGTTCACTACAAACTGATAGATTAGCTAAAACATCTAGTTCACTAATAATTAAAGCGGTATCTTTTAAAGGAATTAATTCTTTTTTAACCGTTTCCTTAATTTCCATAAATAAATTGTATTCTAATTCGACAATCTTTTCTTCAGCATTTAAAATTAAAGCTTCTTTTTCTTTTAATTCAGGAGAAATAAAACGTTCACTATTAGCTAATGTTTGGCGTCGTTCCCATTTTAAATCTTCAGTTACTTCTTTAACTTGGCCTTTAGATACTTCAATATAATAACCAAAAACACGAGTATAACCGACTTTTAAATTTTTAATGCCTGTACTTTCTTTTAATTTATTTTCAAACTCAGCAATAAATGATTTCCCATCAGCCCGAATTTTTTTTAATTCATCTAATTCTTGGTTATAACCTTCTTTAATCAAATAACCTTCTTTTAAAGTGACGGGCGGATTTTCATAAATAGCTTGTTCTAATAAATTATAAATATTTTCATGTGATGATATATTATAGTCAAATCCTAACGATTTAATAATCTCTTTTATTTTAGGCAATACTTTTAAACTGGATTTCAATTGCAACATATCTCGGGCATTAAAAGAGCCACAAGCAATTTTGCCACAAAGACGTTCGATATCATAAATTTCATATAAATTTTCTCGTAACTCATCCCTTAAAATAAATTCATTATTCAAAGTTGTAATCTTGTCGTATCTTTCTTCTATTTTCGCTTTATCTTTTAACGGATGCATTAAATAATCTTTTAATTTACGACTTCCCATGCTAGTCTTAGTTTTATCAAGTAACCAAATTAAAGAATAAGTTCTTTCTTTAAGCCTTAGAGTTTCTACTAATTCTAAATTACGAATAGTATGAACATCCATATCTAAATAATCTTCTTTGTTAATTACTTTTACTTCTTTAATATGAGATATATCTTTTAATTCTTTTACAACTAAATAGTAAAAAATATGCTTAATCGCTTCTTTAAAATGAATATCATCAATTTGATTTAAAATATCTTCGTAGCCTTCTTCTAATGATTCAGCACAAATCGATACTTCAATACCATATTGACCTTTTAAAAGAGCTATCAAAGAAGTATCATTGTTATTTTTTAAAACTACTTCTCTTATTTTTAAATTTAATATCTCATTTAGTAACTTATCTTTTTGGTGTTCCACTTGCATTACATTAACATTTCCAGTAGAGATATCGACATAACATAAAACGTATATATAGGAAAAATCAAGGACACTGGCAATAAAATTATAATCATGTTCATTTAAAAATTCTGAGTCGACAATAGTCCCTTTGCTGATAACTTCTGTTACTCCTCTTTTGACCATACCTTTAGTCGATTTTGGATCTTCTAATTGTTCACAAATAGCTATTTTATAACCCTTGTTAACTAATTTTTCAATATAAGGTTTAACGGAATGAAAAGGAACTCCACACATCGGAATCCTTTCATCTAAACCCCCATTTTTACTGGTTAGAGTCAGTTCTAATTCCCGCGAAGCAATTTCGCCATCTTCAAAAAATAATTCATAAAAATCCCCTAAACGAAAAAAAAGTAATTCATCAGGATGTTGTTCTTTTATATCATAATATTGGCGCATCCCTGGGCTTAATTTCTCTTTATCTATTTCACTACGTTTCATACGATCCACCTATAAATAATTATAACACGTATTTCAAAAAAAAGAAAAAGTCTAATTACTTTTTCTCGTTTGCCAACAGAAATGTTTTAATTGGCTTTTCTATTCATGGCTTCATTAGCTTCATCCATCATGTTATTTAACATTTTTTCCGCATTCTTTTTAGTTTTTTTATTCATCATCATAAAAGCAGTAATGCCGGCCCCCGAAGCCATGCCCATTCCTAAAGCGATGAGTGTCTTTTTCAAAATTATCACATCCTTGCTATTATTATGGCAAGAATTATTTAAATTTATACCATAAACATGCTTTCAAAGTAGTTTTACGATTACTGCTATAATCATTATTCATAGCTTGTAAGAAAGACTCTTTCTCTCCCACTAAAACCAAACTCTTCTTTGCTCGTGATACTCCCGTATATATAAGTTTATTATATAACATTTTATAATAATTCTTACTAATTGGCATAATTACATGAGGAAATTCACTCCCTTGACTCTTATGAATAGTAATCGCATAAGCATGCTTAATCATATATAAATCATCTTTCGTATATTCGACCATATTACCATCAAAATCAATCGTAATAATTTCTTTTTTTCGAGGCATAAAACGAGTTTCAATTTTGGCAATGTAACCAATATCGCCATTGTACACATTACAATCGGGATTATTTACTAGTTGTAAAACTTTATCTTGCTCCCGGTAAATAATATCTCCGTAGTGTAATTCTTGTAAATCAGGTTGGGGCGGATTAAAAAGTTCTTGAAGCGATAAATTTAAATGATCGATACCATTTTCACCTTTATACATCGGAGCTAATACTTGAATATCATCCACTTTTAAACCTTTTTCCATACTTTTTTGACAGATCTGTTTAATCATTTTAGTAATTTCTTTACTCTTGGTGATTAGAAAATTATAATCATCTTTTTTATCCGTAAAATTAGCACTTAAATTATGATCTTTAATTTCTTTAGCTAAATAAGCAATATAAGAATTATTACTTTGGCGATAAATTTGCTCTAACGTCGTATAGGCAAAAAGCTTTGATTCTACTAAATCATTTAATATTAACCCAGCACCAACACTAGGTAATTGGAAAGTATCTCCTACTAAAACTAATTGAATATTTTTATTAATTCCTTTTAAAAGCGAAGCAAAAAGATAGGTATCAATCATACTTACTTCATCGACAATAATTAAGACTTGTGGATTTTTATTATATTCATTAATAGCAAAATCATTAGTATCTTTATTCCATTTTAAATAACGATGAATCGTACTTGATGGCAAATGGGTAGATTCAGCTAACTTTTTACTAGCTCTTCCGGTCGGAGCTAAAAGGGCAATACTACTTAAAACTTCTATCGGCGACAATTTATAAATATCAATATATAATTTCGTAATGGCTTGAATTATGGTAGTTTTGCCAGTTCCTGGTCCACCCGATATAATCGAAATACGATTTTCTAGGGCATTTCTAATGGCTTGTTTTTGTTCTAAATTATATTCAACTTTTAAATTCTTTTCTAACTCCTTAATTCGTTCATCAAAGTTTTTAATTTCTTTGGGAGGTAAATCCCAAATTTCTTTTAACATCGCAGCAATCTCATGTTCTTGATTATAATTATCTTTTAAATAGTATTTTTCATCATCAATAACAATACTTCCCTCTTCTTGTAATTGTTTTAAAAGACTTATAAATTCTTCATTATCTAATAATAATTTAAAATGAGTTTTTAAACCCGTATAGATTTCTTCTTGTAAGTAATAAATATCGCCATTTGTATCACTAATTCTTTTCATTACTTCTAAAATACATTCTTTTTTTCTAACGATACTATCAGGATTAAAATTTTTAGTATAAATATGATCTAATTTATTAAAATCAATTATTTTTTTAAAAATATATAAATTTTCATGTAAATATACGCCGGTTTTTTCTTTGTATTTATTAATTAATTTAGTAGCTTCTCCGACTGAAAAACCTAAATTTTTTAACTCGATAATTAAATCATCATTTGAAGAATGAGATAGAATTGATAAATATATAGTATCCGCTCTTTTTTCTGTCATATCTGGAACTAAAAATAAATTATTTTTATTTTCTTTAATTAAATCAATTGTATTTACTCCTAAAGTTTGTGCAATCTTCCGCGCGGTCTTTTCCCCACAACCTTTAATTAAAGGACTAGCTAAAAACTCAATAATCGCATCAATATCAGTTGGTTTTTCTTTTTCATAGCTATTTATTTTATATTGAAAACCAAATCGTTCATGTTTTATGTATTCTCCATACAAATAAAATGTTTCTTCTTCATTAGGATCTAAAATCGTACCAGTAACTGTAATAGTTTTATTGACATACTCTTTCATGAATTCATCATTTGTATCTTTAACCCGAAAATTACCAACAAAAAAGCCATTATCACTTTTATAGATGGTATTACGAATTTTGCCTTTTATATAATTCATGACTGTCACTTCCGAAAGTATTCTATCATGAAAAAAAAGTAAAAACAAATTTCTCTTTTTTTACTTTATGTAACCAAGTACATATAATTCATACGAAAAAATATTGTACATCTTTTCAATTTCTTTTAAATTCTTACTAATTTTATAATTGTGTAAATCTCGCCACATATCGTATAAATGATGATAAGTATTTAACATATTTAATTTCTCAGTCTCGGGAGCACTCATCAGGCGATTATAATAATCATTTAAAGAATTAATGATAAACTGATCTAATTCAGCATAATTCAAACCATTAATTTCTTTTAATGTTTTTGGTTCACTTTCCCGAATAAAGGGCCGAATAAATTGTTCTTTACTAATTAAATCTAAATTGACTTCTAATTTTCCCACACTTATATTATTTTCGCTGACATCATATGTTTTAAAAAAGAACTCCGTATACATGACTCTCACCTATTATTTAGTATACAACTTGTTTTTTTATTTGTAAATTAGTAGATTGCCATTAAGAAGGTCTTTAAAGCTACATATTTATCCATCTGACCACTCTTTATTTTAAAATCGATATCGGCAAGATATTTTAAAGCATTTACAAGTTCATCGCTACTAAAATTAGCACTCTTTTTTAAGTATTTATCAATTTGCCAATCAAGAAGCCCTAACATTTTACTAATTTCATATTTAGGATAACCAGCACTAGTTAAAGTATAGACAGTATAAATATTACGATATTCGCGAGCCAGTAACATTATAAGAGCAATAGGATCAGTTTTTTTGGCATATAAATCATTTAAAATATGTAATGATAAAGTTCGATTTTTATTAATAACAGCTTCAATAAATTTAAAATTATTCTCTTCAATTGATACTGACACAATTTCTTTAATATCTTCTTTTTTAATTTCTTGCGGTTCATTATAATACAAAAAAAGCTTATTTAATTCATTATAAATTAAATCATAATTATTTTGACAAGAATTAATAATATATTCTAAATTTTCTTTAGTAATTGTATACTTTTCTTTTTTTATATATTCCCTACTTTTTTGATAAATATCGTCATAAGATAAATTGGCAACATCAATTATTTTATATTTAGCTTTAAACATTTTTGTTACTTTCTTTCGTAAATCTATTTTTTCATAAGTAACAAAGATTAAAACGGCATTACCAGAATAATTTTCGATTAAATCCAAAAGTATTTCTAATTCTTTTTCCGTTTCTTTAGCAGTAGCAAAGAAATTGGCATTTTTAACAATGATATATTTTTGTTCCGGAAATAAAGATACATAATTGGCTTCCATTACAACATCTTCTAAAGATTGCACTGCTAAATCCATCGTAATACAATGCGTAGCATTTTTAGTTATTTTTTTTATTTCCGCGGTAATTAACTGAAAACTATCTCCATATATTAAATACATAAAAAACACCAAACTTATTATAACACTTAAAAGGAGAAAGAGAAATTCTCTTTCATCTATCTAAACATCAATTGATGTAATATATGTTATGTTTGATTTTTAAAAAGTTTAATTTTATAACCTTTTTTATTTAGAATTAATTCTATGGTGCCATCTTGATCAGTTCGGTATACTTTCCTATTAGCTAATACTTTTAAGACGCTTTCTTTGGGATGACCATACCGATTATTAGCACCTACTGAAATAAAAGCATATTTAGGATTTATTTTATCTATAAATTCTTTACTACTACTAGTATCAGAGCCATGATGACCGACTTTTAAAAAATCAATATCTTTTAAATCATATTTAGCTAAAATATCTTTTTCTTTGGCTACTCCTGCATCCCCCATCAAAAGAAACTGATAATTATTTATATTAAAATAGATGACATTAGAATTATCATTTTCATTATCGTATTCTTTAGTATTTAAAAGTTGAAGAACGTAAGAATCTACCTGAAGGCTCTCTAAATTTTGATAATATTTAATCTGTTTTTGATTCAAGATATTAATTAAATCAATTTCTAAATCATTATAATCGCCTTGATTAAAAATAACTTTATTTATCTTAAAATTATTTACTAAATGACTAGCTTCTCCCATGTGATCATAATCGCCATGCGTTAACACTAAAGTATCGATATAATGAATGCTCATGCTTTTTAAAAATAAAATAATATTATCAGATAAATGATATTCTTGGGCTCTTTTCTGCCAATCTTCTTTCTCATATGTTACTATCCCACCAGTATCAATTAAGATGGCTTTTTTATTTTGAGGAGTTACTAAAAGAGCACTATCCCCCTGACCTACATCTAAAAAATAAAGCGAAGTATTAAAATTAAATAAATCTTTATTACTTAAAAAGACTAAATAAATACTCATAAGTATCGCTATTTTTTTTGATCTAGATTTAATTAAAAGCATTAAAATAAGATAATATAAACCAATTTCTAAGTAGTTGATTTTACCGATTATAATATAAATAGCAAAGTTACTTAAAAATTGATTTATACTTTCTAAAATACTAATTAATAAGTTAAAAACCGGCAAAAATAAAGAACAACAAAAAGTTAAAATGGCACAAGGAAAAATAATATTACTTACGAACGGAACTAAAATAATATTATTTAAAATAGCTAATATATTAATTTCATAATTAGAATAAACCGTAATCGGTAAACTAAATAAAAAGGTAATAGTACTTACCGCCACTATTTGTAAAAATTTATGCTGACAATTAATTTTGGTAAATAATAAAGAAAAAGTAACTACAAAAGAATATAAAAATCCGAGATCATAAAGATAAAAAGGATTATAAAATAATAGTCCACTAGCAATTAATAATAAACATTTTACTTTCGATAAACCTAAATTTCCTTTATTATTAAGATCTATAAAAAGCATTAATAATATAGCTCTAATAAGAGAAACCGGAAAATCTGCTAAAATAAGATAGAAAAGTAAAAATAAATAAATGATTACTTTTTTAAATTTTACTTTTTTTAAAATTTTATTTAAAATTAACACAAAAAAAGATAAATGCATTCCCGAAAGAGCAAATAAATGACTGACACCATTTTCTTGAATTACGTCTTGCATCTCACTATTCATTAAACTTTTATCTCCTAAGATAAAGGCTTGTAAATAAGCATTATTACCGAGTTTTAAAATCCGCTTTTGAAAACTTTCGCGCACGCGATTCCAAAAAGAAATAGGTGTAGACATTACTTCTAAGTTTTCTATCGTAAAAGAAGCATAAATACGATGGTGATATAAATATTTTTTATAATTAAAAGTATTAGGAATGGTATTTTCTTTAATTTCTGTTAAATTACCTGTTAATTTAAGAGTCTTACCGACACTAAGTGCAGCGATTATATTTTCTTTTTCTGCTAAAGTTTTAAAGTAATAAGTAGCTACAAACACTTCTCGTTCTTTTAAATATAATGATAATTTATCACCATCACTTTTATAGGAAACAATTTTGGCTACTATTTCATGAGTATCTTGACTAAATTTAGTTTGATAAGTTATTCCCTTTAGAGTTATTAAAAGATAAATTATTAATACTAAAAATAGCCCGCCATAAAAATAGTTAGACTGTAATAAAGTCTTTAATTTTTTCAAAAACTGCGTCTCCAATGCCACTTACATTTTTTAAATCTTCAATCGTAGTAAAAGGTTTTTCGGTGCGATAACTAATAATTTTTTCGGCTGTTTTTTCCCCTATTCCCGATAAAGTCATTAATTCTTCTTTAGTCGCAGTATTAATAGAAATTTTTTTATTGGGTGATGGTTCTTCGGTAGCACTATCTTCTTTAACTTCTCCAAATGAAGGCTCTAATGAGGAAACTTCTTGATTAGAACTTGGAGTGGATTGCGGATTTTCACAAACACAAGAGGATTTTTTTAAAGCACTTTTAGAAGAAATAACAATCATAGCTTCATCGACTACTTTTTTACTTAAATTAATATTCTCAGTCGTACCACCACTTTTTAAGCCCCCAGCCAATTTAATGACATCATTAATAATAGTACCATTTTCCACTTGATATACACCGGGATTCTTAACATAACCTTTAATATCAACTTGAAATAGTTGCTTTTCTTCTTCTTTGGGCTCTTCCTCTTGTTTAGGAGCAACAGCAATTTCAACTGGTTCACAAGACTCTTTTTGATGGCCAAAATAAATGACACTGGCTCCGTTAGTCAGAACAAGAAGACCAATTACTCCATATAAAATTAAGGGATTAGTAAGATACTTTTTAATCACTTTCTTCACCTCCTACTTTATATGTACAAGGTAAATTAGTTTTTTCCTTTAAAAAAAAGAAGATTTAAGCTTTTTCTAACATTGCTATTTCTTCTTTCGTTTTACGATAGTGATTTTCATAACTAACTCTTAAGACCACAAATAACATTAAAATTAAATTAATGGTAAAACTACCCCCATAGCTTAAGAATGGTAACGGAACTCCGGTTAGAGGAATAAGGGCTAATACCCCCATTAAATTGACCACTAGATGTAGTAAAATAAAAGCAAATGTTCCATAACACAAAATCGTATTCCGAACATTACCTTTAGCTTCTTTACCAATTTTTAAAATTCGATATAGCATAAAGATATAACCCAGTAATACTAAAATTCCTGCTATAGCACCAAGTTCTTCAACTAAAATGGGAAATATAAAATCAGTATGAGCTTCTGGTAAATATAAATATTTTTGGGTTGAATTACCAAGTCCTACCCCAAATAAACCCCCATTATGAATAGCTATAAACCCATTACAAACTTGATACCCAGTATCTTCGGAATACCGACTGCAAGGATTTTGAAATTGAAACCGAGATAGTTGCCTAGAATTAATAAAGCCTTTACCACTATATAATAAAATAACAAAAGCTAAAATAATCCCAACGCCAATTATCTTTAATAACTTTAACTGATTCTGTTTACCAATGGGTATTATCAAAAAAATTAAAAAAGTAATTCCGGCGATAATTAAAGCTCCTCCTAAATCAGGTTGCATAGCTACTAAAAAAAAGATTACTACTGCTACCGAAATAGGAATTAAATTATAATATAAACTTTTATTTTTCTTTTTTAAACTTTTTTCATAAAAAACGGCCATATAAATAATTAAAACCGATTTAGCAAATTCACTAGGTTGTAAATTAAAAAAACCGATTCGATACCAACTTTGAGCATTATTAGAAATAACTCCATAAAAGAATAAACCTATTAAAGAAGCCAATATTCCCACCACCAAAAACGGAGTAAATAACTTATAAATTCTGGTCGGGAATTTTAAGACAATAAGCCCTCCTAAAAAAGCTACCACGACAAAAATTAGTTGCCGAATAAAAAAATAGTATGAAGAAACATTATAACGTAAGACAGCTGAAACACTAGAGGCACTTAGAATCATGACTAATCCCAAAATAGAATAGAGAACCATCATAAAAAGTAATGGTAAATCACAAGACTTTAGTACATCTTTTAATTTTGGTACTTTTCTCATTGGCCTTCACCTATCATAATCATAACATATATTTAGGAATATTCTTTAAAAAAAATGAATATTATGTAAAAATAACTATTTTTAGGACATTTCTAAGTAGCATTTTTTTAGCTAAATAATAAACTATAGTAGATACATAAAGGAGGTATAATATATGTATTATTACGGAAACAACGGCTACTATAACTCTGGTTATAGTGGTGGATACAATGCCGCTCCTTGTTGTGGAAATACCGGATATGCTGGATACACTTCAGGATATGGTTTAGGTGCTGCTATATGGATTGTCCTATTCATTCTTTTAGTCATCATTATTGGTGCCGGATGGAATTGGGGCAACAATTATAACAACTAGGAAGTTCCATCTTCCTTTTTTTTTATTTTTGTGATACATTACTTGTCGAAAGAAAGGGATTTATATGTCATTACCTGATTTAGTAATTTTAGATGAGAAAGACAAACGTTTACGACTTATCAGCGAAGAAGTTACTTTTCCATTATCTAAAGAAGATAAAAAAACTATTCAAGATATGTTAGATTATTTAAAAATTAGTCAAATTGAAAATCTTCGGGAAAAATATAATTTACGAGCTGGTATGGGACTAGCTTTTATTCAATTAGGTATTGCCAAAAGAATTTTTGTAATTGTCAATGAAGTTGATGATGAAAAATTTGAAAACTATATCGTTATTAATCCAAAAATAAAAAGTAATAGTGAAGAATTAATTTATGTGGGTGAAGGTGAAGGATGTTTAAGTATCAATCGCGAAGTTGAAGGCATCGTTCCTAGATATGCTAGAATCACTGTCGAAGCTCAAGATATCGAGGGTAAACCTTATACTATAAGAGTAAGAGAAGATTTAGCAGTTGCTTTCCAACACGAAATAGATCATTTAAATGGTATCTTATTTATTGATAAAATTGACCCAAAAAATCCCTATAAAAACCAAGAAAATATGCGCGAAATATAAAAAAATAATTCGAAAAAAGAATTATTTTTTTTGAACTCGTTGATAAACATTTCGTCTAGCTCGACCTACTTGTTCTTCCGTAAACGAAAGAATAAATTCTTTAAAATTAACATTTTCACTCGGAGTAACTAACTTATGAGCAGCTTCTATAAATGATTTATGAAAACCTAAATCTTCTAAATAATTTAAATATTCATAGTACTCGACCAAAGTTAACCGATGGACAGCACCGCCATATAAAAAATTAAGAACCATGATCATATAACAATATAAATCAGAATTTAAATTAGCTTTAATATAACCGCTCGCCGCCGAATTAGTACTAACATGATATTTATATGGAACTAAATGGGCTAGTGATAAAGGTGTTAAAAACTGCGCTGCAAAAGCCTCATTTTCTCCAATTTTACAACTATCTAAATCAACGACTCCCAATTCTTTAGTAGAAGGATTAACCATAAAATTAGCAGCATGAATATCATTTAAATAAAAATCATTAACTGGAGTAAATTCGCGCATATAAGCAATCTCTTCTAATAAATCCCCAATCTTTTTTAAATAATCTAATTTATCATTTAAATTAATTTTTTTATTATTTAAAAAATTTTCAAAATTTACACCAGGACAATGAAGTAACGAAAAACCAATCATTTCATTTTTATATGTTACTAAATAATCCGGTATATAAAAAGAAGCTGGAAAAAATTCACGATAATTATCCAACATTTCCAAAGTATATAATTTATTAGCAATTATTTGATCATTTAAATAATATAATTCTTTGAAAACTCGTTTTTGATTTTTATAATTATATTGATAAATCTTACCTTCTGTTGGGGTAATTTGGTTAGGTAAATCAAGTGATTCTAAGTTTTCATAATTTTTCTTGGATAAGCTTATTTTTTCCATCAAAATCCCCTCGCCCTATTTATGATAAATTATCTAAATGCACACTAACTAATTTACTAACCCCCGATTCTTGCATGGTTATACCATATAAAGTATCAGCATATTCCATCGTTCTTTTTTTATGAGTAATCAAAATAAATTGACTATTGGCTTTTTGTTCTTGTAAATATTTACCGAAAGCATCGACATTTGCTTCATCTAAAGAAGCTTCTACTTCATCTAAAATACAAAATGGGACAGTTTTGACATTTAAAACAGCAAATAATAACGAGATAGCTGTCAAAGTTTTTTCCCCACCACTTAATAAACCAATCGAATTAAGTTTTTTGCCAGGTGGTTCGGCGATAATTTCAATACCAGTATTTAACACATCTTCTGGATCAGTAAGTTTTAACATTCCGGTACCACCTTTAAATAATTTTTTAAAGACCAGTTGAAATTCAGCATTAATTTTATTAAAGGTCGTCTTAAATTTATCTATCATAATCGTATCCATTTCCGCAATGACATTGGTTAGATTAAGACTAGCTTGTTCCAAATCATTTTTTTGATTCACTAAAAAGTTATAGCGCGTATTTAATTGTTCATATTCAGTAATTGCAAAGACATTTACTTCTCCTAAATTAGCAATTTTGCTTTTTAAATCGCGAACTGTATTGCGAGCTTCTAAACTATCAATTTCTAAAACATAATCTAATTTAGCTTTTTCATAAGTAATATTATAAGTTTCATTTAAAACTTGCAATAAATTATCTAATTGAATATCTAATTTTCCTAACTCTACTTCTTTATTTTTTAAATCACTTTGCATCTTATTATAAGTACTATTTTTATCGCGATAATTATGTTCTAACTCGGCAATTTCACTTTGCAATTCACTTTTTTCTGTTTTCATTTGATTTAAATTAGTTTCTAAGACTTTTTTCTCTTTCAAAGTTTCATTAACCATAGTTAATAAATTCATTAATTTTTGATCGACGTTACCACTTTTTAAAGCTGTTATACCTTCTAATTCTTTATTTAACTCTAATTGTTTTTGCTTTTTGGTTTCTAAACTACTATTTTTTTCCGTTAATTGTTCTTCTAATTGAAATAAATTACGATTTAAGGTATCTTCTTGTTCTTTTAATATATCTTGATTTTTATGATAATCATCCAATTCTTTTTGCAAACGGGTATTTAATTCTTCACAATGCAACCGATTATTTTTAGTTTGTTCTAATTCCAATTTATCTTTAATAATACTACTTGAACTTTTAAGACTACCACCCGTTAGACTTCCTCCAGTGTGAATTATTTCTCCCTCTAAACTAACTATCCGATATTTATATTCTAAAATTCTTCCTATCCGATTTAAGGTATCAATTGTATCGACGACAATAATATTTCCTAATTGATTTTTGATAATATTAGTAAACTTGCCATCATATTCAACTAAATCACTAGCAATACCAATATAGCCATTCATTTGCTCTAAACGTTTTAATATAGAGGCCGGTATTTCTTTAGCTTTAATTATATTTAAGGGTAGAAAAGTAACTCTACCTAATTGATTTTCTTTTAAATAGTTAATACTTTCTTTCGCTACATTTTCATCTGCAACCACTAAAAAATTAGTACTTGCCCCTAAAGCCACATCAATAGCTATCGCATACGAAGAGGGAACCGTAATTAATTTACCAATCGGACCATAAACTTGTTTCAAACGATCATTATTTAAAATACTTTTGACGGATACGGGTAATTTATTATCATTTAATATCGAATTTTCTAATATTTCTTCTTGGCTTTTTAAAGTATACATCTCGCGCAAATTATTTTGATATTTTATATTCAAAGCATTTTGTTTAGTTTTTAACAAACTTTGTTCTTCATTAACATCTTGTAAATTTAATTTTATTTTTTTACTTTGGCTATTTATTTGTTCTAAATCATTTTCTAAAAGAGCAATATCTTTATCGATTGCTAATATTTCTTCTTTTAGTTTTACAATATTACTATCTACTTGTTCGCCCTCTTGCTTATATTTTTGACGTTCGGTATACATTAATTTCTCATTTTGTAAATTAGCATAACGACTAGTAACATCTAATAATTGAGCATTTTTTTCATTGATAGCACTCTCTAATTTTAAATTTTTTAATTTTAAATTTTCTAATTTAGAGGCTTCTTGACTTTCGATAGTTTCTAAGGCTACTAATTGTTCGTCGCCTTCTTCTTTAGCTATTTTGATTTTTTCGTATTTATCATGAATATTCGTAATATCTTGGGTAATAGTAGCAATTTCTAGTTGTTTTAATTGGTCTTTTAATTCTAAATATTTTTGAGCATTTTCACTTTGTTCTTTTAACGGATTCAAGTTACTTTCCAGTTCGGTAATAATTAAAGAAACTTTTTCCATATTCTCTTTAGTTTTTTCTAACTTTCTGATACTTTCTTCTTTCCGTCTTTTATATTTTAATACTCCAGCTGCTTCTTCAAAGATACTACGTCGTTCATAAGGTTTACTATTAATGACTGATTCAATACTTCCTTGGCTAATAATATTAAAAGAATCAATACCAGCTCCACTATCTAAAAATAAATTAGTAATATCTTTTAAACGAACCGGGGTATTATTAATAAAATACTCGCCTTCCCCATTACGATATAAAACCCGTTTAACTTCAATTTCAGTTAATTCACAATCTAAATAATGATCACTATTATCAAATATTAAGGAAACTTCAGCTCGATTAGCTGCCGAGCGAGACTTACTACCCGCAAAAATAACATCAGTCATCGCATTGGTTCCCCGTAGTGATTTAACACTTTGTTCTCCAAGTACCCATCTTACCGCATCGACGATATTACTCTTGCCACTCCCATTAGGACCAACAATACAAGTAATATCTTTTTCTAATGAAATATGAGTTTTGATAGCGAAAGACTTAAATCCATTGGCTTTAATTGCTTTTAAATACACGTCTACACATCCTCACTAACTTTAGCTCTTTTTTGATAAGCATCTCGGGCAGCATTTTGTTCCGCTTCCTTTTTACTTTTGCCAGTTCCGGTACCATAAACCATATTATCAATCCGAACTTCTACCGTAAATGATTTATCATGAGCGGGACCATCTTCGGTAACTAAAACATATTCTAAACTTTTTCGATCCGTTTGAACCATCTCTTGTAAAATGGATTTATAATCATGAATAAATTCAATCTTCTTTTCTATATAAGGTAGTATTCGCTCTAAAATAAATTTTTTGACAACTTCTAAACCAGCTTCTAAATAAATAACAGCAATGACACTTTCAAAAACATCAGCAATAATCGTGGCATTAATATTATTTTCTTGACCATGACCAACGATAATATATTGGGGTAAATCTATATCTTTAGCATATTGAAATAAAGCTTCTTCGCAGACATAACTAGCTCTAATTTTACTCATTTCCCCTTCACTATAAGAAGTATTTAAATAAAAATATTCACTCATCACTAATTCTAAAACTGCATCCCCTAAAAACTCTAAACGTTCATAATTTTTGGTATTATGTTCATTAGAATAGGAACTATGCGTTAAAGCTGTTTGTAAAAGTTCTTCATTGGTTATAGTTATTCCATAACTTTGTAGTTTCTCAATCATCCTAACACCATCTTTTTGAATTATTTTCCTAATCATTATATCACGTATTATTATAATTAGTAAAATTATTGTATTTTACAAGTATTTAAAAATATAGTAAAATAGTAGTGGTGATTCTAATGAAACGGGTATGCATTTTTTTGATACGATGCTACCAAGTTATTCCTAATATATCCCACTCTATGTGTCGTTTTACCCCCACTTGTAGTGAATATATGATCGAAGCAATTGATACTTATGGTGTTAAAGAAGGATTAAAATTAGGATTTAAACGTTTAAAAAAATGTCATCCTAAAGGAAATTTTGGATATGATCCAGTTCCTCAAAAAGGAGAAGAAAAAAATGAAAAAATTTAAAATTATTAGTTTATTATGTTTATTACTATTTACAGGAACAGCCTGTAATAGTAAAACCCAAGAAGGATTACATATTTTAACCACTGTTTATCCGATTACTTATATTTTAGAAGAGATTTATCCTACCGATTATATTACGAGTATTTATCCTAGTGATGCTAATGTTGAAAACTATGATTTAACGAAAAAACAAATTAAAGAATATAGTAATAATGATATTTTTATATATAATGGTTTATCGCAAGAACAAAATATTGCGAAAAATTTAATCAACGAAAATAGTAACTTAAAAGTCATAGATGTGGCTTATGGCTTAAAATATAGCAATGGTCTTGAAGAATTATGGTTATCTCCCAATTATTATTTAATGTTAGCTACCACAATAAAAAATAATTTACAAGAATTTACCGATAGTAAATATGCTAATGAAGAAATTGAAAAAAATTATCAAAAACTTGAAGAAACTTTATCGGTGATGGATGCTGAATTACGAAGAACTGCTAGTAGTGCTAACGAAGTTAAAAAAGGAACTATTATTGCTTCTTCTAATATGTTTAAATATTTAGAAAATTATGGTTTCCATGTCATCTCGTTAGAAGATGAAGAAAATTTAACAACTATTAATTTAAATAATATTAAAAATAATTTTAAAAATGGTAACTATACCACTATCTTTATCAAAGATACAGAAGAAAAAACTAATGTTATTACTACTTTAGAAAAAGATTATAATGCCAAAATAGTTAAAGTTAATACAATGAATACTTTATCAGAAGAAAACGTTAATAATAAAGATAACTATTTAACAATTATGACAAACTATTTAGAAGAAATTAAAACAGCTACTTTAGGGGAATAATTCCCCTTTTTTTACAATTTTTATTATTGACTAACGTTTTAGTTTATTATAAAATGTAGAGGTAGCTTGTGGAGCAGTACTCAAGAGGCTGAAGAGGTGCCCCTGCTAAGGGTATAGGTCGGGTAACTGGCGCGAGAGTTCAAATCTCTCCTGCTCCGCCATATTAAAAAATTAAAAAATCTTGAATCAAAAAGTTCAAGATTTTTTTACAGCATATTTAGTTAATACTTTATTTTTTAAATGATATGAACCGATAATAAAGACGAGACCAGCTATAAATAAAGGAATAATTAAAAAGAAATCATAATATTGTAAATTCTTGTTTTCAACTAATAAATCAATAACTGCATAGACTAAAGACACTACTCCAATTAAACGGATTCGCAGTAATCGATTCATCATTTTATGACCAGTTTCGGTTTTTTGATACTTGTGCATTAATTCTTTTTTTTCTTCTTTATTCATTGCTTGATACTTTGTTTTTTGCATATCCATCCCTCGCTTTTATTATAGCAAAGGAGAGTTACATGTCAATTCTTTAAAAACTGGATGACGTAAATTTCCCCCTTTAGTTCGTTCTAAAAAAATAATCGTCGCTTGGTAAATAGGAGCAATTTGGATAATTTTGTGGTTTAAATTATGAACTTTATATTTTTGCTTTTTAGCTTCCTTAATTTTGGAATAAGCCGGATTATTTTCATACAATAATACTTTGCCAGCATAAAAGTATTGCTCTTTTTCTTTTTCTGCAACATATAAAGTTATAGCACCTTTTTTATTTTCATAACCTACTATATAAAAATTTTGTTCTTGAAAATTTTTAATTTTAAGCCAATTTGGAGTGCGAATATTTATTTCATACTGACTATCAATATGTTTAGCAACTATTCCCTCTAAATGATGTTTTTTAACAAACTGAAACATTTTCTTACCATTAGTTAAAAAATATTTACTTTTAATAAATACTTCATTATCAGGATATTGATTTAAAATTTCTTTTCTTATAATAAGTTTTTTATTTCTTAAATCCCTACTTTCATAAATAATATCAAAACAAATAAAATATGCGGGATTTAATAGTGATTGTTCTTGAATCTTTTCTTTTTGTTTTAAGTGAGCTCGTTTTTGTAAAGCTAAAAAATTAGGTAAACCATCTTCTAAACAAATTATCTCCCCATCAAAAATACAATTTTTTTTAACTATATTTTTAATTGCTTGCAATTCCGGATATAAATAAGTAATATCATATTGATTACGACTTTTAATAGTAACTTCTTTAGGACTAGCAAAAATTAAAGCCCGAATACCATCATATTTAATTTCAAATAAATATTTGGGATCATCAAATGGTTTATGAACTTCACTTAATAACATAGGTTTAAAATGACGATTTTTAAATAAATTATCCTTCATCTTTTAAACTCTTTTCTAAAGCTTCTAAAAGATTGGCTATATTCTTTGGCTTTTTAGTTT
Source organism: uncultured Muribaculaceae bacterium (assembly GCA_964591225.1). Taxonomy (GTDB): domain Bacteria; phylum Bacillota_I; class Bacilli_A; order RF39; family UBA660; genus MGBC108787. The sequence goes on along the minus strand of CAZQAO010000002.1, from coordinate 1,554 downwards.
TTACACTTTTAATTTCTTTACCTGCTACTTTTTTATCAATAGCTTCTTTAATTCTAGTTTGGTACTCATCGACATACTTGTCTGGTTCAAATTTACCCGATAATTGATCAATTAATTTAATAGCTAAATCCATTTCTTTAGTAGTAGTTTTTACATCTTTTAAAGGTTCTTCTAATTTTATTTCTTCTTGAAAATATAATGTAGTCATAATAATTTGATTTTCACCAAATCGTAAAATCACATAATAAAACTTAGAATTAATGACTGTTTTCGCCAAAGCTACTTTACCAGTTTTCTTTAAAGCATTTTTAAATAAAGTATAAGCTTTCTCTGGTTTATCAATATTTAAAACATAACTTTTTTCAAAATAAATAGGATCAATTTCTTTTAATTTTACAAAAGCAATAATTTCAATAGTTTTATCATTTTCTACTTTTAATTTATCTAATTCTTCTTCGGTTAAAGTTACATATTCATTATCTATATATTCGTATCCCTTAATTATTTCATTAGGTTTAACTTCTTTTTTACAAACGGGACAATATTTAATATATTTAATGCGATGTCCACATTTTTTATGTAGTTGATTAAAAGCCGTATCATTATTTTTAATAATAGGATTTAATAAAACCGGAATATTTACCAGTCCAAAAGAAATAGTTGTTTTTATATTAGCCATATTCTTTCACCTTTTTTAGTATGAACCAATTAATAAATAATATCAAAAAGATTGAATAATCTAAAAAAAGTGTTATAATTTTAAATAGTCAATGTCTCCTTAGCTCAGTTGGTAGAGCAACTGACTCTTAATCAGTGGGTCTAGGGTTCGAATCCCTAAGGGGACACCAATTAAAATAGTAAAGCCTTATTTTAAGGTTTTTTTTATACATTATTTTCAAAAAATTACTTTTTTTTGTAATTTTTGTCTATTTCGGAGTAATTTTGAAGTAACGTCTATTGTTCGTTGTGCGTTTGATAAAAAATCATGATTGAATGTTTAATATTAATGTGCTTATTGTATTTTTAGTATTGGCTTCTGCAAATAAGCATAGTTTTTATTGTTTTTTAATACTTATGTGCTATCATAAATATGAGAAAGAAAAATATGAACTATTTTAGTAATAATTTAAAATATTTAAGAGAACAAAAAAATTAGCAAGTGCTATAAAAGAATAAAAAATAGTCCCACCACGAAGACTACTAACAAATTACTTTGTTACACTTATTAGAACAGACTTTAAAAACCTAAAGATAATTAAAATATAAATATTTAAAGAAGGAGTGTGAAAATAAAGTTGTATAAAAGTACACTAGGATATTGACAATCACAATAATTAGTTGTAGGATTAATTTGTAAGTGATCTTCGGTATCCCGTGTGGACCGAAGACTTTTTTATATTATGAAAGAATTCAAGACAATAGATGAACAAATAGATTTACTAAAAAGTAGAAATGTTAAATTTCAAGATGAAGAAAAAGCTAAAAAAATTTTATTAAACAATAATTATTAATTTTCAATCGTTCTTTTTTCATAATATTTCCTTTCTAATAAAA
>CAZQAO010000001.1:6158-41902 GCA_964591225.1 uncultured Muribaculaceae bacterium | reverse complement strand
ATAGTCATAATCTGGTACTATTCCTTGGATTATATTATAGTTATTTTCTTCTTTATATATGGCATAACTTCGGTATAAAACTATACTTCCTACAGTTACTAAGACACCAATAACCATTCCGGCTACTATAGCTCTATTTTTTTTCTTGTCATTAACCTTTTCGAATTTTAAATTATTATCCTTTCTAGGATTTTCCTCTCCAGAAACTTTATTTCTGGGAGAGAGGATTTTACCTATCTTCTTCATATTTGATTTGCCTCCTCTATTATCAATTTACATTTTACTACACTATTTTCATGTTTTCAATTTGTAATTAACGATTTGTCGTTAATTTTTTTAATTTTTTATGAAAATGAGTAAACAAAATGTTAAATATGAAAAAAATAGACATATTTTAGACATTATTTTAATGTATATTTAGTACTTGGACCATTTCCCTTCTTGGAAATGATATTTTCTGCTACCATTTTATTTAAAATATTACTAGTAGTGGTTTTTTCTTTATTTATTAACTTCTCAGCTTCTTTTCTGGTAATTTCACCATATTTACTTAAATACTCCATAATAACCATATTGCCATCATTATTTGCTTTATTTACCATAGCAATTCTAGGAAGATGGACAATAAATGAAGATGGCAGTGCTTCAACTTTAAATTCTAAATTTCTTTCTCGATAATAAGCATTTACTCGTCTTAAACCACTGCCAATAGCTTCAACGCGTTTAAGACGCATAAAAATAGCTTGTAAATAAGGATTTCTTGAAGTAGATAGTCCTGCTAAAATATCTTCTATAGTAATATTGCCATATAAAGAACCATAATTTATAAATTCAATATTATCATTTTTATATATATTAATTATATTAGAAGTTATAGTTGAATAATCTCGATGAATTAAAGAATTTAAAAGAATCTCTCTTAAAATAAATTCCGGATATTCTTCGATATCTTCTCTGATGGAACTAGTAATTAAACCATACGTTGCCGAATTTAATTTTAAATAATCTAAAGTTTTATCGTATATTTCTAATAATGATCCCTTAAATTCTTTACGATCTAAAAAGTTACTTTTATCGGTAGCTGAATAAGTAGCTATTTTGATTGTAAAAGGATTTTGATCCGATAAAAGTAAAGCTAAATTAGTATATTGATTTTTAGTATTTCTTAAATGCAGATTTTTTTGGATGCTATTATTTAATATATTGATATCTATTTCTTGAAAATCCTTTTTAATATAATTAAAAGTTAAATCTTGTTGAATAGAAACAGAAGTTTCATAAGATAAATTACTATTTTTAATAATCATTTGTTTTAATGTTTCATCAGTTGCTGGTATTGAACAAGAACCATTTCTAATATATGTTCCTTTTAATATTCCTTTTTCTTTTAAAGAATAGATATTCAAACCTTTACTAACATTGATAATAATATAATCTTTATTATCTAAATGACTATTATTAATTGATACGAACATCGAACAATCTGGTGTAATTTTATGAACAATGCCATTAGCTATTTTTTCTTCGATGGCTTTAGCATTATTTAAGCCAATTAAATTACCATCATCGTCATAGCCAACATATATAGTTCCACTACAAGAATTTAAGAAAGCAATTATTTCTTTATATATATTTTCAGTATAATCTTGCTTGAATTCAACATTTTCATTTTCTAACATAGTATCATCCCTAGAAAATTATATCACAAAATCGTTCAATCGTTCAAAAAATCGTTCAATCGTTCATTTTAGATAATTAAAATAAACTTAATTGACTATTTTCTGGTAGATTGCCAAAAATATTCATAGCTCGTAGTTTGGACATCGTAGCTTGATTAACTTTACCACGATTTTGAAAGTCTTCAACGCTATAGAATGGTTTTTCATTACGAGCTTCAACTATTTTCGATGATACGGCTTCTCCTAGTCCATCTAAGGCATTAAATGGCATGATTAAGGCATTTTCTTCTTCTTCCATGACAAAGTCATTGGCTTGACTCTTTTCTAAATCTATGGTTTTAAAAGTTACCCCTCGGGCACTGGCTTCTAAAGCTAGTTTTAAAGTTTCAATTAAGGATTCTTCTTTCTTAGTAGCTTCATGTCCTTTTGCTTGTAATTCTAGTAACCGAGCTCGGATAGCATCATAACCTTTTACCATGACATCGATATCAAAATCCGTAAATCTCGTACTAAAATAGGTACAATAGTAAACTAATGGTTTATGAACTTTATACCAAGCAATACGGAAAGCACTAATTACATAAGCAGCGGCATGGGCTTTCGGGAACATGTATTTTATTTTTTGACAAGATTCGATATACCAATCGGGAATACCATATTCTTTTAAAGTTTTAACGTGTTCTTGCCATTCTTCCGCATCTTTTGGTTTACTAGCTCGTCCTTTCCGAACAAATTCCATAATTTTAAAGGCTTTGATTGGTGGTACGCCCCGATTCATTAGTTCGACCATAATATCGTCACGACAACCAATAACATCTTTAAAAGGACAGATATTTTTTTGAATTAATTCTTGGGCATTACCCAGCCACACATCAGTACCATGAGCAAGTCCAGATATTTTTACTAGTTCGGCAAAGGTAGTTGGTTTAGCATCTTTAACTAATTGAATCGTAAAAGGAGTACCAAATTCGGGAACACCTAATGTACCAGTATCACATAAAATTTGATCAGGCGTAACTCCTAGGGCTTTAGGGCTTTTAAATATTGACATTGTCGCTTTATCATCAAGTGGTACTTTCGTAACATCATCTTTCGTTAAATCTTGAATCATCCGTAATTGAGTAGGATCAGTGTGTCCTAGAATATCTAGTTTTAAAACGTCAGCATCGATAGCATGATAATCGAAATGCGTAGTTCGCCAATTACTATCAGGATCTTCTGCTGGATATTGGTATGGGGTAAAATCAAATACTTCCATATAACCAGGGATAACTACTATGCCCCCAGGATGTTGACCCGTAGTTCGTTTACAACCAGTACAGCCTTTAGCTAAGCGTTCAACTTCTACGCTCCGCATAATTATACCTTTATTTTCACAGTAACCTTTAACATAACCATAAGCAGTTTTATCAGCAACTGTTCCAATTGTTCCGGCCCGATAGACATTATCTTCTCCAAATAGTACTTTAGTATATTCGTGAGCGCTAGCTTGATTTAAATCCGAGAAATTTAAATCGATATCGGGTACTTTATCAGCATTAAAACCTAAGAAGGTCGCAAACGGAATATCATGACCATCTTTTACCATTTTCGTTTTACAATGCGGACATTTTTTATCAGGTAAATCAAAGCCACAAGAATAAGTTGTGCCGAGTGGTTTACCTTCATCATCATTAAAGATACTTAATTTACATTTTGGACACCGATAATGAGCAGCTAAACTATTAACTTCCGTAATTCCCATCATATTGGCTACAAAAGAAGAACCGACACTACCTCGAGAACCAACTAAGAATCCTTCATCGTTTGAATGTTTAACTAGTTTTTGAGCAATTAAATAAATAACATCGTAATTAGCACCAATTATTCCCCCTAAACTAGCTAAAGCTTGCTTATCTTTTTCTTCGTCGCTCATTTCTTCTTCAATATGTTTTTTAACCATGTCTTTAACGGCCTCTTTACCTTTTAAAATTGTTTCATGGACTAATAAGAAGGCATCATTAATATTATCGGTTTCTTTTTGACACGCAAGGATTATAGCTTCGCCATATAATTCTTTAGCTAAACGTTCTTCAATATTTATAGGTAAAGGTTCGCCATATAATTCTTTAGCTTTGGTATAAACTAAATCCGTCATTGTTTCGACAGAATTTTCTATTTTGGGAGCAAATGGTGCTGGAGTATCAATAATAACTTCGATTTCTTCCACTAAATCTGCTATTTTATTAGGGTTAGTGACTACAATTTCGTAAGCTTCTTCCGGATCTAAAAAGGCAAAATCTGCTAACATTTCTTCTGTGGTTTTTAAATACATATTAGGAACTTCGATGCCACTCCGATTTAACGGATGCAATTTACCATTAAACTTTTGATTGACGATAATTTCCCGATAAATTTTATCTTCTTTTTTTAAGTTATGGACATCGCCACTGGCTACGACTGGTTTACCGGCTTCTTTAGCTACACGGGTAATTCGTTTTAAATATTCTTGGGCTTCTAAGTCACTTGAAAATTTCCTTCCTGGACCAATTAAATGGGTAAAACAAGAAATTGGTTGCACTTCAATATAATCATAGAAGCTCATCATATTAACTAGTTCTTCATCTTCTTTACTACCAGCTTTATCAAATATTTCTCCGTTGATACAACCAGAACCAATTAACAATCCTTCTCTTAATTTTTGAATCTCTTGACGGGGTATTTTCGGTTGTTCATTTTTATATAGATATTTGGTATTCGCAATACTAATTATTTTAAATAAATTTTTTAAACCTTTCCGATTTTTAGCAATTATGGTCGCATGAAAAGGATAAGAAAAACGTACTAAAGATTCGAGATCTATATTATTTAGTAAATCGGTCGTAGTAACGATATTTTGGTCATAAAGTGTCTTACTCATTTTATAAAAAGCCAGAGCAGTTCCTTCAGCATCATAATCAGCGCGATGGTGTTTTTCTTCATCCCATGGAATATCTAATTTTTTCGTTAGAGTTTGTAATTTATGATTAGGCCATTCGGGATGTAACATTCTTGCCATACTCATAGTATCTAAGACGGTTGCTTGAAATTCCGGTAAATTATATTTAGTACAAGCCGCTTTAATAAATGAGATATCAAATTTAGCATTATGAGCTACCATTGGTAAGTCTTTCGCCCACTCTAAAAATCTTTGTACCACATTTTCTTCGATATCTTTATCTTTGACCATTTCATCAGTTATAAATGTTAATTCGGTAATTTTAGCTGGTATAGGTCTTAAGGGATTTATTAATTCATCGAAGCGATCGATAATTTGACCATTTTTAATCTTGACAGCACCAATTTCAATTAATTGATCAGAACCAGCATAGAAACCCGTGGTTTCGGTATCAAACACGACGAAGGTTGATTCTAAAAGATTATATTCTTTAAAATTATAAATCATATCGACATCGTCATTAACAACGTTCATTTCCGCCCCATATAAGACTTTAAAATGATCTTGGGGGTCTTTTCCTTTATTCATATGACTTACGGTATGATAAATTTCCGGGAAGGCTTGGACACAGTTATGATCAGTTACCGCGATAGCTTTTTGACCAATTTTGGCCGCATACTTCACGAAATTAGCTGGGTTAGTTTCTTCATAAGGTACGACGGCATCCATAGCACTCATCATAGTATGCAAATGTAATTCGACCCGAGGAGTATCTGTTTGTTCATAGACAATATTTTCTATTGGGGCAATTTCTTCATATTTATTAATTTTTAACACTAAATCTTTAGCAAAAGTATCAAATTCAACATTCCCTTGAAAACGATACCAATGATCTTCTTTTAATTCTTTTAATATACTTAAATATTTTTCTTTTTTCTTTTCAAATATTTTGGCTACCAAACTATTAGTTTTATCACTAATTTTTAAAGTAATAATATTAATTGTATCTCGTTCTAATGTTTCAATCCCAAATATATAAGCTTCGATTATGACATTTTTAATATCCCCAATAATACTATTAATAGCGGTAGCATTACCTGTAATACTGGGTGTGTTTTTAGCATTTTCAACTACTACTTCCCTTTCATTTGTTTGGGTTACTTCTTTTGTTACTTCTTCATGTAATTGATCATTCATGACACTAGTAATTTGAAATTCTCCTAAACCATAATTATTTAATTTTATAGCTAGTTCTTTACCTTCTTTTTTGACTTCTCTTTCTTCTAATTTAGTACTTACTTCAATAGTTATAATATCATCATCGATAGTTAAGTTTGAATCTTTTAAATTGACTAAAGATGGTCTTTTTTGAATCAATTCTAAGATAAAAGCATTCATATAGTCTTTTATATCTACTGGGGTGATAGTTTGATAATAAAACTTAATAGTACATTTTTTTTCATGATTAAGGCCTTTACTGGCACATGTTAGTAATTCACTAATAACTTCTAAAGGCAGCACTTTTTCTAATTCTAAATGGACTTCAAAGGTATCACTTTGTTTTTTATAGATTACTTTTAAAATATTGGCTTTACTAAACCATTTTTCCTCAGGATAATACTCAATACTTTTAAAAAAACGTTTTATTTCATCATTCATTTTTTATTTCTACTCCTTTTTAATTATGTTATTGATATTAATTTGATATTTATCTTATCTTTTCGTTACTTGACCTTGAATTTCAACTTTCATAATATTTTCCTTTCCTAAATTACATTATCATTGTAGCACAGCCTTTTTTGCATTTTTTAAAACGACATTTTATTTTTATATTTTTTATTTATTTAAAAGGAAAATCTATATTTTTGTATCTGTAAATTAACGAATGATATACCATTCATTTTTTACTTTTACTCCTTTTTAATTATGTTATTGACGTTAATTTGATATTTATCATATCTTTTTGTTACTCGACCTTGAATTTCAACGATATCTTTTATTTTTAAATCGTCAAGCAATCTTATTTGTTTAGAAAATACAACAAAACTAGCTACAGCAGTATCATCGCTAGCTTCTAAAAAAGCCATTTCAACTCCTGTTTTCGTTTTCACTTTGCGCATTTCTTCAATTAAAACGACAAACCGCTCATAACGATCAAATAATTGGGCCAAATCTCTTAATTTAGCAATTCCGGGCATCGTATATTTACTCGTAGGATGATTGCTAATATAAAAGCCATAACTTTCTAATTCTAATTTATTAGCATCTACTTCGTCGTTACTCTCCTTTAAAATTGGTTTAGGAATTAAAGGATCATTAACACTACTAGCTAATTCCGCATAATTCCAAACAGCTTCTAAATTCTCTTGTAATGTCATAACGGATCCAAAATCTTGGAAAACTCCCGCCCGAATTAAAATTAATAAAAGGCGTTCATTCATATTTTGATGATACATTCGCTTGCAAAAATCAATAAAATCTAAAAATAAGCCATTATTATCACGTTCCGTTAAAATACTTTTAATAATATTGCCATTTAAACCTTTAATAACTGACAAAGGTAGAATTACTTCACCATCAATAATTTGATAAACATCCGTACTTTTATTAATATGGGGTTTACAAATAATTAAGTTTTGTCTTTTAGCTTCCAAAATATATTCATTAGTTTTAATCTCACTACCAATACTCATATTTAAAAGATTGGTAATAAAATATTTGGGAAACTTCACTTTTAAATAAGCCATTTGATATCCAATTAAGGCATAAGCCACCGAATGTGATTTATTAAAACCATAATTAGCAAATTTTAAGATTAAATCGTATAGTTGACTAGCTTTAGCACCATAACCATTTTGACTAGCTCGGGTAATAAAATTTTGCTTCTCCTGTTCCATAACTTCTTTTTTCTTTTTACTCATAGCTCTTCTAATTAAATCCGCTTCCGCATAGCTATAATTAGCAATTTTAACTAATATTTGCATTACTTGTTCTTGGTAGACAATAATACCCTCAGTTTCTTTTAAAATTGGCTCTAACTCGGGAATAATATACGTAATTTTTTCTTTTTTCTCTTTTCTTCTAATAAAAGAATTAATGTTATCCATGGGACCCGGTCGATATAAAGCTAAAGCCGCGACTAAATCCGAAAAACTACGAGGTTTTAATTTTTTTAAAAACGACCGCATACCATTACTTTCAAATTGAAAAATACCGGTCGTATCCCCTTTAGCAAAAAGTTCTAAAACTTCGGGATCATTTAAATTAATTTGAGAAATATTAACCATTTTACCAACATCTTGATAGATTAATTCTAAGATATTTTCAATAATAGTTAAATTTTTAATCGCTAATAAATCCATTTTTAAAAGACCTAATTCTTCTAAGTACTCCATTGTTATTCCCGTCGATATTCCCTCTTTAGTTTTAATAATGGGAATTAAAGTTTCCAAAGCCGTATTAGAAATAACCACCCCAGCCGCATGAGTAGAAATATTTTTCTTTAATCCTTCTAATTTCATGGCTACTTGATAAAGTTGTTTTAAATCTGGATTTTGTTTTAATATTTTGACTACTTCTTGATTTTGTAAATTTTGTTGTAACGATAAGTTAGATTCCACTAGGGCATAGAGTTTAGAAACATTGGGATTAGTAATATCCATTACTTTCGCTACTTCCCGTAATACTAATTTACTTTTTAAGGTAGCGAATGTCATGATCGAAGCTACTTTATCATTACCATATTTATTTTTTATATAATTAATTACTTCAGAGCGTTTCGTATTTTCAAAATCAATATCGATATCGGGCATAGTTACTCGTTCAGGATTTAAAAATCTTTCAAAAAGTAAGTTATATTTTAAAGGATCAATATCAGTAATTCCTAAGGTATAACAAACTAAAGAACCGGCAGCACTACCCCGCCCTGGTCCTACTAAGATATTATTTTTTTTAGCAAATAAAACATAATCATAAACAATTAAAATATAATCCGAAAAACCCATTTTTTTAATGACACTAAGTTCGTAATCTAATCGTTTCCAGTAATCGCTACTAACTTCATCATGAAAGCGCTTTTTTAAGCCTTTATGAGTGAGATTTTCTAAGTATTGGTTAGAATCCTTTATATCCGGATTAAACTTAGGAATATGATTTTCATTTTTCGGTATAGTAACATTTAAAAGCTCACTTACAGCTATCGTGGAATTAACATCAAAATCTGTGCCTTTTTCTATAAAGATATGCCGATGAAAATCTACTTCGGTATAATTATCCTTCTTAATATCTAAACGCATCATTTCTAAGTAATTTAAATACGTACTATCTTTTAAAGACAAAGCTCTAATATCATTAATAAAAACGATTTGCTTAGTTTTTAGTAATGCTTGAGTTTTTTCTTCTTCGTTTTGGTAACCTAAATAAACATCTTTAAAAATAGTCTTTATTTGGTCATATAACTTTAAAGACTCATTAGGTATAATAACTAATATTTCCTCGTGATAAAGTTCTAAATCTAAAAGAGCTAAATCTCGTTCGGTTTTAATAGTATTTAATTTTAATAAGGTTTGGTATCCTTGATAATTTTTAGCATATAAATAAATGTGATGATCTAATACGTAAACATCTAAACCAATAATAGGTTTAATGTTGTTTTTGATACATTTATTGTAAAACTCCATAGTTCCATATAAATATTCATCACATATCCCACAAGCGGGAATTTGGTGTTGGTTTAAATAGGAGATGAGTTCATCAATTTTAATCATACTTTTAAGTAAACTATAGTCAGTTGTTACTTTTAGTGGTATTAACATGTTCTCTACCTCCCTGTTCTAATTTTTATTATAGCATTAAAATTTAGATAAAAAAAGCCACAGAAATGATTTGACTTATCCTTTGGTTTATGATAAAGTTTTAAAGACGAAAAAAACAATTGGAGGTGGAAGAATTGGCAGTCAATATATCTAAGAAAAAACCTTTAACTGCAAATAATCGTAGCAAAGCTTGCAACGCGACGAAAAGAAAACAAAAACCGAATTTACAAAAGAAAACAATTAATGGTAAAACCGTTTTAATTACCGCTCGCGAAGCCAAGAAATTAGCTTAAAAAGAACTTTCTTTATCTAGGAAAGTTCTTTTAATTTAGTTATTTGTTCATTATAGTTACCACTTAGACAAACATAGGAGCCACTGACTGCTGTATCGACTAAACTAGCAATTTCGGCCAGGGTATTTTCATCAATTCCCCCATCGACACTAATTTGAAACTTAGCTTTACTATCTTTTCTAATTTGATAAAGTTGTTTGATTTTAGTTACTGCCACTGGCAAGAATTTTTGAGCCCCATAACCCGGAATCACCGACATCACTAAAATTTGATCCACTCTATTTATAAAGGGGAGAATTTGGTCAATATCGGTAAATGGATCAATAGCTAAACCGACACCGATATTTTTTTCTTTAATATAAGAAATCCATTTTTCTGTATCTGTAGTGGCTTCATAAGCTAAAATAATAGTGGTAGGTTTAATATAGGTAAAACAATCGATATAATCTTTTAAATGAAGAGTCATTAAATGAACTTCTTTCGGTTTTTGACATTGTTTTAATAAATCTAACTTTTCTTTATCAAAAACCGTTTTACTACTAACAAATAAGCCATCGGTAACATCAACATGAATGATATCAGCCTTAGATTTCTCAATCAAATTTAAAGTTTTTGCCAGAGAATAATTACTCTTTAAAAATGATACTGCTACTTTCATATTTCCCTCTTATTACCTATAAACGTTAAATAGTTTTCATATCGTGATTTTAAGATTTGACCTTTACTTACGGCTTCTTTTACTTGACAATCGCGCTCTTTAGTATGACTACAATCAGGAAAAGCACAAGAGTAATAAGCAAACTCGGGAAAACTATTTTTGATTTCTTGAGCACTAAATTCTTGTAAATCTAAACTAGAAAAACCCGGAGTATCCGCAATGTAAAAATTAGCAATAGCAAATAACTCGACGTGTCTAGTCGTATGTTTCCCCCGCCCTAAACTCTCGGAAATTTCATCAGTTTGTAAATGTAAATGCGGATCTAAATTATTTAATAAGGTACTTTTACCCGCTCCCGTTTGACCGGTAATGACAATTATTTTATGTTGTAAAGCCCGCATAAGTTTTTTTAATTCCGTATTTTTAAAAACGGGATAACCAAGATTGGCATAATAAGCCATTATATTTTCAATTGACGTCTTTTCATCTTTCGTCATTAAATCTAATTTGGAAAAACAAAGTATGGGTTCAATTTGATTCAGCGTAATCGTAGTTAACATCTTATCTAATAAAGAAAGTGATAAATCCGGTTTTTTCACACTCACTAAAATTAATGCACTATCCACATTGGCAATTAAGGGCCTAGTTAGCGAATTCTTCCGCGGCAGTATTGCTAGAATATAACGATTATCAAAATCAACTTGACATAAATCTCCTACTATCGGAGTAATTTTTTGAAACCGAAACTTGCCCCGGGCGCGACAATCAATAATACCCTTCTCGGTCCAGACTGTATATAAATTACTAATAATCTTAATAATTCTTCCTTCCACTAACATAAGCCAGCTAACCTTGATTCTTCACTACAATTATCTTCGCTACCATTACTATCGATACTTTCTTCAGCTACTTTAATTCTTAAATTTTGACCAGCAATAATAGTATAACCTTTAGGTTTATCTTGATAGAATATCGTATTAACAGCATATTCACTAGTCGGAACATAATCAATATTTAATTGAATTTTATATTCATCACAGAAGGCTTTGACATCACTTACAGTATAGCTACCATCAGTAAAATCAGGATATTTACTGATAATATTCGGAATATATAAAGTAATGGTATCTCCTACTGATAATTTTTCGCCATCTTTAATAGATTGTTCGATAACTTCGCCATCTTTATAATTTCCCGTTTCATCAACATCTTTCTTTTCAATTAAAACTTGTAATCCTAAAGCTTCTAAAGCCCCTTTAACTTCTAAATAATTTTTACCTAAATAACTTTCAATTGGTATTTTCGTATCTCCTAAAGATACATAAAGAGTAATTACCGTATTTTTAGTTCGTTTACTACCAGCAGCAGGATTAGTTTTAATAATATGTCCTTCTGCCACATCATTACTTGATTGTTCTTGTTGTTCATCGCTAATTTTAAAGCCTGCATTTTGTAAAGTTTCAATGGCTTCTTGAATACTTTTATCTTTTACATCCGGTACCGTAATCTCTTTTTGTGTAGTAATCGCCGGAATTAATAAAACAACACTCGTAATAATAACAACTAGACCAGTAAAAATAGAAGCTAGAATAATTAAGACTTTATTTTGCTTTTTTAAATCATCTTTGGTAATTTGTTTAGCTATTGGAGGTGTACTATCACTTTCAACTTCTTTTTTCGGAGCATCTTTTAGCATCTTACTAATTTTTGAATCATCAAAATTATTTTCAGGATATTTAAATTCAATTATTTTTTCATGAGCCCTGGCATCCGTTAAACAAGTTTTTAAATCTTCGTGCATTTCCCGAGCATCATTATACCGATTCTTCGGATTTTTGGCCGTAGCTTTTAAAATAATATTGACAATGCTATTCGGAATATTAGGTAACTCATCTTGAATATTAGGCATTGGTTCTTTTAAGTGTTTCAAAGCAATTTCAACGGCATTATCTCCTCTAAAAGGAAGTTTGCCAGTTAAAAGTTCGTACATGACGATACCCATCGAATAAATATCACTTTGTAAAGTAGCACCCTTACCACAAGCTTGTTCAGGGGGAATATAATGGACACTACCCATTACTGAATTAGTTTGCGTAAGTTGAGTGGCATTCATGGCCATCGCAATACCAAAATCCGTAATTTTTACTAAACCATTTTCTAAGATCATAATATTTTGCGGTTTAATATCTCGATGGATAATATAGGAATCATGGGCGACACTCATCCCATCAGTAATTTGTAACATGATATCGACAACTTCACTCGTCGTTAATTTACCTCGTTTTTTTAATAAATCTTTTAAATGCCGGCCTTCTATGTATTCCATAACGATATAATAACTACCATTATCTTCCCCGACATCATAAACTTCGACAATATTGGGATGATTTAAACTACTAGCCGATAAAGCTTCTCTTTGGAAACGTCTGACAAACTTTTCATCGTTTGATAAATCGCCCCGCAATAATTTGACTGCGACGTTACGATCTAAAATAGTATCATAAGCTAAATAGACGTTAGCCATGCCCCCTTCACCAATACTTTTAATGATTTGATAACGATCACTAATCTTTTGCCCCTTCATGATCATTGTTGGTCACCACTTTCTATTATTAGATAAGCAATTGAAATATTATCTTGACCACCCCTGGCATTACACTTGCGAATTAATTTAATAACTTTTTCTTCAATTTCTAAACTATCATCATTAAGTACTTTTTCAATTTGTTCTACACTTAACATATTAGTTAAACCATCACTGCAAAGTAAAATAGCTTCACTAGATAAATCGACATCAAAAATATCTAATTCAACTTTTTCCATCGCCCCTAAAGCTTTCATTAAAACATTTTTTTTAGGATGAAACCGGGCTTCTTCTTCCGTTAAATCGCCCGCACTTACTAATAAATTAACTAAGGTATGGTCCTTGGTAACTTTATGCAAATGACCATTTTTTAGCACAAATCCTGAAGAATCACCAATATTGCCAAAAATCAAATATTCTTTTGTTAACAAAGCCAAAACTAAGGTTGTTCCTAAACCAGTCGAATTAGGATTATTCTTGGCATATTCAATTATTTCTTTATTAATCTCACTAGCATTATCATTTAACCAATTAACAGCATCTAACTTAGAACCAATGGAAGCAATTTTACTAAACCGTTTACCTAAATGCGTAACGGCCATACTTGAGGCAATCTCTCCAGCCCGATGACCCCCCATACCATCTGCTACCATTAAAAGATATTCGCCACTCGCATTTTTTAAGATAGTTACACTATCCTCATTATGACTACGTACCCGACCAGCATCAGTTAAATAAAAGCTTTTCATCTTTCCACCTCTTTGCTCCGCAATTGTCCGCATGCCGCAGAAATTTTGCTACCAAACTCTTTTCTAATAGTGACATTTATGCCTCTATCCTTTAGAACTTTGGCAAACTTATCAATAGCAATAGTGCTACTTTTTTTAAACTCTAAATGATTAGTTTCATTGTAAGGAATTAAATTCACATAAACATTCATTCCTTTTAAAAGTTGTGCTAGTAAGACTGCACATGCTTCACTATCATTTATTTCTTTTAGCATAACATATTCTATTGTTACTCGTCTATTAGTATGTGCAATATAGCTCTTTATTGCTGTAATTAATTGACTAATGCTATACACTTTATTTACTTTCATAATTTTATTGCGAATCTCATCATTAGGAGCATGTAGCGAAACGGCTAAATTAATTTGTAAATCCATTTTTTCTAACTCTTTGATTTGGGGAACCAGACCACTAGTCGATAAAGTAATGTGGCGGATACCAATTGCTAGTCCTTTGGCATCATTAATAATATGAATAAAATCCATCACGTTAGCAAAATTATCTAAAGGTTCTCCGATACCCATAATTACGACACTACTAATTCTTTCCTTTATTTTTTCTTCAATTAAAATAATTTGAGCGACCATTTCAAAAGTTTCTAAATTACGTACCTTTTTAAGACGACCACTTTCACAAAAAGCGCATCCCATATTGCAACCAACTTGACTCGATATACAAAGTGATATGCCATAATCATGATACATCACAACTGCTTCAATATAATTTTGATCAGCTAATAAAAATAAGAATTTTCTCGTTAAATTATCTTTTTCTTCTTTAACAATTTGCGGTAAAGAAAAAGAAAAATCAGTAATTATTCGGTCTTGCACTTCTTTTCTAATATTACTCCATGTTTTGACATCATTATTTTTCTTTTGATATAACCATTCATAAACCTGTAATGCTTTATATTTTTTCTCTTTGTGGGCCAGAAAATAATCTTCTAAAGCCGAACGAGTCATTCCATATATATTTTGCATATTTTCACCATACTTATTGTATCATGACTGCCAATAAAAAGTATAGTTTTTCTATTTTTAACAACAATAAAAAAGAAAGATAGGGATAAAATGAAAAAGAAAAAATATCTAATCCTCATGCTAGTTTCGGGAGTACTAGTTTTATATGCAATTTTTTCTATTGCTTACCATTTTAAAGATAACTGGCAAACACGCCAAATCCAAAGTACTTTTAAAGAAGATATTCAAAGTAACATTCAAATGATTAATCCGCCCGAAGATGATAATGACTCTTATTGGGATTATATTGATACGGATTTTTTACAAGTAGATTTTACAGATTTAATAAAGCAAAATCCGGATACGGTGGCTTGGATTCAAATGGCCGGTACTAAAATTGATTATCCCGTCGTCCAAACTGATAATAATACTTACTATCTTACCCATAACTATGATAAATCTTCTAGTAAAGGGGGTTGGATATTCATGGATTTTAGAAATAACTCTAAAAATTGGGATCGAAATACCGTTATTTATGGGCATCGGCGACTGGATGACTCTATGTTTGGCAGTATGCGTTTTGCTCTAGAAGAAAGCTGGCTAAAAAATCCCCCTATCATTAAACTATCCACGCCAAACGAAAACCTAATATGGCAAATATTTAGTGTTTATTCTATCTTTGAAGAAAGTTATTACATTACCACTCATTTTGAAAGCGATGAATCTTTTGCCAATTTTTTAACAACCATTAAAAAAAGAAGTATTTATAACTTTAATACTACTCCTTCTCTAACCGATAAAATATTAACTCTATCTTCTTGTAAAGATAATTTAGGCAACCGAATTGTCGTTCATGCTAAACTTATTAAAAAAGAAACTCGTTAAAGTCTCTTAATTAAAATATTTTTTAAAACTATAACCAAATGTTTCTAAACCAAATATTCCTAAACAAGAAGTTAAAATAATAGATTCCATTGATTCATCATTAGTTTTAGGATTTACTTGTTCTTCAAAAATGGCATTTAATACTTCATTTCTAATTTCTTCTCCTGGTGCTATCGTTTGTTCTTTGCCATCTTTTGAAATAATAGCACTATCGGAATCAGTTGGTACCCATAATGTTGGAGTATCACTTGATTCGGTCGTATTTACAATATTGGTATCTTTGTCCATATCTAAGCGAGCGACACTTTCTACTCCAGCTCCTTGACCGAGTTCGATACCACCAAAGCCATTGCCAGAAACATCAATGGTTCCTTCTAATTTTACTTGGCCACCATTAACTAATAAGGCCGCATTACCACCAGTTAATTTAATATTCCGAATAGTAGCCATAGTTTTATAAACTTGTAAGATATATATTCCACCCCATACTTTATTAGAAGGACTCTTATCACTACCAAAAGTACCCACATATTTTAAAGTATGATTATTACCTTCAATTGTTACTGGTCTTGTAATATTGATCTTTTCAGTTGTATCAATATCTTTACCAATAATAATATCGGTAATACTTTGGTCAGCTAACGCACTTTTAAATTCACTTTCTGTATTAACTGTAGTAGAAGATGCGTAAACACTTAAAAAAGGCATCAAAAGCAATAAGATTCCCCCTAGAATAGAGGCTTTAAGTGATTTCATCATTTTCCTATCTCCTTTCACTTATAGTTTGCCCCAAATTCCCTTATTTTATGCTTTTTTTGTCGTTTTTTGGCGAAAAATAATACATATTTTAAGCTTTATTTTTAGCTGCCTTTTTTTGTTTATGTTTCTTATCTCGTACTATCTTCATCATCCGTAATTCTTTATAATTAGCTTTTTTTAAGGCCGGAAATGCTTCTAATAACCGTTTGGGATATAATTTAAAATGATCTACTCGTTCTCGGGTTAATTTCTCTAACATACCAGGTAATTTAGCAATTTTTTGCCGTTTTAATTCTTCACAAATAATAATCCGATTCCGCAAATTATAAGCGACAATAAAGGAATAAATACAATCGATGGTAAATAAAATAGCAATGATAATAGAAGACCATAAAACTACTTTAGGTGATAAAGCTAAAAGAAATTTATCAATAACCGGTTGTATTACATAAATAAGAGCTAAAGCCCCAACTCCAAATAATAAGGTATTTTGTAAACAAATACGCCCATTAATATTAAAACGCCGCCCTGTATAATCCCACCATTTATTATGAAATATTTTTTCTAAAATAAAACTCGTAAAATATTCTAAAGCTGAGGTAATAATAGATCCTAAAATAAAAACCGTTATCGGGTCATCTTTAAATCGGGATAAAGCAAAGTAAATAAATACTCCCCCAAGTCCATAGATAGGACAATAAGGTCCACATAAAAACCCCCGATTCACTAATCTTTTTTTAATCAAACTAGTACTAATAATTTCACATATATAGCCGATAAAACTATAAATCATAAACATTAAAAATAAATAAGATAATTTACTATACATTCGATCACCTAAACTATTTTCTAAATCTTTTTCATTATAACATTTAAAAAATTACTTGTAAATTAGCATAATTCAAAATAAAAAACGTATATTTTACTAAACTGGAGGGATAAAATGATAAATAAACAAGGATTGTGGTTTGTTACATTGTTTAGTTTAATATTAGTATTAAGTATTTATTATGTTACCGTTAAAAATGATGATTTACTTTCTATTACTACTAGTAATGTTGAAAATAATGAAAGTAGTGTTGAAGCAACTGAAAGTAGCGTTTTAGTATCTTTACGAGTTCAAGATGAAGAAGAAACGATGGCGGAAATGGAAAATCTCCAAACAATTCTTTTAGATGATACAGCTTCACTTCAAGAAAAAAATGATGCTTATGATTCTCTTCAAACACTAAATGCCAATAAAGGCAAAGAAGAAAAATTAGAACAAAAAATCAAAGATACTTACCAATTAGATTCTTTCGTCAAAATTAAAAATGCCGAAGTAAATGTTACCATTGCCAGTAAAGAACATAATGCCAAAATAGCTAACAATATTATTCGCTCAGTCCAAGAAGAATTTGACCAAAAAATGTATATTACTGTTAAATTTCAAGGATAATACACATTTTCTAGGCACTTATTCTCACTCAAAATCAAATCCTTCATAAAATAAAGTAGTTTATGTATGAAGGAAAGTGAGGAGAAAACATGAAAAAAGGTATTCTAACGGCTAGAGAACAAGAAATATTTGAATTATTAATCGTTAATAAATCCACCAAAGATATTGCTGAACATTTACAAATTAGTGAAAAAACTGTCCGCAATCACATTTCAAATGCCATGCAAAAATTAGGGGTTAAAGGACGTGCCCAAGCGGTAGTTGAATTAATCAAACTGGGAGAAATTAATATCCAATAAAAGTGGCTCATCTTTTAGATGAGATTTTTTTATTTAAACGCATAAATAATCATCCCTTTCATATAGTTTATTAGGTGAAAAATATGTTAAAAAAAGGTATTATTAGACGACTAACTGTTTCTACTCTAGCCCTTATTATCCTCGTAGTTACCTATTTATTTCCCACCAAATTAGAAAGCCCCAAATGGCCCCAAACACTAACTTATAACAATATTGAAAAAAGTGCTATTTATTTAATTGATCAAGAAGAGTTAGTAGCTAGGGTTAATATTATGATGAAAGAAAAAGAACCTCTTGCCAAAATAAAAGAAATTATTAAAACTTTAACTCTTAAAAGCCCTGAAAGTGAATATATTCCTAATAATTTTTCAGGAATTATTCCGGCGGGGACCAAATTAAATAGTGTCACTTTAGAAAATGGCTTAGTAAAACTAGATTTCTCTAAAGAACTATTAAATACAACCGAAAAAAAGGAACGAAAAATGATTGAAGCCATTGTCTATTCTTTAACCGAATTACCCGAAGTTAAACAAATACTTATCTTCGTCGATGGCGTTGGCTTAACCGAATTACCTTTTAGTAAAGAAAAATTACCACCAGTATTAGATAAAAATTTTGGAATCAATAAAGTTTATGAAATTGATTCTTTAAAAGATACTAAAAAAACTACTATTTATTATGGTAGTAAAACCCAAGATGTTTTTTATTATGTTCCTATTACTTATGTTGCAAATACCGATCAAGAAAAAGTAGAAATTATCATTGAAAAATTAAAATCTTCGCCAATATATGAAAGCAAATTAATTAGTTATTTAAATGCTAACGCCGAAATAACTGATTATGAAATCAAAGAAAATGAAATTAAATTAAGTTTTAATAAATATTTACTCGATGACTTTGAAGAAGATAAAATTGTCGAAGAAGTTCAATATACTATTTTTTTATCTTTACGCGATACTTATAATATTGACAAGGTTGAATTTAATGTCTTAGATGACGGTAAAAATATGAATTTAGTGATAAATTCCCTTGAATAATCCATAATATTATTATATAATCAGTATGTCTTAGCTGATTATTTGTCCTCGTAGCTCAGCTGGATAGAGCATACGCCTTCTAAGCGTACGGTCGAGTGTTCGAATCACTCCGAGGACACCATAAAGATATAAAAAAGCCCGTTATAAGGCTTTTTTTTATAATATAAAAAAGTAAACGCACTCTCGTCTACTTTTCTTCATTCATTTTAATGACTTCTTTATTCTTGTAATTTCCACACTTAGTACAAGCCCGATGAGGTCTTAATGCTGCCCCACAATTAGGACATGTTTTAATTGCTCCTACCTCTTTTTTTAAGTGAGTCCGAC
Source organism: uncultured Muribaculaceae bacterium (assembly GCA_964591225.1). Taxonomy (GTDB): domain Bacteria; phylum Bacillota_I; class Bacilli_A; order RF39; family UBA660; genus MGBC108787. The sequence goes on along the minus strand of CAZQAO010000001.1, from coordinate 22,465 downwards.
GCATTCTTTTTTTAGTTTTACTAGTTCTTCTAAAGGGAACAGCAAACTTTTGAATGTCAAGTTTTAACATAATCTCACTCCTTCCCGTTTTCAAGTAGCTCCGTTAATTTAGCTAATCTTGGATCAATTTTTTTGACGTTTTCGTTTTTTAATTCCCAGCCATCGCCGTGCAAAAGCCTATCACTAGTATTCGCATGAGTAACACTTATAGGAATTTCCAGTACAATATTTTCCCATAAAATCTCACTAATATCAAGTAAATTTTTATTTTTTTCGAAAAAATCACCACATCTTAAAGCTACATCTTCTATTTTATCCTCTATTTTACAAGTAAAGGGATAAGTTATTGGTTCTAGGGTAACAGCATCTTTAAGTAAAAACTGTCCTTCCACATTTAAATCTAATACTAGATTCTCTTCATAATCATATGTAATTGTTCCTTTTATATGCATTTTTTCAATATCTAAAACGTCTGTATGACTATAAATATCTTTATCTAAAACTACATCTTCATCAATATTTAAACCATCTGTAGGTATTTTGGCTAAATTAATTTTCATACCATCTTCACCACCATTTATTATATACTATTGCTATAAAAGTTACAATCTTTTATAATGGCTTAAAAGGAGGCAAAGATGGAAAGTATTGGAATTATTTGTGAATATAATCCTTTTCATAATGGGCATATCTATCATTTAAACCAAATTAAGAAAATGAATCCTGAGGCCGTTATCGTCTTAGTTTTAAATGGTTACTTTTTACAACGCGGTGAAATTAGTCTGCTAACCAAAGAAGATAAAATTAAACTGGCTCTCGATTATCAAATTGATTTAATCGTCGAACTTCCCGTTTTATATGGAACCCAAGCTGCTGATCAGTTTGCGGAAGCTGCTATTAAAATCTTACATTTATTAAAAGTTAACAAAATAGTTTTTGGCAGTGAATCGAACCAATTAGAACTTTTAAAAAAGATAAGCAATGAACAATTAAAACCCGAATTTCCTAAAAAACTAGAAACATTTTTAAAACAAGGATATAATTATCCGACAGCTCTGGCTAAAGCTATAGATATTGATTTTGATTTTAATAATCCTAATGATTTACTAGGTATTTCTTATATCAAAGCTATTCAAAAGAATAATTGGCCGATTGAACCAATATGTATACAAAGAACTAGTAGTTATCATGATTTAAATAGTACGAATGCTATTATTAGTGCTGCTAATATTCGTCATAAACTAGCGCAAAAAGAAAATATTGCTAATTACGTTCCTGCAAAAGTATTACCTTGTCTTAAAATTGTTAATGAATCATTATTTTTTCAACTTTTAAAAGTAAAAATATTAACGACACCTCATTTAGAGCAATTTCTAACTGTCGATGAAGGTATAGAAAATAGATTAAAGAAGCAAATAATTAATTGTTATTCTTTAGAAGAATTTATTACTAAAATAAAAACGAAACGTTATACTTATAATCGCTTAAAAAGAATGTTTATTCATATACTTTTAGGAATTACCAAAGAAGATGCCCAAACGAAAATGGATACAATAACTATCTTAGGTTTTAATGATAAAGGTCGTTCTTACTTAAATAGCATTCGCTCTAAAATGGATATTTCTCTTGCTCGTAATAAAAAATCGATTTTATCTCAATATGAACAAAAAGCCTCAATTCTATACGACATATTATTAAATACTAATACTTATCTTTATGAACAAAAACATACCATCATAAAAAAATAAACATATTTCACTATGATTTATGTTTATTTTGATTTAGCTAGTACTCGTCTAGGTTTTAAAGTCCTGCTATTTTTAGTATCTTTATCATTTTGTTTGATATCTTCAATAGTTTCTACATCTAATCCTAATTTTTCTAATAAATTAGTTTGATCTAAAATAGAAACTTCTTCATCATGCATTTCGGAAATAAAATCATGACGCTTATTAAAGTATTCACTAGATAAACGATCAGGATTTCTCTCAATATATCTTAAATATCCCTTATATGTTTCTTGACAACATCTTTTTTGAGCTTCGCGAAAAGAATATCCTTGTTGCATAACAGTAGTTATTCGATTTAAGAAAATACAAGCCGAACAATATTTTTCAATATTATGTTCATCTTGATAAAAATTTAAATGTTGTTCTAAACAATATTCTAAAAAATGACTCTTACCATCATAATCAACCTCAATATTTTCTAAACAATCTAAAATAGTATCCATTTCTAAACATATTGCTAATTCAAATAAATGAAGATTGCCAATTTCAGTTTTTAACATATTTTCTCTTTTATTATCAAAAATCCAATCGGGAACAATTAAATCAAATTCGCCCACAAAATGGAGTTTGGCAAGATCATAGTAGTAATAAAAATCACCTTGAGGATTTTTCTCTAATTCTGATGCTTTAGCTTTAGCATATTCGGCGATTTTTTTAACAATATGGGCATCTTTTTCTTGAAACATTTATAGACCTCCTTTTTAACGAACTCTAATACTATAACCCATTTATTTAAAAAATGCAAATATTATGTAACCAAAGATTTAATTATGTCAAATATATCGTGAATTCCCGAAGCCATAAATTTCTCCACTTTAGTACCGATAAATATTGCCGCATCGGTCGTATTATTACTATAATCTTTATGTTCTTCATAAGTATAATCTTTTAAATCAATCGGTTTATTGTCTTTGATATCTTGTTCAAATTGTTTAATACTTTCGTTAGTCATAGCTGTCTTTTTCGCTAATCTCGAATCATAATACCCACTTTCTAAAGCAATATATAAACTAATAAAGATAAAAAATAATAAGTTTAAAATCCGTAAAAACCAATTCGGTTTCTTATTTTTTTTCATAAGCCTTCCTCCACTACTTCTTTAAGAACTTGGGATAAAATCGTAATGGTATTACTTACTTCTTGAATTGTATTATATTGACCTCCTAGTTCAATTAAGATAGCTTTTCTACTAATATCTTGATTATATATACCATTGACACCACTTCCTCCTTTTAAACTTATGCCTCTAGTTAAAGAAGGATTAATATTTTTAATCTTTTCATTTAGTTTTTCTGCCAAAGCTAAGTTTTGTTCATAGCCTTCGTAATCTTTACCAATTACAAAGAGAATTTTGGCATATTTTTGGTTATCGATAGTAGTAGTTGTCACTTCATAATTCATACTATCACGATGTAAATCAATAAAATAACTAAGATTAGGATTTTTTTGAATGGCATCTTCCATTAAAATTTTACTAGCAGCATACGAATATTTATATTGCCAATTATGAATTCGTAAAATCTCAGTGATATCATTAGTTTCTACTAAAGTAGGAATATTTAAATCATTTAATGATTCGCGTAATATATAGCTTGCCATTAAAACACTAGGGGTAATATTATAAGCAGCATTATTACTTTTTTGATAACCTTCACTTTGATGCGTATTATAGATATAAATAATGGGATTTTCGATATGACTTTCGTAAGGATCTTCAATATACTCAGCTTCGATGCCACTTACCGCTTCAATATTTTCTTCTTTTAATTCGACCCCTAAAGTATACTTTAATAAAAAATCAGTACTATTTAAACTAATAATATCATAGAATATATTTTGTTCATCGCTAGTATTTAATTGGTAATCAATCATCGCTTCAATAACTTTATCTTTATCGATATGACTATTAAAATGTGTATAAAATAGATTAAAAATACCCAAAAAAGCTAGTCCTCCAAAGATTATAAATAATAAAAACTGATATTTCCATTTGAGCTTTTTCTTGGTTTTAAATCTTTTAGCCATATTTTATTCTCCTTTTTAATAGAGTATATATGGAAAAGCTTAAAAAATATGTTGAAAAAAACACCCTAATGGTGTTCGATAAAAATTTGATTAAGAGCTTTAGCCACAATATCGGCACTCCAAGAAATAATATCTTTAATATTAGTACTAGTATAAATATGGTGATGAAATACAAAGCAACAAGGTAATCCAATAGATATAATGGGAATATGAAAACTTTGTTCATTAATTTCCCTGGCTCCATTTAAAGCACTTCCCGGAATAATACCGGTATTATTAATTTCTATAGCACTATTTAAATAATCTTCATGACTAGTCGCTAAAGAATCTATCATAATAATCAAATCAGGTTTTAAATCATGAACCACCATTTCAATTAATTTATAGGAATTTATACCCGTTTTCTCGGTTACTGAGGGATTAAATAAAGCAATCTTAGGAATAGTTAAAAAATCTTGATAGTGATTAGTAGCCATAACTTGGTTGGTAACTTCAATTCCAAAAGAATCAGCTAGTACTTCTTGATTACCTAAACCAACAATTAATACTTTATCCACTTTTTGATATTTTTTAATAAAACTTTTTAAGATTCTGATTAATTCTTTTTCTAAAATAACCGGTTTTTCATATAATTTTTCATAAGTAAAACGCATGACAAAATAATCCCCCACGGCTCTTTTAACTTGTTTCTTATTTTCTTTGCTGACAATAAAATGAAGGGTTTGAAAATTAGTATTTTTAGTTTCTGCAACCATATCTTTTTTATCTAATTTTTCTAGACCAGTATCCAAGAATAAACTTTGTTTCATCCCTTTGCCTCCTAAAAATAGTATGCGCCCAATTAACCAAAATTAAACCCAATTCCCGGCTTAAATTTTCTTGCAAAGTTCGGTTTCTTTTGATAAAATTAGTAATGAGTTTGGAAAGGAGATTTTTATGGCTAATATTAAAAGTTCAAAAAAAGCAATAAAAGTTATCGCGAAGAAGACTGATAATAATCATGAACTAAAAGCTAGAGTCAAAAATCTAATCAAAAATTGTGATATTGCTATCAAAGCTGGAGATAAAGAAAAAGCCACCAGTTTATTTAACGAAATGCAAAAAAATATTGATCATGCTGTCAGTAAAGGTTTAGTGAAATCCAATACTGCCGCTAGACAAAAAGCAAGATTATCAAACAAAATAAAAAATATGAAGTAACTTATCTTGAGTACTTCATTTTTTAATGTTAAAATAAATTAGGTGATGAAACTTGAAATTCTTAAAAAATAATTTTGTAGCTTTAATTTGTTCGGTTTTAATTTTAGGAGTCGTTTTAAATTTAAATAAAATAACCGATAAAATTGCTAAATCATTAGAAAAAAATCCGGAAGTAGTCTTACAACCTAGTAGTCCTTATGCCAAAGATGATGATTTTATCTACGTTCAAGAAACTGATGATTTTATTCCGTTAAGTTATCAAGATTTAATGAATATTTTTTATACAATTACCAATCGTCATTATGAAAATTTTACTTTTTATTGTCCCGGAGAATATACTAATTGTGTCGAAGATGCCGAAGCTATTAGTAATGATCCCGAAATATTAACTAATATTAATAATTATGTTCATCCTTACAATAGTTTTTCTAACGTGCAAACATCGATAGCAGAATCGGGAGAAATTAATGTCAATCTAAATTATTTATATACAACTGAAGAAATAACAAAGTTAGATAAAACCGTTAATAAAATATATGAATCTATCATTACTAATGAAATGAGTGATTATGAAAAAATTAAAACTATCCATGATTATATTATTAATCATTCTAAATATGATGTTCAACGAAATACTAATAATGATTCTCCCTACTTATCTTATAAAGCCTATGGACCACTTATTGAAGGCTATGCCACTTGTAGTGGTTATACTGATGCCATGGCAATATTTCTAGAAAAAATGGGTATTAAAAACTTTAAAGTAGCAACCGAATTAATGCAAAAAGATATCTCTGGTCATGTTTGGAACGCTCTATACTTAGATAATCATTGGGTTCATTTAGATTTAACTTGGGATGATCCAGTTAGTGATGATGGCAAAGATTACTTACAACATAAATACTTTCTTATTTCTACGAATGAATTAGAAAAAGCCGATGCCGGCCAAGTAGAAGTAAAAGAACATATTTTTAATAAACGGGTTTATCCTGAAATGAAAAATACTTCAATGTAATGAAGTTTTTTTAGTTTCAATATAAGCTATGACTTCTTTGATAGTTTTTGCAAAATCATCATAATTAACATCAAACCATTGAACGGGAAATTGATGATTAAAAAAAGTATATTGTCTTTTAGCATAATGACGAGAATTTTGTTTTATTTGGTTAACGGCTTCTTCGTAAGTAAGTTCTTTATTTAAATATTGTTTTAACTCTTTATAACCAATAGCAGTATTTAATACTTGGGAATGCGGATATTTACTTACTAAAGTACTTACTTCTTGCATTAAGCCCTGTTCTAACATTTTATCTACGCGATTATCTATTTTTTGATATAAAACTTTTCTATCTGTCGTTAAACCAATATAGATAGCAGGATATAAAGGTTTACTATTAGTAGGAGAATGAGTTTGATTTAAAAATCTAATTAAACGTTTCCGATTATTAATATGAATAGGACAATTAGGATCTTTTTTTAAAGCTAGTTGATATAATTCTTCATTACTATATTCTAAAAATTCATTCGTTTTTGTTTCCGAATCAAAGCGATAATCATATAACGCTGCTCGTAAATAAAGACCTGAGCCACCAACAAAGATAATATTACGATTAGCGTATTTTTTAAGTAGCGCCCGCACTTCTTTTTGATAATGATAAACGGTATAAACATCATTTAAATCGGCTACATCTAATAAAAAATGGGGAATACCCTCTTTTTCTTCTGCAGTTATTTTCGCACTACCAATATTTAAATCACGATAGACTTGAACAGCATCACAATTAATGATAATTCCGTTATATTTTTTAGCTAATTCAATACTCAATTTAGTTTTACCAACCGCTGTCGGTCCCACAATAGCAACAATCATTTACATCCCCTACTTTTTGATAGCTTGAATCACAAATTCTAAAACATTACCATATTTTTGCAAAGCAATTTCTTCTGGATTAACTAAGAAATCGGAAAATTTTACGGTCCTTGGTCTTACTAAAACTTGACCATTTTCTTTATATGATTCTTCACATTCTATTGTTCCACTTTCATTTTTAAGTAAATTTAAAGTAGCTTCGGCATTTATTTTAACAATTCCCGAAATTTCTTCTTCTTGAAAATTTAATTCTGTTAAATTACCCATAAATAAACAAGCATAAACATTAGCAAAAGCCCGATCTTTAAAAATAGAGCCATCACTTTCAGGGCGATCCATCTTAAAATTAACTACTTCTACTAACTGAGCTTTTTCATAATCAATGGCATAACCAATTTCTTCTTTTACTTCTCTGCCAAATGCTTCTTTAACTGTTTCGCCGGCTTTAACATGACCAGAAGCTGTCGTATACATTTTACCTTTATCTTTTCTAATTTGAAAATAGATATTACCAGCAGTATCATAAAGCCAACAATGAACTGTTTTATGCCAAAGACCTTTTTGATGAACAACCCGCCGATCTTCTTTCCCTAGGAAGTTACCTTCTTCATCATAAATATCTAAATATTCCATTTGTTCCACCTCTAGCTCATTATATCAAATGAAATAATATTTGTTAACGATTTTTCCTGTGTTATAATAAGGGCGAAAGGAGTTTATATGTTAAAAGAATTTAAAGAATTTATTTCGCGAGGAAATGTCGTTGATTTAGCAGTTGGTGTTATTATTGGAGGAGCTTTTAGTAAAATTGTTTCTTCTTTAGTAAATGATATTTTAATGCCAGTGATTGGTACTTTTCTAGGAGGTATTGATTTTAGTAATTTATCGCTTACTATAGGTAAAGCCAAAATTGCTTATGGTATGTTTATTCAAAATATAATTGATTTTTTAATTATTGCTTTCTGTGTCTTTTTATTTGTTAAATTTGTTAATAAATTATCTTCTTTAGGAAGAAAAAAACAAGAGGCAGAAGAACAAGAAAAAGAAGAAATTGTAGAAACTGAATTAAGTATTTTAAAAGAAATTCGGGATGAATTAAAAACTACACCCAAAACCAAAACTAAATCTTCAAGAACGAAAAAAAATAATGCTAAATAGGCATTTATTTTTTTTATATATTAAAAATTATATTACTTACTGGTGTTCTAGATGAGATTCGAACTCATGACCTTTGGCTTCGGAGGCCAACGCTCTATCCAACTGAGCTACTAGAACATTAAGAGAAAATTTTACTCGACAAACCATGTATTCGCATAAATTTTCTTTAAAAATTCATCGGTATAATGTTTATCACAAAATCTACCGATAAAAGTCTTAGCTTCTACACCTTTATGTCTTAATGATTGACGAGTTACCGCCACTACTGAAATAAGTATATCACCAACTAAAAATATAAATAAAACTATAAAAACAACATTGGCTATTTTACTAGGAATCTTATTATAAATCTTACAAATTAAGGGATAAATAAAATAAACAAAGGCTAAAGCTAATAAACCCCAAAAAATCATATAAGGAACTGTAGTTCTACCACCAATATTTAAAAAGCGATTACTATAATCCCACGAAACTGTACCCCATATTTTTTCTTGTAAAAAACTCATGACATATTCATAGATTCCCCCTAAAAGACAGCCATAAGTAAAACTAACATACCATTTCCGTTTTTTAAAACAGAATAGAAAATAAATTATAACGGCACCAATACCATATATCGGACTAAAAGGACCATAAAGTAATCCTCTTCTCGAAACCCAAGTAATTTCTCCGGAAACTAAATAATGTTTAATTAAGTATAATATTTGTTCATGATAAGTTCCAAGCACACTACCGATGATAAACATAAACACAAACTTATTAAAAATATCTTTCTTACTCTCTTTAGGCATTATTCTCACTCCAACTCACGACTTGCAATTTCATTTTACCGATGTTACAATTGTATCACTATTAAAACGATTTAACAATATTTTAAATATTAACTCATATTAAATAATATGCCAAACTAATAAGAAAAATTAGAGGTGAAGATAATGCTAACAAAATTAAAAAACATATTTCATTATAATTTTAAAAATATGCTTAAATTTGAATTTATTTTTAAGTTACTGACCATAATTATTTTTTCTCCGCTATTTTTAAAGTTATTTAATTTAATTATGAATATTACGGGTTTCCCTTATTTAACTAAAGAAAATTTTTTTAGTTTTCTAAGTAATCCCCTAACTATTATTATGCTAATTTTATTATTTATCTTGATGACATTTTATAGTCTATTTGATATCGGGGTAATTATCGTATTAATTGATGGCTCTTATCAAAAGAAAACTATTGCTTTAAAAGAAGCTATTAAATATTCTTTTAAAAGAGCTTTAAAGGTATTTCAATTAAAAAATATTTTAATGATTTTCTTAGTAATCTTTTTAATTCCTTTTTTAAATATTGGAATTGGTGCTAACTTAATATCGAGTATTAAAATACCAGAATTTATTATGGAATATATTCATGCCAATCAAACTTTGTTCTTCTTTTTTATCATCTTAATTATTTTCTTAATCGGTTTACTACTACGTTGGATTTATAGTTTACATTACTATTTTCTAGAAGATTGTAGTTTTAGAAAAGCCACTATTAAAAGTAAAAATTTAAGTAAACATCACCATCTTAAAGATCTATTAAAAATCGGTTTGACGCAATTTTTGATAATTATCATTTATCTTTTATTTATAGCGATAGAAATTTTAATCATTATTTTAATTAATAAAGTCTTTAATCATTTTGATATTTTAAATTCCTTTTTAATTACTATTACTTGGCTAATTATATTATTATCTTTAATTATCTATTCGATTCTATCGACAGCAGTTAGTTATACTATATTAAGTGTTTTATTCTATCAACATAAAACTGAAAGCAAAGAAGATATTCATTATGTTTCTTTAGCAGAAGAAAAAGTAGAAAAGAAAAAGAAAAACTTAGTTGTCACAATTATTACTTTTATTATTTTAATTATCTTAACGTGTCTTACTTATTTAATTATTAATGGTAAATTAAATCTTAATATTGAATATGTAAGAACCATGGAAGTAACAGCTCATCGGGGAGCATCCGTTCTCTATCCGGAAAATACGATGCAAGCATTTATTGGTGCTAAAGACTTAGGAGCAGATTGGGTAGAATTAGACGTCCAACAAACCAAAGATAATTATATTATTGTTATTCATGATAGTAACTTTAAAAGAACGGCAGGTGTTAATTTAAATACCTGGGAAGCTACTTTAAGTGATATTCAAAAACTAGATGTTGGTTCTTTTAAAGATAAAAAATTTAAAGGTGAACCTGTACCATTATTAGAAGATGTTATAAAATGGGCGAAAGAAAATAATATGAAACTAAATATTGAATTAAAACCGACAGGATATGAAGATAATTTTGAACAAAATGTCGCTGATATTATTGAAAAATATCACTTTGAAAAAGATTGTGTTATTACTTCCCAAGTATATGAAGTTTTAGAAAATTTTAAAAAAGTAAATAAAGATATTACAACAGCTTATGTGACCGCTTTAGCTTATGGTGATGTAACTAAATTAGAAGCTGCTGATTACTTTAGTGTCGAAGCCTCTAGTGTCACTAAAAGTATGGTTTCTAGAGTTCACAACGAAGGTAAACAAATCTATGCTTGGACTGTCAATACCAAAGAAAATATGAATAAAATGATTGAATTAAATGTCGATAATATTATTACTGATGATCCTACTCTAGCTAAGAATCTAATTTATTCTAGTAAATCCAGTAATTTAATTACGGAACTTATTAAAGGAATTGACAAAATATTTAATTAATACCATATTAAAACTCGAATGTTTAATTCGAGTTTTTTTAAACCCATTCTTCGACAATATGCCGAGATTTTTCTACGTCTACCCCTTTTATCGCTAAACAATTTTCAATTTGGGCTGACTTACAAATACTTTTTAATTGGGTAGGAACTTTTGCAAAACCGCTACCTTCATGAGTTACAAATGGTTTAATAATCTTACCGGTAAAATCTTGATTACTTAATGCCGTTACCATTTCTTCCGGCATACCGCCAAAATACACAGGAGTGCCAATGTAAATGACATCGTAATCTGCTAAATCTGGCACCATTTCTTTAATGGGAGCATTATGGGTTTTAATTCTTTCTTTAGCTTCTAAGACACAATGATCATATTCTTTACTATATGGTACTAAAGGTTCTACTTTAAAAAGAGGAGCCTTAGTTATCTCGTGAATATATTGAGCAATAACTTCTGTATTACCTCTATCAATATATCCAACTGCATAATTTTCAAAAGCTCTACTAAAATAAATAATAATCTTTTTCATAATTATGATAAAGTTACTGTTACAGTTTTTTCTTTATATTCTCGACCACTAATATAACTAACTGTTAGTTTAACTGTATCACCTTCATCAAGTTCATAAAGAACATCTTGTATATCACTTAAATCGGTTACCTCTTTACCATTAATTTTCGTAATAATATTACCAATTTCTAAGTCTGATTTATCAGCACCACTACCAGCTACAATTTTAGAAATATAAAATCCGGTCGGAATATTATAATTTTCACTATATTGTTCATCGATAATACGTCCTTCAATTCCAATCGAAGCACTACTATCTTCTTCCCCGTTCATAAGAGTAGTAATAAGTTCACTAACATCAGATATAGGAATAGCAAATCCCATTCCTTCGATTGATGTCGAAGAAGTTAAAGCACTGGATGAGTATTTAGCAGAATTAATACCAACTACTTCCCCTTTACTATTAAGTAAGGCACCACCACTATTGCCACCATTAATAGCAGCATCTATTTGAATCATTTTATTAGTATAACTATCGACTGATACTTCACGATCTAAAGCACTAACTACACCAGTTGTAACTGATTGACCATAACCTAAAGCATTACCTATTGCAATAATACCATTACCTACTTTTAATTGGGTAGAATCACCCATCGTCGCAATTTTAACAACTTCTAAAGTTTCCTTATCAATCGCATTTAAAGGAATTGATATAACTGCAATATCTTTTCTTTCAGAAGTTCCGACAATTTTAGCATCATAACTTTTCTCATTAATAAATTGAACTGCTAATTCACTAGCATCAGAAACAACGTGATTATTGGTTAAAATCATTAAATCAGAAGAAGATTTACTAATAATTATTCCTGATCCCGCACCTTCAGCATATCTTTCTTTACCAAAGAAACTAGGTCCAAAAGTTCCGGAAGAAATTAACGTTTTACTAGTAATAGATACAATAGAAGGCATAACATTTTCAACAACATTCGAAACATCAGTAATATATATTCCTTCAGTTTGATTATCATAAGTATCGGTATACTTTAATTCTATTTTTTCATTATTAGCATTGGTTATAGTTGATTTTACTTTAGGAAATACGGTCTTAACTAAATACATCGCTAGAGCTAGTACAACAATAGCAACTACTATACAAACCAAAATAATACCAATTGATTTACTATTGTTATTATTTTTGGAACTACTATTTTTTTGCGGTCTTTCATCACTATCAATGATTTCCACTTTTTTAGCTTTTATTTCTTTTTTAACATTTTTTTTAGATTCATCTCTATTTTCTTCATCTTTAAACATTTATTCTTCACCTTTCTTTACATTATATTCATTTCGTAAGACCAAAACAATATTTATTTGCTTTGGTTTAATTTTGGCTACTTCTTAATTATACCACCTTTCTGTCAATATGATTTTAATTTATTAACATTAAAGAAACATTAAAAATATTTTAATTTATATTTTTAGTTTTAAAAATAACTTTAAAAGTAGTATAACCATCACTTGAATAAGCTTTTATAAGACCATTATGGCTTTCCACAATATTCTTGGCAATAGATAGACCTAAACCATATCTATTGTCATTTCGATTTCTGGATTTATCACTTCGATAAAAGCGTTCAAATATTTTTTCACTATCTTCCTTTTTAATAGCTTCCCCCTTATTAATAACTTCAATACTAATTTCATTTTTATGAGCAACTAATTTTATCGTCACCGCATTATTAGGTTCACTGTGACTAAGAGCATTATCTATTAAAATAGTAATTAATTCATCGATACTTTCCGAATTACAAAGAAAATTAATATTTTCTGCAATTTCAGTCTCAATAGATATCTTTTTCTCATAAGCTAAACTTTCAAAAGTTAAAGCTCTTTTTTCAATAATTTTAGAGATATTACAAACTTTAAAATCTTCTTGCAATAAGTAATCCTCTGATTTAGCTAAATCAAGTAATCTAGTAATCAAACGATTCATTCTTTCGGATTCTGATTTAAGATTATTTATCCATTTTTCATTTTTTTTACTTGGTTCTAAACAATCAATACTAGCAATCATTACTGCTAAAGGAGTTTTTAACTCATGAGAAGCATTGACCACAAATTCTTTTTGTTTATTAAAACTTTCTTCCACTGGTTTAGTAATCCACTCGGTTATCTTTTTCGTTATAATATATATTAGTATTTCCCCTAAACTTACTATCAAAACTGAAGTTAAAAAAGCTAACATTAATCTCTTTTGAACATTTTTAGTACGCACAATTGTTAAAAATTGACCATTATTTAAATTATAAGCATAATTACTAAAATAAAGACTACCAATATGAACTTTATTAGAATCGGATTTTGCTAAAATACTTTCGGCTTTTTCGATTACTTTATCATCAATAGGTATATTACTATGACTAATTTTATCAATAATATGATTATTTCGATCTAATATAAATGTATATACTTCATAATCCATAATCATATGATTTTTTAAATCATCATCATATTTCGGATTATCCATAAAAAAATTTCTTTCTTGATTTATCAATTCCCACAAACTAGTAATACTATTTTTAACCCCATTATATTCGCGGCGATAAACTTGAAAATTAAATAAAAAAGCGAAAGATAGTGAAAATAATGATAAAATTAAAAATATAATATAAAAAGTTTTCTTTTTTAAATCTTTCATTTTTTAATCCTCCATTTTATAACCAAGATTACGAACAGCTTTGATATTTACATTAGATCCAATAATTTTCAGTTTTTTTCGTAAAAAAGAAAGATAAGCTTCTAAATTATTTGATTCGTAGTCATTATCAATTCCCCAAACTTTATCATATATTTGTTCTTTAGAAATAATCATTTCTTTATTAGTCATAAAATATTCTAACAACATTAATTCCCGATACGGAATATTAATGGATTCATTGGTTTTCGTACAAGTTAACGTCGAGGTTCTAATATTTAAAGATAAATCACTATATAAGAGAATATCCGTTATTTTAGTTTTATCTTTTTTTCTTAATTGCACATTTACTCTGGCGACTAGTTCTTCAATATGAAATGGTTTAGTTACATAATCATCAGCACCGGTATTAAAACTGGTTAATTTATCATCTAGTCCTGACTTAGCAGTAAGCATAATAACTTTAGCTGTAATATCATTTTCTTTGATAGTTTTTAATATTTCCATTCCATTTATTTTTGGCAACATAATATCTAATATAATAAGATCATAAATATTAGTTAAGGCATTATCTAAGCCATCAGCACCATCGACACTAATATCTACTTCATATTTTTCTTGTTTTAACTTAGTAGCAATGACATCAGCTAGAGCATATTCATCTTCTATTACTAAAATACGCACCTTAAAAAACCTCCTTTCCTTTAATTTAAAACGGTTTTATTAACATACAACTTATACCCATTAAAATCAATATTACTATTGGTCCTATCTGCGTTATCTAATTCGTTTATATAACTATCCCCGGTCAATTTAATTCGTGAAGTTTTATCTAACGTTATCTTTAAATATTTAGCACTATTATCATTATTAATAGTTCCTTCATAATAAGAATTATTTGTTAAAGTCATATCTAAAGTAGATAAAGCATCAATTGCTATTTCACCATTTGCTTGTTGATTGGTCATTGAAAGAGTAACATCACCACCATTAGAATCACTTTGACCCCATGAATCTTTTTGAGCTCTTAAAAAGTAACCTGTACTATCATTATTAACAATTTTATTATTTATTAAAGTAATTTTAGCATTAGTATTAGTAATATAAAAAGTATCGCCTTTATTAGTGGTTATATTAGAATCTTTAGCACTAAATTCGGAAGTTCCCGTTAGAGCATCACCACTCATCGATTGATACAGAAAAATATTTTTATAAGTTGTAGATTGACCATTTAAAGAGTTATTAGTAGCAGTTAAATTGGTATTTTCTAAAGATACTTTATTTTTACCTTCAATAACAATACCTTCGGCAGATTTAGAAATTAGGTTAGCGTTTTTGACAGTTATATCTGCGGTCGAATAAATACTCGGTGAACCAGCTCCCGTAGTTGTATAAGTTCCGCCATCAACTAAAACTGTGCCACCGCCACGATCTGTTCTAATAGCTGCACTTGATACTCCAGAGGTATTAATAGTTAGATTTTTAGCTACCATTGTTCCGCCACCTGTTGTCATTATCCCCCCAGAATTATCTTTCGTTGTTGTTATTTTTGAATTACTTATTTCTATATTAGTTCCATCTCCCGAAGAATTATTTGTAGCTGAGCCCCCATAACTAAAGACACCATTAGAGCCATTTGCATTAGTAGTAACCGTAATATCTTTTAATATTAAATTAGCACCATTTTTACCAATGATAGCAGAATTTATACCATAAAAACTAGTATTATCACCGCTATTTGAATCACCCATTTTAGTTACTTCAATATTACTTAAATCTACATCGATATCCCCACTTACTAAAAGAGCATTTTCATCTTTCTTCTTACTTTCATACTTACCACTTGTTTTAGTAGTTGAAGCGGTTATTTCATGAGAACTAGAGTATGAAACTTCCTTATTTGGTTCTGATATATTTACTTCGTTATTGCTTATCATTTTAGCTGTTACCATATATTCAGCAAAAGTTAATCCTCCAGTCAAAATAATAATACTTAAAATATATATTATCTTTTTATCAGAATTTTCAAAAGTTTCTTTAAATGTTTTATTATTAAATTTAGACATAAACAAATAAATTATTAGAATAGATAATATTAAACTTTCAACTCCAAATATTACATAATAAACTGGGTTAATTTTCTCTGTACCATTATCCATATCGGGAGGTGTCATATTATTATTGGTATTAGGCATTTCGGGTGGTACCATATCATTATTTTCACCTTCCGGTTTTTCTGGAGGAGTCTCATCATTATTTTCTAAATTACCATCATTCATATTTGGTGGTGTTTCACCCATCTGTTCCATGTT
>CAZQAO010000001.1:0-6058 GCA_964591225.1 uncultured Muribaculaceae bacterium | reverse complement strand
TTTCTAAATTACCATCATTCATATTTGGTGGTGTTTCACCCATCTGTTCCATGTTATTTTGAACATTGGATTTCATATTATTTTTAGCATCATTCATCGTAAATGCTATTACTAAAGATAATACCATTATTAATATTATTAAAATAATATTTTTACTTTTTCTTTTCATAAATTCTCCTTTGCTATATGATAAGAATATATAATAAAGATTAAAGAAATATTAAAATTTATAAATAATTAAATTTAATAACACTATTTTTCAGTTTTTTAGTTTTTAACTTATTAAAACGAATAACTTTACTTTCTAATAACCAACTATTAGCAGATTCCCAAATGGAAAAAGAGCCAATAGTAGAAATAATCTCTAAAGTAATAACATTTATTTTATTTGCTAATACTAAAGAAAAGATAATAAAGACAATACCAATTAACAGCATCCATATTTGTTTAGTAGTATTTATTTTTTGTTTTTTATTAATTAATAATAATTGTTCATCGCAATATTTAAAAAATGCTTTTTTAAACTTTTCTTCATCAATTTTTTTAGTTGCAATTATTTCTATATCCTCTATTTCTTTAATAGATGATATATCTAATTTATTATTAATATATGATATTAGATCATCACTTAAAGTTTCCGCAAATAGATCAAACGAATTATATAAATCTTCTTCATTATTTATTTTTATTTTTATCATAATTATTCCTTTCCTATAACTAAATTATTTAATACCCACCATATTCCTTTTGCCATTCTTAAATCCGGATCTTGAAAATGATTACCAGGATTCATTTCGAAAATAGTTTTAATATTTTGTTTTTGAATTTCTTCATAAATAGTTTTTGTCTTATCTTCCACCGTTTTTAAATATTTATTAGTGGTATCTTTCTCTTTATCACCAAGGGAAAAATAAATACATTCGGGTATTCGTTTAAATTCATGAGTTTGGCCATAATCCGTAAATTTAGGAAACCAAAATGAACCTGAACAACAAATAGCAGCCGAAAAATAATCTGTATTATATAAACTCCATAAAGCAAAAAGACCAGCCAAAGAATAACCACCAATAATAGCGAGGGTTGGTTTACATATTAAAGTGTTTTCAACAGCGGGAATAATTTCTTCTTTTAATAATTTTAATTGCTGGCAAGCTAAACCTTGGCAAGGATTATCATTTATAGATATCGGAGGAATTGCCCAAGGAGACATATCATCATCCCAATTTAGATTAGAAATAGTTACTAAAATAAAGGTAGGACAATTTAGTTGTTTACAAATACGCCAAATATTCTCGCCATTACCATTATAGACATGAAGATAGATAATCGGAACATTAAAAACATTATCATGCCATATAGTTATTTTTTCTTTTTTAATTGTTAAAGTTTCCATTACTCATCATCCTTATTTGGTAATTTCTTCATGATAAAAATAATTAACTACTATTGGGGGTTCATCAATACTATTTTGCATAGAATCATCATTTCTTAAATATTTTAAATTTTGTTCTTGGCAAAATTCTCTAATTTCTTGATCTAAAGCTTGCCAATAATCTCTTTTTCCTTGATTATAAATTTCATCATACAAAGGATACAAATGCGGATATTTAGCTTTGATGAAATCAAGAATTCTTTGTTTATAATCTCCTCTTAAATTTAAATTTTCGAGCCAAACTAAATTACAATAATCTTTAGTTTTTAAAATAATTTCTTTAACATTGGTAATCCCAGGAAATATCGGAGATATAAAACAAGTTGTCCGAACACTTTCTTCATGAAATTGTTTCATAGCTGAGATCTTTCTTGATATAGATACCGAATTATCCATATCACGATGAAATTCTTCATCTAACGTATTAATTGACCAAGATACCCGCGAATCAGGAAATGTTTTAATTAAATCTAAATCTCTTAAAACTAAATCCGATTTGGTGGCAATACTTATCTTACAACCACTATCTTTCATTTCTTCTAATAAAGCTCGAGTTCTTTTATATTTAGCTTCTAAAGGCATGTAAGGATCCGTGACTGAACCAATAAATAATTCTTTATCTTTATATTTAGAAGGATTCTTAATCGGTGGCCAATATTTTACATCGATGAATGTTCCCCAAGACTCAGAATGATTAGTAAAACGTTTCATAAAAGAGGCATAACAATATTTACAAGCATGAGAACAACCTACATAGGGATTGACACTATAATCTGCTACTGGCAAATTAGATTTCGTTAAAATACTTTTGACTGTTACTTCTTTGATTACCATAACTACTTTGAGCAATATTTATTTTATTTGCTTTCTCCTTTCTACATTTTCTAATTTTAAAAGTGCCTGTTTTCTTTCTAAACCTCCGGCATAACCAATTAAAGCACCATTACTTCCAATAACTCGATGACAAGGGATTATAATAATAAAAGGATTTTGGGCCACTGCTTGTCCTACCGCTTGATTAGACATCTTTGCTAAACCCTTCTTATGTGCTAACTTTTCGGCAATCTCTTGATAGGTCATAACTTTTCCATAAGGAATACGTTTAACAATTTCCCATACTTCATTTTGAAAAACAGTTCCTTTAGAGTGCAAAGGTATAAAAAAGTCTGGCTCTTGACCTTTAAAATAAATATCTAACCATTTCTTAACTCTTTTAATAATTAAAGTTTCTTTTTCTTGATAATATTTAGGTAAATTAAAATCTTGATCGATAAACTTTAAACTGGTGAGGGCCTCATCATCACAAGTGATTAGCATTTCTCCTAAAAAAGATTGATATTTACTAATATATTGCATCCTAATACCTTTCTTTATCTAACTCAAAAATATTATACTATGGATATTTTTAATTGTAAATTAAGGAAAAAAATAAGCCCTTTTTTAAGGACTATATTCTTTACATATATGCAATATGATTTTCAATAGTTAAATTTGGTTTTCTCTTAATAACAAGTGTTTTTTGCAATTGATTTTCGTTAGCTACTACTCTATCAAATCGATCAAAAATATTTTTATCAATACCATAATCTTCTAAAAACATATCGTTTATTTGGGCAGTTAATTCGATTTCTCTTTTATCATCATCAGTTAACTCTCGTTTACTTTTACTTTCTAATTCGCTAATTTTATTTTCTAAGTAACTTTTTTGATAGTCATGACGAGAATTCCATTGATCATATGCTCCCCCATATGGTCGAAATATTCCCATTTCAAGTGGTGGTGAATAAGGATTTTGTTCTTGATTCAACTTTTCTAATTCTTTAGTCACTCTATCTATTTCCACGGCAATTTGCTCTTTACTTTCAATAGTGCGATATAAACTAATTTGTTCCTCTAAATTAGGTGTTTGAGGATAACCATTAATTGTTACAGAATTAGCATAATAAGTACCAAAATCAAATACTTTCACTTCTCTACCTTTATTATTTACATTCATATAGACACTTACTCTATCGGTTACCTCTGAAACTTCAAATTGACGATATAAATTATTAAATAAATTAATAGCTCGATTAAAAATATTATAAATAGCTATTTTATTATATACATCTAGGTTAGATAAAGCAGCTCTGTCTTCAGGATCAATATATTCTCTTACAACTGAAAATTCTAATTCTATTAAAGCATCCAAATAACTAATTATTGCATCATTAAGTATACCTTTATATTGATCTAATAGTTTTTTTAATTCTTCTTTAGTACTTATTTTTTCAACAAAATTATTATCTACATTAATTCTCATAAAAACCTCCTAATTTCATTTTTAATTATAACATAAAAAATAATTTTGAAGTAAAAAATAAAAGCCTAATAATTTGGGCTTTTTAATTTTTTATTGGTGCAGGTAAAGGGACTTGAACCCCCATGGATTGCTCCGCTAGATCCTAAGTCTAGTGCGTCTACCAATTCCGCCATACCTGCAATAATATAAAATGGTGGACCTCGCAGGACTCGAACCTGCGACCGCCCGGTTATGAGCCGGATGCTCTAACCAACTGAGCTAGAGGTCCATTGACTTCTTCATCATACCATATTATCGTATCTCGTGCAAGAAGAATATATAAAAAAAATAAGTATTTCTACTTATCTTGTAACATATTTAATAAATCAATTTTAAACATATCTTTAGAAGCATTGGCTTTAGAAATCATAACTCCCTTATAAGTTGTTAATTCTGACATATGTCCTTCAAGTAAGATATCTTTTGGAGTAATAGAATCTAACATCACAATTTTTTCTTTCTTATAAACAGTATAAATTAATTTAACTTCACCATGAATTTGAACAAACATTTTATCCCCTGGTAATTTTAATTCATAAGTTTCTGTACCAGCTTTTTTATTTTGAGAAACTAATTCTCCTAAGAATTCACCATTTCTTAAACTAGGATAGTATTCAAAATTTAATTTTTTGAATGCTAACATATTGTATTTTTTTAAAGCTCTTTCTAATTTATGATATTCATTCTCATCAATATAATCTAAAACATAACCTTTCATTTTCCATACCCCCGATTTCTTTATGTACTAAGTATAGCACAAACTATAAAAAATGTCAAATTTATGTCTAATTTTCTTATTGCTCCGTAATTTTACCATATTTTTAGTAAGTTGTCAAATATTTAATTCAATTACCGTGGCTCCTTGATTCCAATTATGTAAATAAAATTTCTTGACTACTTTCCATTTCTTTAAATAAGCATGAATAGTATCTTTTAAGATGCCACTGCCCTTACCATGTATTACTATGATAACCGGATTTTTTAATTTTATGTTATCAGCAATAAAATCTTTTAATACTGTATAAACAGTATCGCGAGTTTCACCATGAACATCTAAAGTAGGATACTTATTTAGAGGTAGGAGCATTATTAGTAGTACTTCCTTCAGGTTGTGAACTTGGCGTTGGTTCAGGGTTTACCGGCGGTTGAGGATTGGGGGCGGGTTGCATATTTGGTTGAGGTGATGAAGGTTGGTTTGGTTGAACATTAGCATTATTTCCACCTGGATTATTTGGCATACTAGAATCGACAATTTTACCAAAGCGACTTTCATAATCAGCTAAAACATCACTTAATAAGGGAATAGATAAAGTCGAACCTAATGCATTTTTAGCTAAACTCTTAGCTATAGTTGCTAGACGAATAGTAGTTTCCATATCATAATGATGAATTAAACCATAAGCAATTCCTGATACAAAAACATCAAATGAACCAGTTTTATCTATACCTTCATTTTTAATATCAGCTAATATTTTTATTTCTCCATTTAATTGATAAATAGTCCCGTAACCATCAATGACAATTAATAAATAAATATGAGGATATTTATCCATTACTTTTTTATAAATATTAGATAAAGCCATTGGATTATTAGTATCTATTTTAGTTCCCAACATTGCTTCAATAACTTCCCCACTTGCCACAATATATTTGGCATATTTAAAAAAATCAAGTAAATTTTGATGAGGAGTTTTAGCATTTAAAATCGTTATATTACTACTATATTTATTATAAGCATAAACTGCAGCATTATATTCATAGCCATCAGCAACAACACAATCCATGGGTTGATCATATTCATACTTTTTGATATGAAAATCATCTACTTCTGCTTGAATAGATGTCTTAGAATTATTTTGTTTATTCGTTATGATATAAGTAGTTGGAGTTTTAATATCATAATTTGTTTCCAAAAACGCCGTTAAGACTCGATTAGATTCCATATCTTTCCGCATGGCATTACCAGTATCATCATAACCTAATACTCCAGAAATATATGATTCTTCATTCCATTTAGCTAACGTATAAGCTACCATACATGTAGAACCACCACTACATGACACTAACTCTTTTGTAACAATTTCACTAGCTTCTGTTGGATATTGATCAACTAAAATATTAACATCATGAATTAAACGGCCAATACTTAATACTTTCATTTCTATCACCCTAATCTAATTATTATTATACAACATTATTTCCAAGATAAAAAGTTATAATCAGTTAAACTTTATCATATTTTTAAATATTTAAGTCAATATTAAATAAATAAAACCTAGTTTTTA